>NZ_PREX01000026.1 GCF_009935905.1 Alkalibacterium sp. MB6 | reverse complement strand
GGGTGAAGATGAAAAAGTAATTGTAAGCTGCCGTGAGGCAGTTTCACATGGTTTTAATTAAAAGTATGAATTATTCAGGTAGATTACTATGATGAGTAAAATTAAATATTACGAACACGAAAAAACTATTGCTAATTGTAACATAATCATGTCGTCGACTGACTACACAAAAGTAAAACATAGAAAATGGTTTGGGAATAGATAGTAATGAGGTTTTTACATAGAAAGGTGTCTGACTTATGATCAAACCAACTAATTACCGTAGTTACATGAAACTATTAGGCTTATTATGCGCATGTTTGATAACCTCGGGCTGCCATCAAGCGCCAACAGATACCCCATTGGCGACTGAACCTGAAACTGGTCAGGTAGAAAATAAACAAACGGACGAAGTCTTATCACCTAGTGAAAAAATAGTGCAAGACAATTTAATCTACTTAGAAAGTGAAGGCGTAACTATTGAAAAGAAAGAAGCGCTAGATGAGATGAATGGGGAAGATATGTTGGGCCTTTTGCCAGAAGCATATGAATCCATAATTGGTCCCATTGATAGCTCTTTCTATCATACTGATTCACCCTACAGTGAAGGGGTGAAGAAGATGACAATGCTAGAGGTTATCGACAACTATTATGTTATGCCGGAAAGTGAACTGGATATGCCGGTTAATTATGGTGCAGCCAGTTACTGGTTGATGACATTACAAGACGTTATTCAAGACCGACAAAAGCATAATCAAGCAGATGAAGCGACTCCGGGAGACTTGTTAAACAGGATAAATGTTACTCACTCATTATATCTATGGTCAGAAATTCAAGGAGATATCAATCGATATGAACTAGAAGAATTGGTAGAGGAAAAAGTCACAGTTAACCAACCCCTTACGAAATTAACTGCCGCGGAGATGATGGTACGGGCTTATGAAGATAATATTGCATCCCTTGAGCCTTCAGTTTATACAGAGTTAACAGACACAGATAACGTTTATACTCAAAAAGCAGTGGATACATTTTACTTTACAGAAGATGGGTTATTCCACCCAGAACAAACTGGACATAGAGACGATTGGGGTTTCATGTCAGCTATTAATTATGATGAACAAGTAAGAAGCAATCTAACATTGGATATGTTAAACATACCTTTTGGGGCAGCTATATCTGCCGTAACAGCTCTTGTGAAAACATATAAAGATGAGACCATTGACTTACCTGTCGAAACGATTGTTTATACTGAAAATTCAGATTTCTGGCATGTTTATCAATACGAAACAGGGGAATATGGGGATGTTAATTGTATGCCAGCCGTCGTTGAGATGGCTTTGCGTTTCCAAGGACAATCAAATCATCCGACTACTGAAGAATTAAGAAATGAATACCCTGAACACGGACAAGGTTGGACGGATGGGGTAGCGGAAACGGCCATGACTAAATATGGGGTACATTTCGAAGATTCATGGGACATTGATTCGGAAACCATGACAACGTATCTCGATAAAGGCGATTTACTTTATGTGATGTATTTCTTACCAGAAGAGATGTCAATTGGTCACGCGGTCTTAATAAAAGGCTACTGGCAAATAGGAAATCAAGTCAATTTTATTATAGCTGATCCGTCTATTAATGAACCGGGGCTATTCAGTAACATAGATGCCATCATTGAGGCAGAGAAAATGATGGAGGGAATGTCTAGCCATGTTCCTCGATATTTTATTATCAAAAATCAAGTGGAACAATTATAAAAAAGTTAAAACACGAGTGGGAGGTTGCCTTAAGCATGCAAACCACTCGTGTTTTTTCATATTTAGAGTGTATAGGGTAGAGACGAAAGCTGAGTTGACATAAGTAAGTGGTTAGTCACTTGAAATGGACACAATTGAATAACTATTCAAAAAGTGAAGCGTATTCATTATAAATATGTTTGACAGCGTATCACATAGGCCAGTATAATATTATATTGTGTTAAGAAAAGTAATGATGATGAGGAGAATAAAAGTGGAAAAAAATAAGACGGCTTTTTATAGTGAAATCACTGCCAATCCTGCACCTTTAGGATTAATGGGTTTCGGAATGACAACAGTACTACTTAATATTCATAATGCAGGCTTTTTCGAATTGGATGCTATGATTTTAGCAATGGGTATTTTCTTCGGAGGAATGGCACAAGTCATTGCAGGTATCATGGAATTCAAGAAAAACAATACATTTGGAACAACAGCGTTTACTTCATATGGCTTTTTCTGGTTAGCGCTTGTGGGATTAAATATTTTACCTATGATGGGATACGGTGAGGCTCCAAATTCACTATCCATGGCAGCCTTCTTATTCATGTGGGGTCTGTTTACATTATTTATGTTCATTGGCACACTTCGAATTAACGTGGCTTTGCAAGTTGTGTTTGGTACATTAACGTTATTATTCTTCTTATTAGCCATTGGGAACTTTACTGGTTCTGAATTAATCTTAATTATTGCTGGTTACGAAGGTATTATTTGTGGCTTGTCTGCTATTTATGCAGCGATGGCTCAAGTATTAAATGAAGTGTATGGCAAAACAGTTATGCCAATCGGACCTGTTACTAAATAACTAATATGAAGTGGCTGGTGTCTCAGAGACGAGGTGTCAGTCACTTTTTTATAAAAAATAAGCCCCTAAAACCAACTCACAGGTTTTAGGGGCTTATTTTAAACCAAGGTTGAATCAGTAATCGTTTCAGCGCGTATCTCGACTGGCGGGATTCGTGGGATAACAGACAACGTCGTAAACAATAAACCGGCAACTAATAGACTTGCGAACATAACAGAAAACAACTTCTTGGTTTTTCTCATCATACTTACCTCCTTCACTTCTTAAGTTGGTTACTAATTTCAGTTAATGCCAGCTGAGAAAAAGATGCAAACCTGTTATTACTTTGAAGCTTGAACAGGGTTAGTGACAATTCAAAATTGTATTTGGCTTCGCTCAAATTACCTAACTTATGAAATAAATGACCTTTAGTATGGTGAAAGTCACCTAATAGATACAACGAATTATGTTCAACAAGAAGGTCAATCCCCGATGATATATAAGAAAGTGCTTCTTTATTTTTTTCATCTTGTTCTAAAGCAAGAGCATAATTAAGCATGATTTTTGCACGGATTTGGAAGTTGACAGAGTCATTAATTTTCTTAACGCCTTTTTCATAAATCTCTATAGCTTGTTTGTAATCATTACGTTGATAATAAATAATCCCAATAGCATTGATGATTTCAATGGATAATTCATCAGATATTTTATCAAGAGGGATACTTTGGAATAAATCTAAACTTTGGTCATGCTTTTTGTACAATTGGTGTTGCAAAGATGCTTCTATCCACGTGAAAAATGCACTATCATCTACATCTCGTATGGATTCAATAGAGAATCTATGGTGATCAAGTAGCAACTCGATCGTTTCATAATCTCTTTTATATAGATACTTTCTTATCGCTTTTTTAACTTTGGTAATATCTGCTTCTCTTTTTGACTCTCTATCAACGTTACACAGTTCATCTCTTTCAAAAAGGAGACGATCTTCAATTTTATTAAGTATGGACTTTCTAGGAACGACATCACCGTTTTCAATTCGACTAATTAACGCTTGGGCACAGATGCCATCAGCAAGGTCTTTTTGAGTTAATCCCAAGTCTTTTCGTTTAGATTTTATTAATTCACCAAGTTCCAATGATATCTCTCCTCTCTTAAAGAAAGTATAAATCAATATCATTGAAAATTCAATATAATAAATAAACTCTTTATATTTTTTATATAATAACCGTTTATATTGTAATATTAAATGGGTCGTGCTACTATAATGAAAAGAACAATCTGTAACGTGTTTTATTACATAAAAATTAACAAACTCTTCATTGGGCGCTGTCATTATTATGAACGTAAGGTGGGTCACTATGAAAGTCTTTAAAAAAACGGGAATAGTTGTATCTCTTATTAGATATGACAGTGAGTGCTGAGGTCATTGTAAAAGGAAGGTATACAGCTGTTCCGGATACGGTTAATGGAATTGTGACTACTCGAACAGTTAATAACTCAGATAAAACGCAAAAATCATTATTGAATACCTATCGTTTTGAAATAGAAGAAATAATAAAAGGTAAGACCAGTGACAAAACCATTTATATTAATCATCATTATTCAGATACAGTTTATGTTTATGAAGAAGATGGATCAGGCAGAGTCGTGGGGACAGTAGAAGTCATCAATCCTTTGTTTGTAGAACCGAAAGAGGATCAAAGTGTAATAGTATTTTTAAGCTCGACTGCCTTAGAAAGAGAGTATGAAGGTGCAACAGAACCGTTTATTGTAGGAGTAAATGATAAAGACGAGTTAACCTTATATTCAAATGGGTTAAATGAAAAGAACACAAGCGAGACTTTTCAGACATATCGATTAAAAGAAGGCTATAGATTGTCTATCGAAATGCCAGACTTTAATTTTGAGGATACAGTAACTGGCAAATGCGTCAGTGATATTGTAACGATTATTAAGGCAAATCAATTGAATTAACGATTAAAATCAAACACTAGCTTTGCTCGTTCTGAGTGCTTAAAAAGCTAGTGTCTTTATTATAAACTAAAGTTGTAGACAGTAACATTTGGAAAGAAGTGTTTATATGACAGGATTAAAAAGGCATTGGAAAAAAGGTGTTATGAGTCTCATTGTGCTAATAGGTCTAACCATCATTGGCGGGTTGATATTCCTTAAAAAAAACACAAGTCAAGCAATGGATGAAGCACAAACATTAATCGATGAAGACGTTATCGTGCAAGAACACGATTTGTTAATAGTTGAGCCGGAGGGTGACAGTATTGGCAATCTGGTGTTTTATCAAGGAGGGTTAGTTGAACCTACTGCTTACCTTCCTTTGGCAGTCGGGTTAAGTGAAGAAGGCTGGAGAGTCTTTTTACCTAGTATGCCTCTCAATCTATCGATTTTAGGTACTGATCGTTTTGATAGTATCTATGAAACTTACCCATCAAATGAAGAGTGGTGGATTGGAGGGCATTCGCTCGGAGGAACAGGTTCTTTAATCTATGCTGATGAAAAGGGAAATCGATTAGCAGGAATAATGCTCTTAGCATCCTATCCTGGTGAATCAACAGACTTATCTCAGTCTCCTCTGCCAATTCTTTCTATAACAGGAACTCAAGATCGCGTTATAGATTCTAAACAGTATGAAGAGACAAAGAATTTACTTCCCGATCATACGCAATTTCTAGAAATTGAGGAAGGGAACCATTCTAGTTTTGGTTATTATGGTTTCCAAAGCGGAGATGGCGAAAGTTTCATCACTCGAGAAGAGCAACACCAGCAAGTGATAGAAGCGTTCTTGGAGATGACACAGGAATAAGATTAGAGAAAAGTAACAAAAAGATTGTATTAGCTGAACTTAAGCCATACAATAAGAAGGAATAAGCAATTTATTTTTGATGATATAATTTGATAGAAAGAAGTGAAAATAATGAAAGACTACACATTGACATGTAGTTCGACTGTTGATTTACCATTGAATCACCTCATTAAAAGAGAGATCCCTTATGTACCCTTCCATTTTATATTAGACGGTAGAGACTATTTAGACGACATGGGTCAGACCATTTCCAATGAGGATTTCTTTAAACGCATTTCAGCAGGCGCCATGCCCTCGACATCTCAAGTTAACGTGGGAGAGTTTCTTGATTTCTTTGAGCCTCTTTTAAAAGAAGGTCAAGACATTTTGCATATCGCTTTTTCATCTGGCCTATCTGGTACCTATCAGTCTGCGGTGTTAGCAAAAGAACAACTCAAGGAAGAGTATCCAGAACGTACGATTGAAGTGGTTGATTCTTTAGGTGCTTCTTCTGGTTATGGTTTATTAGTTGACTTAGCCGCCGATATGAAAGAAGGCGGAGCAAGCCTTTTAGACGTTCGAAACATGGTGGAAGATACAAAATTGAACATTCATCATTGGTTTTTCTCAACCGATCTGAGCCATTATAAACGGGGTGGACGTATTTCTGCTACTTCAGCATTTGTTGGAGGATTATTAAATGTTGCACCACTTATGAATATAAACACTGAAGGAAAGTTAATACCTCGCAAGAAAATTCGCGGGAAAAAACAAGTCATCAAAGAAATGGTGCAAATGATGGAAGAACATGCGAAAGATGGGACAAACTACACTGGAAAATGTTTCCTATCTCATTCAGCAGTTCCAGATGATGCGAGAAAAGTTGCTGATATCATTGAAGAACGATTCCCTCACTTAGACGGAAAAGTCATGATCAACAATGTCGGTACAGTAATCGGTGCTCACACAGGACCAGGAACAGTCGCCCTTTTTTTTGAAGGAGATAAACGAATAGATTAATTGTTATGACAGGAGACACCCAATGCCTCACGTATTCATTAATATAAAAAATTGTTTAGTACTTATTATTATTTTACTTAACACCATTGCCTATATTCTATTTTATATTGATAAGCAACGAGCGAGAAAAAACCAATACCGACTATCTGAAAAGAAATTATTTATGGCTAGCTTTGCATTAGGGGGAGTAGGGGCATGGATTGCCATGTGGCAGTTTAGGCATAAGACTAAACATAAACCGTTTGTTTATGGTATTCCCCTAGCAGCGTTTATTACTTTATCTGTAACCTTATTAATTTTATCTATTTAACTATAAAGACCAGCTCTGATTAGAGCTGGTCTTTATAGTATAAATGATAGCTAATGACATAGATTAGATTACCACTGTTTCAACTTCCAACGGCTCTGGAGCAGGTTTTCCAAAGAGATAACCTTGAAACAAATCATATCCCTGACTTTTCAGCCACTCAAAATCTTCTACAGATTCAACACCTTCTGCTAAGGCTTTGGCATCGATGTCTTTTGCTTTTTTCAAAAAGGATAAGGCAACGCCTTGTTTCTCCACGGACTGACTTACTCCTTGGACGAATGTCATATCCAGTTTGACATAAGGCGGTTTAAGGTCGGAAAGTAAATACATTGTGTTGTAACCAGCGCCAACGTCGTCCAAAGCGTAATGAAACCCGTTGTCTTGGTAATACTGAAGAATGGATTTTAAATGCTCTGTATCTTCAATTTTTTCAGTTTCTACAACTTCAAAGACGAAGCGACTACTGTCAATGGATAATTTATTTGCGATAGCTACTGTTGTTCTCAAGCAGTATTCCGGTCGATAAATAGCTGTCGGGATAAAGTTGATGATGGCTTTTTGATGAACGTTTAACCGTTTCACTTGTCTAACGGCGTTGATTCGGCATAAACGGTCTAATGCAAAGGTGCGTCCTCTAGCTTTAGCTGCTGGGAATAAGACATTAGGATAGATTATGTCTCCTTCTTCGTTAACGAAGCGTGCAAGCATTTCATCGCCATAAATCTAACCGGTGGCAGTTACGATAGGCTGATAATGCATACGGATATATTTTTCTCTTAGTATATGATCAATCCACGAAGCTTCTTGAAATTGGTTAAATTGACTGATAGGTAACCAGTCGAGATTGCGTATTTTAAAGTAGGCATCAAGAGTCAAATCCATAGCCATTAAAAAATCAACCAGATCTTGTCCAGCCTCTTCAGACGTATGGATGACATTGCCTTCAATATGGTTCGTATAGTGATGCCTAGTAAAATGATCTTTTATAATAAGTTTAACTTCTTAATTCAGCTTAAACGACAATAAATGTGGCATAACAGAACAGTTTGGACATGACATGGCATTTCCTCCTTAAATGATAAAATAGTACCATGATATGATAATTATACATAGAACTTTTTTATATAATTATACGTTACCTTGTATAGAAAACAAAAAAAGGTTTCCTTTGGGAAATTAATCCTAAAGGAAACCATGTAAAAAGAAAGTATACGGTATGGCTATCTTCCTCTTCGGCCAGTAATCATATTGAAAATAAACACGATTAAGGCAATAACTAGAAGAATATGAATAATTCCGCCACCAATTTCAAATACAAGACCTAAAATCCAAAATAAAACTAATAGACCAATAATTGTCCACAACATTTGCACCACTCCTTTATCTTTATGCTAAGAGTATATCAAACCATGAAAGAATTTAATAATAATATGCATTATAAAGATTCACTTTATTTGTTAAAAGCCATTTGTTAGAGTTGAGACTCGGGTAGTGATACACTAATAACAGAATGAAAATAAGAAAAATTAGGTGGTTTATATGAGTATTGGTTATGCTTGTTTGACAAAAGGAGTCTTGAATGCCAAGTACAAGACTTGCCGTAAACAAAATGCTAATGAAGAGAATTTGAAAGAATTAATCGGACATAATTTAACTGTTTTGGAAAGAATGATCGACTATAATCATCAAGAGGGGATTCGCCTATTCCGAATGAGTTCGGATCTTATTCCATTTGGCTCAGATTTTGAAGTGAATCATTTAAACTGGTCCGAGTTATTCAATGAACAATTTGACCGTATTGGTAAAAAGATTGAAGATTTTGGGATTCGAGTATCCATGCACCCAGGTCAATACACTGTGTTAAATTCTCCAAATGAAGACGTGGTAAGAAGAGCAATAGACGATTTGACCTATCACACATTATTCATGGATTCTTTAAAAGTAGACAGTACTCATAAAATAGTTCTGCATATAGGAGGGGTTTATCAAGATAAACCAGCAGCAATTAATCGTTTTATTGAAGTGTATCACGAATTGGATCAGCGTATTAAGAATCGATTAATTATAGAGAATGATGACCGGTCTTACACCATTGAAGAGGTCTTGCATATTAGTGAGAAGACAGGCGCGCCGGTGGTTTATGATAACCTTCATCATTATATCAATGGTTCAGATTATATGACTCCTGATTCATATTGGATAAACTTAGCAAAAAAGACGTGGAAAGAAAAAGATGGTCGGGCAAAAGTTCACTATTCCCAGCAACAAATGAATGGCCGCATCGGTGCTCATTCACAGTGGATTCGCATTGATGAGTTCATGTTATACTATGAAGATGTTGCTCCTTGTCAGGTTGATATCATGCTTGAGGTCAAAGATAAAAATTTATCAGCGATAAAATGTATGTTAGCAACGAGTGAGAAAAGGCAGATAAGAGATCTTGAAAAGGAGTGGGCCAGATATAAATATACTGTACTCGAAAGAAGTGCAGTTGTGTATCAAAGCATTCGAGAGTTACTTAAAGACAAAGAAGCTTATCCTGTCATTGAGTTTTATAGATTACTTGAAGCAGCGCTAGAGGAAAAACCGACGTCAACCACTGCTCTCAATGCTCTCGATCATGTTTTTGGATATGTAAAAAGAGATGTAACTGCTAAAGAAAAAGCTACCTACAAGACTCACCGTAATCAGCTGCTGTCTGATGTTAAGAATTATCCTAAAGTAAAGCGGTTTATCAATCGCTTAGCAGAAAAATACCAAGCAACTTATTTATTGGAATCTTTATTTTTCGACTTTTAAGTCGATAGTCTAGCAAATTGAATATAAATTATGAGGGAAGAAAGGGTGCTTTTTATGGATAGAAATAAGCGGTTGGGTATCATCTATCTTGTTTTCTATGGATTGATGATTTTAGTGAATTACTGGGTAGGCCAGGATGTAGGTGCGGTTGCTGATCAAAACGAAGCATTAATTCAGCCAGCAGGCTACGTTTTCTCCATTTGGGGTCTCATTTATATTTTGCTTTTCATTTGGATTATTCGTTTATTCTTCACACAGTACTATGGTGTTTACGAGCGTATTCACTATTGGCTAGTGGGTAATTTCCTACTTAATATGCTTTGGATTATTGTATTTACCCAAGAGTGGCTTTTGGCGTCCAATATCGTGATTGTAGCGTTACTTATCGTCACGATTGTCATCTATAAGAAACTGGTTAAAGTTGAAGCACATTGGTTTGATCGTTTTCCATTTTCTATTTATATGTCCTGGTTATCAGTAGCAACGATTGTTAATATAGCTTCTTGGTTTGTAGGGAATGGCATAACAGAATTTTTAGGATTAGATGAATACGTATGGACGTTGATATTATTGATTGTTGCAACTGTCTTAGCTATCGTTATTGCTTTAATGCATAATGACTGGGTGTACCCTTTAGTATTTGTTTGGTCCTTTGTTGGTATTATCGTAAACGCAGGAGATCACTTATTCCTACTCATCGTTTTCGCATCTATGGGTATCGTCTTTCAAGTCATTGCCTCGATCGCCGCTGCGGTTAGGAAAAGTCGGGAACGAGCGTATTAATAAACTGCAGTACACAAGTCTATGCCGAGTGCATAGGCTTTTTTGTTTTATAATACTAGTAGTGACTTCTCTTTCTAATTTTAAACTTATCGTATCTGCCTCGTCAATCATGTTATAATAAAAAAGTATATGATTGAAGGAGATGTATCTTAAATGATTAAGAAAAACCACTTGCCGGGCATTGGATTGGCTTTGTTAATTGCTCTTATAGCAACGATGATTGAAGGTGTGTTGCCTGGAAACATTATTGGACCTACTGTAATAGCTATGTTTATTGGTATCATCGTACGAGCAACTTTTTTTAATAGACAGTTATTTCAAGAAGGCGTCCAGTTTACCTCTAAAAGAGTGCTAAAACTGGCTATCATTTTGTTGGGTGCTTCATTGAACTTCTCTATAGTTTTAGAAGTAGGGGGGCAGACCGTTGCTGTGTTGGTATTTACATTATTAACAGCTTTCTTAGGCGGCTATATCCTAGGTAAACTATTTAAAGTGAATTGGAAACTCAGCGGGTTAATTTCGGCCGGTACAGCAATTTGTGGTGGGTCGGCGATCGCATCTGTTGCACCAGTTATTGAAGCGGACGATGGCGATGTCTCTTATGCGATGTCATTAGTTTTTTTGGTTGATTTATTTTTAGTTGTCTTGTATCCATTGATTGGAAGAATGATGTCTTTAAGTGATTCCTTTTTCGGCTATTGGGCTGGAACGTCAATCAATGACACGTCTAGTGTTGTTGCAGCTAGTTTTTCATTTTCAGAAGCTGCCGGCGAGATAGCTACGTTGGTTAAACTAACGAGAACCCTTGCTATTATTCCGACTGTATTGATTTTTTCGTCTATTTATATTTATAAGCAACGAAGTCATGTAGGGAATAAGGCGGAAAAAGTGAAGGTATCATCTTTAGTACCATGGTTCATTGTCTTTTTTGTATTAATGGCTGTATTGCAAACGATCGGTTTCATTCCTCAGTCTGTAGCAGATATAATGAGATCAATCAGCCGCTTTTTAATGGTAACGGCTCTTGCGTCCATTGGCTTGAAGACTGACGTAAAAGCTCTCATGAAAACGGGAATTAAGCCTTTACTGTTAGGAGTAACGCTCTCTGCCTTAGTTGTGATTGTCTCTTATATTGCGGTCTCGATTGTGATAGCATAAGCATGAGAAACAATAGAGTGAGGAGAAAACGTATGAATAAGTGGGTTAAACGAGTTGGGATTGTTTTAGCCAGCATTATCGCCGTATGGCTTGTATTATTTTTATTCCCTTTGTCTTCTGGTGAACCGGTCTCTTTTTTAGAAGGAGATGAAGGAACGATGGCTATTGCTCACAGGGGAGGGTCTACATTGGCCCCTGAAGGCACTCTCGAAGCCTTTCGAGCCTCTGACCGCTTAGGTGTTGATATGTTGGAGTATGATGTTCACATAACTGCAGATGGCGAATTAGTGGTGATACATGATGAAACAGTTGATCGAACGACCGATGGGACAGGTCGGGTGAATGACATGACTTTAACTGACCTACAAGCACTGGATGCGGGTTATCATTTTGAAGATAAAGAAGGTGAAACACCTTACCGTAATCAAGGTGTATACATACCCTCAGTGGACGAAGTATTCGAAGAGTTTTCACATACACGGCATTTGATAGAACTTAAAGATACGAATGATGATGAGTTATACGAAGATTTAATGCATGAGATGTACGCTTTGATTGAAAAGCACCAGCTTCATGAATCTGTACTGATTGCTAGTTTCGATCATGATATGAACTTAAGATTTAATGAGATAGCAGGCGGCAGCGTAGCAATCGGAGCCGGTGAACAAGAAGCGAGACAATTTGTTACGTACCATAAAGCGTTCGCCAATCTACTCTACACACCAAAAGCAGATGCTTTTCAGTTACCAACTTATCAAGAAGGGTTTAACTTAGCTGACCGAAAGTTATTACGTGGGGCTAAAAACCGCGGGCAAGCGGTGTACTACTGGACCATCAACGATGAAGAAACGATGCGTGAACTCATTGATCTAGGTGCTCATGGGATTATGACAGACAACCCTGAATTATTGATGTCTGTTATAGATGACATGGCAAGTGAGTAAATCAGATTAAGTCGCTCAATAAGGAGGAACGAATGAAGATTACATTATTTCAAACAAGTGATATTCATGGGTACTTGTTTCCCACTGATTATCAATCGCGAGAGCAAAAAGCTGACTATGGCCTGTTCAAATTGGCTACTTTATTAGATAAGGAAAGGGCTAAAAGTGAAGGTCCAACCTTAACAATTGAAAATGGGGATTTTATTCAAGGCTCACCTTTATCCTATTATGTTGTAAAAGAAAAAAAGACGGCGAAGGAATTAATGGAAGCATTGAACCATTTGAATTTTGATGCGGGAGTGATTGGTAATCATGAGTTTAATTATGGATTGGACTATTTGCATTCCGCGATTAAAGAAGCAAACTTCCCTGTATTATGTGCGAATATTTTAAATGAATCAGGACAACCAGCTTGGGGCCAGCCTTATAAGGTCTTTGAAAAAGAAGGCATTAAGATTGCTGTCTTGGGATTAACGACTCAGTATATACCAAATTGGGAACACCCTGAAAATTATGACGGCCTAACCTTTAAATCGGCAGTAGAAGTCGCAAAAGAATTTATGCCAATATTAAAAAAAGAAGCGGATATTGTCGTTGTCAGTTACCATGGAGGTTTTGAACGCGATTTAGTTTCAGGTAAAGAAACGGAGGTACAAACAGGAGAGAATGAAGGCTATGCGTTACTTCACGAGGTAGAGGGTATCGATGTGTTATTCACAGGTCACCAACATCGAGTGATTGCACAAACGGTCAACGGAACGGCAGTCGTTATGCCTGGGGATAAAGGCTCATATTTAGGAAAAGTATCCATCGATGTTGAAAAAACAGATGAGGGTATCTTGATTCATTCGATAACTCCAGAAGTCGTACCGGTTAATGAAGAGGCTGACGACACGTTAATGCAAGCATACCAGTCATTGAATGATGAGGTCGAAGATTGGCTCGATCGTCCAATTGGTGATGTATTAGGTGATATGGAAATTAAAGATGTGGAGCGTGCTCGTCGGGAAGAACACCCTTACGTGGAATTTGTTCACCGTGTGCAAATGCATTACACGGGGTGTGATATTTCAGGTACGGCGCTATTTAATAACGATGCTAAAGGATTTAAACAGACGGTCACCATGCGAGACATCGTTTTAAATTACATCTATCCCAATACACTGGCAGTCATGACTGTTAGCGGAGCGGATTTGAAAGTAGCGCTAGAACGATCCGCGACATACTTCTCCTTATCAGATGCAGGAGAAGTTATAGTGAATCCAGAGTTCTTAAATCCAAAACCACAAATGTATAATTACGACATGTATGAAGGTGTAGAGTATGTGATCGATGTCGCTCAAGCAGAGGGCGAAAGGGTAGTCGAGTTTAAATACAAAGGAAAAGATATAAAGCCAGATGATCAATTAGAGATTGTAATTAATCAGTACCGCGCAGTAGGGGGCGGGAATTACCATATGTTTGATGCATCTAAAATTATAAGAGAAGTGACCATACCCATGACCGAACTCATTGGGGATTATTTCAGTGAGTTTACTCCAGTGGAAGCAACAGTAAATCATAACTTTAAAGTGATCAATTCAACTAAATAAAAAACCCCGTCTCTCTCTATCAAGGCAGTCGCTTGACGAGTAGAGGCGGGTTTTGTTTACATTTGGTGTGGGTTAAATTGATCTTTTAGATTTGAAGGTTCGACATGCACATCGGTGTGCATAACATCATAGTTTTCATAGAGCACTTTTTCAATTGTTTCTGTAATGTCATGACCTTCTTGAACAGTCATATCGGCATCAACCAAAATTGTCACATCAACATAAGTGTTTGCACCATACATTCTAGCTTTAATAGATGGCACTTCTTTAACTTGAGGTAAGGCCTCAATGTCTTCTTTAAATTCAAGTAAATACTTGTCTTTAAAACCATCAGAGAGAGAGAAGGTACTTTCTTTGAACACATCAATGCCCGTCTTACATATAATCAATGAAACAATAACGGCCATGAAAGCATCCAACCAGACTATGCCGTAAGAAGCACCGATAATGGCAACAGCTGTGGCTAAGCTTGTTAAACTATCAGCCAAGTTATCTCTTGAGACAGCTCTCAAACCTGTACTGTGAACACGATTAGCTAATGTTGAGTTGTAGCGGTATAAGCCAAATAATAAGACAGCACTGACTAATCCCACAATGATAGATAATCGATTAGGGGGAACAATTTCCCCACTGATTAGCCGACTGGCGCTGCTAATGAACACTTGAAAGCCTACAAAGAGCATCAAAAATGAAGTGACTAAACTAGCAATAGGCTCAGCTTTCCAATGCCCATAGGGGTGATTGGCATCAGCTGGTTTACGAGCCGTACAAAGACCAATGAGGATCGCTATAGAAGACAAGACATCTGTTAGATTATTGAAGCCATCTGCTGTTAATGATGATGCCCTCATGAAGAGTCCGACTGTAATCTTTACCACAGCAAGTATAATATAAATGCTAATACTGACTTTCGCTCCGCGTTCAGCTGAACGGACACGATCAATTTCTATACTCATAAGACCCCTACTTTATAATTAATTTGTCTTGTGATACCTATATAATAATAGGCGAAAGACGAATAAAACTCAACTCAATCTGAAAAATCTCACTGAGTCCTTAGAGTTACGGCGAGACGGAAAGTGAGTATGGATAATCAGATAAACATTTTTATGGAAAAAAAGAGTAATAAATAGCAAAAGAAGAATTGGAAGTTATAAGCAATCAAAAAAGAGAGGCAAAACGTATCTGCCTCTCTTGATTATCTAGTCAGTTACCAATTTTCGACGTCTGACCGCTCACCTTTAAAATTATTTTGTGTCTGATGACGAGAGGCGAGAACAACTTCTACATCTGAAACGGACACACCACTGGCGTGAAGAAGGACACCCAAGTGATAAAGGACGTCAGCCGCTTCATTAGCAACTTCTACTTTGTCTTTATTTTTAGCACCAATGACGACTTCGAAGGCCTCTTCGCCAAATTTTTTAGCGATTTTATCCATGCCTTCATTCAAGAGATAGGTCGTATACGACTTCTGATCCGACGATTGTGCTCGATTTTGTATTGTTTGTTCAATATACCTTAAGGTAAATGAATCCGGCAAATTAAAACAACTATTAGTGCCTGTATGGCAAGTTGGTCCAACAGGGTCCACCATGATGAGTAAAGCGTCTTGATCACAGTCTAGGTACATGTCTTTTACTTTTTGAATATGTCCGCTGGATTCACCTTTTTTCCATAAACGATCTTTGGAACGAGAATAAAACCAGACGACTTCTTCTTTTTTAGTTAATTCAAATGCCTCTTCGTTCATATAACCCACCATGCGAATCTCTTTATTTAAAGCATGCTGGAGAATGACGGGTAAAAGTCCTTTTGAAAAGTCGGGAGTTAATGATTCATAATTAGACATGACGCATCGGGACTCCTTTCAAACTACAGAGATTTTTAACTTCCTGAATTGAGACCGTTTCATCGTGAAAAATAGAAGCAGCCAGTCCAGCCGAGACATCTGTGTCTAAAAACAAATCGACAAAGTGATCGGCCTGTCCAGCTCCGCCTGAGGCAATGATAGGGAGAGAGCTGGCTTCTTCAATAATAGATAGTAACGTGTGGTCAAATCCTTGTTGCATACCGTCGTAGTCCATACTTGTAACGAGTAATTCGCCGGCACCACGTTCTTCAACGTATACAGGGACATCGTCTCCTTTGACCAGTAAAAACCGCATATTAGGTGCATAGACAACAAGCTCTCGAGATACGGCTTCTAATGGTGTCACCCAATCCATTAAGTTTTGTTTCTTTAAGTAGGCGATAAAATCATTTAACTGTCGACCTTTAGATAAGGCGATGGTAATCATGCGTCATGCTCCTTTGTAGTGAGTGATTGAAGGGGTAAAGCAGATAAATTTACGGACATGCCAAACGCTTTAGTCGGGCTGGAATACTGGCCTCCAGTAATAACAGGTTCTACACTCTGATGAGTATATACTTGTAGAAAAATACCTTTATAATAAGATTGTGTAGGTAAGGAAAATAAATCACTGTAGAGCACGGGTATGTGATGACGAGTTAATTCGTCTTCCCACCGCTGGATCTCTTCTATAGGTTTGTTTAAGTCTGGGAAATGCTTTTTAGCATAAGTTAGCTGTTCTGGGACGGGTTGACTCATCAAACGTACAACTGGATGGTTTGAGCCTAATCTGTCACGTAAGCGGTCAAGGTTCCGTTCACTTAAGTAGGCTAACAGCTCAGTGTCTTTTAGTTCGGATGAGGACATCATTTTTTTGAAAAGTGAATAGTGGCTGATGACAGCTACTGAAAGGGTAAGATTGAGGTGGATCGTGCTGTAACTCAGGAGGTCGTTCATAGTGTTCATCTGATCTTGAATGGTTTCTAGAAAGATTTCCATTCCTGGTTGTACTTTTTCCTGTTTTTCAATATAAACAGGTCCTGAATAAGCAATTTTCTTACTTGTCAATCTGTACTTTTTTCGGTAACGAACGATAGCGTCCGTCCAATCACTTCTTAATGAATAGAGCGAATGATCCGCCTGCCAAGTATGACTATGTTTCATCATGTTTAAATCGTCTGCTGAAAGGGAATCCCACTCAAATTGTTCCAAGGTAGACATATCCAACAAGTCATATCCTCATTTCTATTTTAATTAGGATTTGATACAATAAATGTATAAATAGTCCTGATTAGCAAAGACTAAAATATAATTAGTAAATACGAAAGTAAATTAAAAATTAATTAAAGAGGGATACTATGTTTTCAGATAATCACGTCCACACTCCGTTTTGCCCACACGGAACAAATAAAAAAATGGAAGACTATATCAAAACAGCAATCGAAAAAGGCTTGAAGCAGTTAACTTTTACAGAACATGCCCCATTACCTATAACAGACCCCACACCAGAACAAAACAGTTCGATTAAAGAAGAAGGTGTGGAATTATATCTAAATAAAGCCAAAGAATTGAAAGAAAGATATAAACATGATATTACTATTCACATAGGGTTCGAAATTGATTATATTGAAGGTTATGAAGAGCAGACGTTGGCGTTCTTGAAGGCATACCCCGACACGATAGCTCATTCGATTTTGAGCGTGCATTTTTTAAAGTTAGCTGAAGATAATTACTATTGCATTGATTATGATAAAGACGATTTTATAGGTAAGCTACGCGAGACTGTCCAAAACATATGAAGAAACAGACTCGATTAATAGGACGTCTGTTCTGAATAGAGCGAAAGAAAATGACTACACACTTGATTATAATTTCGCAGGTTTGGATAAACCCTATTATCAAGACGTTTACCCGTCTGAATCTATCGTTTTAGAAGCAATGGCTTTGGGTATCCCTTTGTCATATGGATCCGACGCTCATCATCCCAGTGAAGTGGGGCGCTATTTTGAAAGGGGGCTTAGTCATGGATAAATTTTCATTTGAAGTAATAGAACACATTGCTGTGCTTGGAGAATCATCAAGAGGTTGGCGAAAAGAACTGAATTTAGTTAGTTGGAATAATCAGACACCGAAGTTTGATATTAGAGATTGGAGTCCTGATCACAAAAAAATGGGTAAAGGGATTACCCTATCAAACGAGGAAATGGTATCATTAAAAAAGAGTCTGATGGAACTGGATTTAGGCATGATGTAAGAATACCCTATTTCTTTAATCATATTATAAAAATAAATCTAGGAGAGATTACATGGAAAAAGTACGTTTAAATAATGGTCTATCTATACCCTATTTAGGAACAGGAACGAATACGTATGGGAAAGAAAATAACGACTATAATGGCGAATTAAATGGAGATTTTTCTGCTTTAATCTCAGCTATAAATATGGGTTACCGACTAATCGACACCGCTATTTCTTACAGAAATGAAGCAGGTGTGGGAGAGACGGTTAAAGATAGTGGCATAGCTAGAGAAGACTTCTTCTTAACAACTAAAATTCCAAATACGGATGAATACGTGAAAGATAAAGAAACGGTTAGACAAACGATCGAGCAGAGCTTAACTAATCTGCAGACTGACTACATTGATTTATACTTACTCCACAGACCGATAGATGATGAAGAAAAACAAAAAGGCGCCTGGGAAGTATTGGAAGAATATGTAGGCAAAGGAAAGATTAAATCAATTGGGGTTTCAAACTTCACCATTTCTGATATAAAAAAACTAGAGCAATATGCAACTATTAAACCAGCAATTAATCAAATAGAGTCTAATTCTTCAGGTTGGAACAATGACCTAGTCAAGTATTTACTGAAAGAAGATATCCGTCCTCAAGCATGGGGGCCAATGAAAGTTAGCGATGAACACCAAGATGTGTTGTCAAAAATTGGTGAGAGCTATGGGAAAAACTGGGCGCAAGTCATCTTACGTTACCAAACACAACGCGGTATCATCGTTATTCCGAAGTCACATAATCCTGAAAACCAAAAAGCAAACTTGGAAAGTCAAGATTTCTTATTATCAGAAGAACATATGCGACAGATTGATCAGTTATAAGTTAAAAGCTTCCGCACCTCTTTTGAGGATAGCGGGAGCTTTTTTGTTCAGGGTAATGACCTGATTATTTTTTTAGAGCTTGTTTAGCTAATTCATCAGCACGTTCATTATATAACACACCCGAATGAGCTTTCACTTTAATGAAACGAATAGCAATGTGCTTAGCGAATGTGTTGTAATAGGCGACATAATCTTGGGATACTTTCTTATTGGCTTTCCATTGGCCAGTCGCCCACATTTCGATGCCAAGATAGTCATAGTAAATGACAATTGAATCGTAGTGATGGTCGATCGCCCATTTTATAGCATTTAAAGCCCCAAAACATTCCCCAGCAATTTGAAAACTTTCAGCGTATATCGGGTCATCCGCAGCATTACTCAATTCATCAATAACTTGTGAATCTTTGACTAAAACTACACCATAACTATAGCGAGCGCTAAGTTTATCAAACGAGCCATCAACATAGGCGATGAGTGTCTGATCGTCTTTGACTGGTTTTTTAACGTTTGAGTCATCAAGAAATGCGTTTGCTTCCTCTTGACTTTGAAAGGATTTAAATTCGGCATTTGAATAACCGCTGATTTGTTTTTGAGCATCAGTCCAAGTCGTGTAAACACCGGGTGTTCTGCCTTTTTTTACTGCGTAGTATTTTTTGCTCATAAAATCTCCTCATTATTTATGTAAGTATGGTAACTACTTTATGGGAGAACGGGCGACTTGTCAAATGGCTTGATTAGCCAAGTGACCTCTCTTTGACTTAATTAATCCTACTGAATACGTCATGCTCTAGTGACAAATAGAGTGAAAAACGGCATACTAGAAGGAGTACAGGGAGGTTAAGATATGATAAAGAAATGGACGATGATTCTGTTTAAAAGACGTGTGTTATTAGCGTTGCTGATTTTGATTCAATTCGCGATTATCGGCTTAATTGTCAACCAATCCATTGCAACATCTTTAGTTTGGGAGACAATCTTTACTCTATTGTCTATAGGTGTGGCCTTACATGTGGTTTGGAAAAAAGGGAAAGAAGCGTATAAAATCACGTGGATATTACAAGTGTTAATTTTCCCCATATACGGCACGCTATTTTATATTATATTTAATAGACAAACACAGACAAAAAAACTCCAACGTAAATTGGAAACTATTTATGCTTTACATCGTTCGTATTTACTAGATGACTTCACTGTTTTAGAAGAAGCTAAGAACGCTCATCCGGAACAGGGTCGCTTAATGCATTACTTAACTCATACTGCAGGTTTTCCTGTTTATGATCAAACGGACGTGACTTACTATGCCATTGGCGAAACGTATTTTGAAGCGATGCTAGACGAAATGAGAAGAGCTAAACGGTACATCTTTTTCGAGTTTTTTATTGTTGCAGATGGCACCATGTGGGACCAGATGCTGGAGGTTATGGAAAGGAAAGCAAAGGAAGGGGTTGAAGTTAGAGTGATGTACGATGATATCGGCAGTTTCACTAAACTAGACCCTAATACGAAGCAACGCTTAATAGACAAAGGGATTGATTGCAGAATATATAATCCGTTTCACCCTGTGTTGACATCATCTCAAAATAACCGAGACCATAGGAAGGTGTTATCCATTGATGGAGTAACTGCATTTACTGGTGGGATGAATATATCAGATGAATACATTAACGAGATTAATCGTTTTGGACATTGGAAAGACAATGGCATTAAAATGAGTGGGAAAGGCGCCTGGGGTTTAACGTTGATTTTCCTTCAACTTTGGCAAACAATGGATGACCATTTATCTGATGAAGCCATTAGACGCTTGCTTCCGCCTGTTATTGAGAATTACCTAGAGAATAGTGCCGCCGGTTATGTTCAGCCGTTTTCAGATAGTCCAACAGATACAGAAAATATTGGAGAGAACGTCCTTATTAAATTGATATACGCAGCTAAAGAGTCGATAGATATCTACACACCTTATTTAATTTTGGATGAAAATCTCGAGACGGCACTCATTTTAGCTGCTGAAAGTGGCGTGAAGATCAGAATCGTTACGCCAAAACAATGGGATAAGTACTTAGTTCATGTAACCACACGGTCTTATTATAATGAGTTGGTCGATGCAGGTGTTCAGATTTATGAATACACTAAAGGATTCATGCATGCCAAAACGGTTTTAGCTGATGGCGAAGTGGCTGTTGTGGGAACGATTAATTTTGATTACAGAAGTCTCTATTTACATTTTGAAAACGGCGTCCTCTTATACGGTAATCGAGTATTAAAAGAGATTGAAACTGATATAAATGAGACGATTAAGATGAGTGAAGAAATGACAGAAGAAGATCTATCCTATTCTTTGCCCGTGCGACTAGTTAAAAGTCTCTTAAGGCTCTTTGCTCCGTTAATGTAATAGGGAAAAAGATAGTTCCATTTTACATCATTTCTTAAACAGACGATGAGTAAAATGTGTTAGTATAATGTTGGAGGTCTTAATTTGGAAAAACTAACGATTTTTCACACCAATGATATGCATTCCCACTTAACATACTGGCCAAGAATTGCTCGAGAATTGAGTAATCAGAGAAAAAGGTCCGAAGAAACGGGAGAATCCGTTTTAATTTTCGACAGTGGCGATGCAGGAGACCGGATCCATTCGTTGACTGAAGCAACAAATGGATTGTTTATATCCTCATTACTGAATGAAGCCTCTTATGATGCTGTGACGATAGGCAATAATGAAGGCATTGGCAATACAAAAAAAGAGCTCAATCGCTTATATGATGAAGCTGATTATTCTGTTATCGTTTCAAACATCAAAGACAAGCAGACGAATAAACGACCACATTGGGCCGATGAATTTAAATGTTATACTACTAATAAAGGGTATAAAATTGGAGTCATTGCTTGTACGATACCCTTACCCACCAGTTATGACTTACTCGGCTGGCACATTGAGGAACCTGTAGTAGCCATTAAACGATTAATTAATCGTTACCGAGAGTCAGTCGATATGTTTATATTGCTTAGTCATTTAGGTTTACAAACTGATGTAACTATTGCCGAGTGCTTTCCTGAAATAGCAGTTATTTTAGGTGGACACACCCACCATTTGTTGCCTGAAGGGGAAAGAGTTAATCAGACCTTAGTTGCTGGTGCAGGCAAATTTGGCAGACATATCGGTAAAGTAGTGACGACGATTGAAGGGCCTTATCACTTTTCATCCACAGCAACAGTTTATGATGCCAAAAGAGATTTACCACCTGTTTTACATGAAGAAGAGACTATCAATCGCTACGCTGAGGCTGGGCAATGCCTTCTTGAAGAAGAGATTATATGCGAACTGGATTATCCCTTAACGATTGATTGGGATAAAGAGACAAATATAGTGACGACGACTTTGAAAGCCATTAAAGAAGAAACAAAGGATGACATTGCCATATTAAATGCAGGATTGTTTCTAAAACCTTTAAGACGCGGCCGTGTATCAAAGAAAGATGTACATGAGTGTTTGCCACATCCTATGAGATTATTAACCGTATCGTTAAAAGGAAGAGATCTAATCCAACTAATTGAATCAATGGAATACCAACGAGAACGATTAAGAAGTTTACCAGTAGCTGGCTTTGGTTTTCGTGGGAAAGTATTTGGAGACATTTGTTATAATGGAATAGACCTATCTAAAGACGGCATATTAATAAATGGCTTACCGGTAAACAGTAAGCAAACCTATACCGTGACGACAGTCGACTACTTTTTATATGTTCCATTCTTCCCAGTCATAGCTCAAAAAGGAAAAAATACCCTACGCTCATCTAAATTTCTACGAACTATAATGGGCGATTATTTAAAAGAAACCTATCCAGTTTCTAAATAGGAAAGGAAAGAAAACATGTCTGAGCAAACAAGTAAAAAGACAGTCGAAGAGACTGTTCCGGCAGAATCAATGATAACTGATTCTTCAAAAGCGCTCGATGCTGTATTAAAAGAAGAGACTAAAGTGATTAGAAGATTGAATACCGATACCCTTTTAATAAAGGAAGAGAAATATAAAATTAAAGAAAACTATAGAGAAGCACTTGATTTAGAACTGTTAGAAGAAAGATACAGTGATTTTCTTGAAAAATATGATTTCATCGTAGGGGATATGTCTTACGGTAAATTACGCTTAAGAGGGTTTTATCATGATAATGATAGAAAAGCACCTATCGATATGCGGATTTCGAGTCTAGAAGATTACTTGAGTGAATATTGTAGTTTTGGTTGCGCGTATTTTGTTTTAGAGAATCTGGAACCAAACAAGAACAAACAAAACAGACAAACCTATGAAAAAGATGACAGTTATCAATCGAAAGAGACTAAATCCAAGACGGAGAAAAATAAAAATCGACCACAACCTAAAAAGAGAAAGCCGGCTTCCTCAAATAGACAAGACAGGCGTCCTTTAAAGGGAAGAGACGATAAGCGATCCTTTGTTAAAAAGAATAGGCAAGATCAGCTGACTAATGTTAAAAATACAAAAAAAGAAGACGATAGGAAGACAGAATCTGTTAAACATGTGAAAAATGAAAAAGGGAAGACTCGCTTCCAGGTTAGAAAAACAATAGACTAGTGCAGGAGGATAACCATGGTTTATAAAGGTTACTTGATTGATTTAGACGGAACGATGTATAAAGGACAAGCACCCATAAAGGAGGCTGCTCCGTTTATTCGTCGCTTAAAAGAAAAAGGATTACCGCATTTATTTGTGACGAATAACTCAACGAGCAGCCCGGAAGATGTTGCACGTAAACTGAATAAGCAATTTGATATACCTGCTGACTTTAAAGATATCTACACCAGTTCATTAGCAACTGCGGATTATTTAAAAACTCTTGAAGGCACTCGTGTTTTTCTTGTTGGTGAGAAAGGTCTGGCTGAAGCATTAACACTAGCCGGCTTTGAATTAGTTGAAGAAGATCCTGATCACGTTGTTGTTGGATTAGACAGAGAGTTGACATACGAAAAATTAACTAAAGCTGTGTTAGCCATTCAAAAAGGGGCAACCTTTATTGGAACGAACAAAGATACTAACTTGCCCACTGAAAGAGGCCTGACTCCCGGTGCTGGTTCGCTCATCGCTTTAATTGAAACAGCTACAAAAACACCACCGATATTTATTGGTAAGCCTGAAAAAATCATGATGGATGCAGCTGTTACTAAAGTTAATTTAGCCAAAGAAGAGGTCTTAATGGTTGGCGATAACTATGAGACCGATATACTGGCCGGGCTAAATAACGGCATCGATACACTGCTTGTTTTAACTGGCTTCACATCAAAAGATGATTTAGTCACGTTGGCCGAACAGCCGACATATGTTGTTGATACCTTGGATGATTGGGAGGTCTAATATGCTCCGATTAAAATCAATTGGCGGCATAGCTAGCCTAGTTTTGCTGATTATCACAGCCAGCATCGCCTTCGTTATCCTGTTTACTCCGATATACCATTTCAGTGTCTTGGTTCATGATTTACCTGAACTATTAGGGATGTCACACGGAACGATTGCTAGAAATTATTATGCCTTACTCCATTATTTACACGCGCCGTGGGTAACCGAATTGACTATGCCGGATTTCCCCAGTTCTGTAAATGGAGCGTTTCATATGTGGGAAGTAAAGATTTTGTTTTATATTAATTACGGCATCCTTATTCTTTCAGCAATAGGGTCAGTCATTTATAGCCGTTATTTAAAACGAAACAGAAAACTATGGCAACTGGAAAGGCCATTTTTTATCGCTGCTTTAGTGCCGCCAGTTTTCTTGACCTTGTTGGCTATTAATTTTGATCGGATGTTTGTTGTATTTCATCAATTGTTTTTCAATAATGAATATTGGATATTTAACCCGGCAACGGACCCTATTATTTTGGCTCTACCTCAAGAGTTTTTTATGTACTGCTTCTTAGTGTTTTTCCTATTAGTCGAAGGGGCGTTTATCTTTATTTACCGATACAGTAAAAAGAATGGATTTAAATAGAAAAAAAGAGCTTACCTTGTAAAAAGGAAGCTCTTTTTCTATTGACTATTTTTTTATTGCATAATATCAGAAATGCTGGGGTTGTCGTGTGCCACTCTACTTGCAGCAGCGGCAGCGATGGCTCCAACAATATCGTCTAAAAATGTGTGGGTTTCATTTGATTCTGTATGATCATCTAAACGACCAATGACACCAGGTTTTGTTTTATCCAAGTAACCGTAGTTTGTAAAGCCAATCGAACCATATACGTTAACGATAGACAAGGCTAGTATTTCGTCGATACCATACAATCCTTCATCTTCTTTAATAATTTCTTGAAGAGGGCTGGATAACTTACCTTCTTCCGTTAACACGTCCAATTCGATACCTGTCAATATAGCATTTTGGACTTCTCTTTTTCGTATCACAGCTTCTACATTTTCTAAACAAAGTTCCATCGTGATTTCACTTAGATAAGGTTGCTGCAAATTATAAACAAGTTCAGCAATCTCATCTAACGTTACGCCTCGATCCTGCAGGCGTTTTAGTGCAATGCGGTGTAATTCAGAACCTGGTTGTACCATAACAATTTCCTCCTTTTAATCTTCAAAATGTAATTTTGTGCTTTGAATCGGTTGAGCATGTTGCTTTGGATAGATAGAATGGATCGCATGATTAACGGCTGTTGGGGCTTCACCAAAACCAGTAGCGATTAACTTTATCTTACCATCGAAAGTAATGCCGTCACCAGCAGCATAAATCCCCTTAATATTTGTTTCCATTTTACTGTTAACAACAATATTAGACTGGTCTAGTGACAGCCCCCAATCTTTTATGGGACCAAGTGATGAAACAAAGCCATAGTTCACTATAAAGTAGTCGACATCAAACGTCATGATTTTCTCTCCACGTGTTTCTTTAAAGCTAACAGATTGTATGGACTCCTTGTTTCCGTGTAATTCATGAGGAACGTATGGCGTGACTAGCTCGACACTGGATGCTTTGAGCATCTCAACTGACCCTTCATGAGCCCTAAATCGGTCTCTTCGATGAACGAGAATCACTTTTTTCGCGATAGACTCAAGCGTTAAAGCCCAGTCAACGGCCGTGTCGCCACCACCACAAATGAGAACTGTTTTATCTCTATACTGGTCTAAATGTTTGACAATATAATGGAGATTAGTCTCCTCGTATATATCAGCATCTTCTAAAGTCAACTTTCGTGGTTGGAAAGACCCTTGACCGGTCGTAATGATGATGGTTTTAGAGTAGTGAATCCCTTTAGACGTTGTGATGCGAAAATGATGTTCGCCTAACTTATCGATAGCTGTTACTTCTTCTTCCAAACAAACGGTCTGTTCAAAATGTTGCATTTGGGCTGTGAGCTGATGGATAAGTTCTTTACCCGTTACTCCTGCATAGCCACCTACATCATAAATTGTTTTTTCGGGATACAATAATGATACTTGTCCTCCCAATACAGGTAGTGATTCAATTATTTTCGTTTTAGCATTTCTCATCCCTGCATAAAAGGCTGCAAAAAGACCAACTGGCCCGCCACCAATAATAGTAATATCGTATAACTTATCTGATTCAGTCAATCAAAAACCCTCCGTGTACATTCTTGCTCGATGTTAATTTGTGTCTAATAAAATTGTCTAACCACTACAGCTATAAGTATACCTGAGAGAATGCCGAAAAATACTTCTATCGGCTTGTGTCCTAAATAGCCTCTTGATTGTTTTTCTTCTTGGCCTGCACCCAATTCCTTTTGATTATAATGGGTAAAGGTATCTTTTAGTTCTTTGAAATCAGCAATGAGTGAATTAATTAAAATACCATGCTCTCCACTTTGTCTCCTAACGCCCATCGAATCAAACATGACGATGACTCCAAAAGTGAATGCAATAGCTACAAAAGGTGACTGACCACCATACTCGAATATCAAGCTAGTGATTAATGCGGTGACACCAGCTGAATGTGAGCTGGGCATCCCACCCGTGGAAGTAACCAAAGCCATTGATGTCGGACGCTTTAGTAGGGCCGCTACTGGGATTTTAACTAACTGAGATAGAATGATTGCTGAAAAAGCAGCGATTAAAGGATAATTCTCGAAAATTGCCATATGTTGTCCTCTTTCTAAATATAAAATCTTCTTTAATGATAACACGAATAAGATTAGAGTTTGATAAAAAAGTATTACAAAAAGAAAAATTATTGGAAAATAGTCGGATCTGGGGTACACTTGATGCATATTAGAATAAGGAGGAAATAGAATGAGTACATTTCCACAATTAAATTTAGAAAATAGTAAAGGACCTAAAGCGGTCTTAGAAACAACAAAAGGTGACATTACGATTCAATTATTCCCTGAACATGCACCAAAAACAGTCGAGAACTTTATTGGTCTCGCAGAAAAAGGGTACTACAACGGTGTCATCTTTCACCGTGTGATTCCAAACTTTATGATTCAAGGAGGAGACCCAACTGGTAGCGGCATGGGTGGTGATAGTTTCTTTGGAGGAAACTTTGAAGATGAATTTAGTTCGGAGTTATTTAACTTAAACGGTGCGTTATCAATGGCAAATGCTGGTCCTAATACGAACTCTAGTCAATTCTTCATCGTGACAATGTCTGATTTGCCGGAACAAATGGCTTCTCAGTTAGAACAAGCAGGCTTCCCTGAAGAAATCGTCTCCGCTTATAAAGAAAAGGGTGGAACGCCTTGGTTAGATAACAAGCACACGGTGTTTGGTCATGTGATAGAAGGCTATAATGTAGCAGATGACATCCAAAACGTTGATAAAAACATGATGGATAAACCTACTGTGGACGTAACAATTAAGTCAGTAAAAATTATCAACGATTAATAAGCTGGTAACTTATCGATTTAAAAAACCTATTGACGAGGTGAAGCATCATGTTAGGTGCAATTGAAGCGGGCGGAACAAAATTCGTCTGTGCAGTAAGTGACAATGATCTAAAGAACATTAAAAAGTTGTCGATTCCTACAACCACACCGGAAGAAACATTTGAAAAGGTTTTTGAGTTTTTTGACGGGTATGCATTGGATGCCATCGGTATTGGTTCTTTTGGCCCTATTGATGTAAATAAAGAGTCCAAAACTTACGGCTATATTACCACAACACCCAAAGCTGGCTGGGGTCATACTGACTTCATTGGTCAAATGAAAGAGCGCTATGATGTCCCAATGAGTTGGACTACTGATGTAAATGCGGCAGCATATGGAGAATTGAAACAAGGGGCAGCCGCCGGAAAACAATCGTGTCTCTATTTAACTGTTGGAACCGGTATAGGCGGAGGTGCCGTTGTTAACGGAGAAGTTCTTGAAGGTTTTGGTCATCCAGAAATGGGTCACATCTTAGTTAGACTTCACGAAAAAGATAACTATGAAGGGAATTGCCCTTACCACAATAACTGCTTGGAAGGACTGGCTGCAGGCCCGGCTATTGAGAAACGCTATAATCAAAAAGCTCAGTATCTTGATAAGGATTCAAAGGCATGGGATATTGAGGCTTACTACCTAGCCCAAGCATTAGTCAGTTACACATTAACATTAAGCCCAGAAACAATCATTCTGGGTGGCGGTGTGATGAAACAAAATCAACTCTTTCCGTTAATCAGAGATCACTTTACCCGTTTGCTAAACAATTATGTGAGCACACCTGATTTGAATGACTATATTGTTTCACCAAAATTAAAAGACGATGCTGGCATAACAGGTTGTTTACTTTTAGCAAGGAAAGAACTAACTAGTTAACATAAAAACAGACACGAGGAACGATCAGTTTTTTTTGATGGGTCCTCGTGTCTGTTTACTATTAAGCAGAGTGAGTATCGAACACTTTTTTTACTCGATTTAAGCCATCTTCTACTAGAGATTGAGGCATAGCGAAGTTTAGTCGCATGTAAGACGAACCGGAAGGGCCATAGCTCGACCCTGCATTTAATGCCACTTTACCAGTGGTTACGAATGCTTTCGTTAATTCAGTATGGTTAACCCCTAAGCTAGAAGCATCAAACCAAAAAAGGTACGTTGCTTCCGGCACCATATAAGAAACATGAGGGAGTTGCTTATCAAAAAAGTTTTAACGAGCTGGCGATTATGATCAAGTTGAACGAGAAGGGCTTTATGCCAATCTCTAGCCGTGTTAAATGCCGCTTCGGTGGCACACATGGCAAAGCTGTTTATCGTATGCGATTGCGTTTTTTCCAAAGACTGATTCGTCTTATGTCGTAATTCTTCATTATATATAATTAAAAATGACGCTTTTATTCCTGCAAGATTAAACGTCTTAGTAGCTGAATGCAAGGTAATAACCCAGTCTTTATAGCGTTCGTCTATCGTCACGGCAGATACACACGTGTGTTCAGAAAAAACTAAATCACTATGAATTTCGTCGCTTATAATTAAAACGTTATGCTTAATACACAAATCAATTACTTTTTTAAGTTCCTCTCTTGTCCATACTCGACCGCCTGGATTATGAGGGTTACATAGAATAAACAGCTTAACAGACTGGTTTTTCAATTGCTTTTCCATGTCCTCATAATCCATTACATACCGATGATCTTCTATAAGAAGAGGGCTCCTAATGATATGACGGTCATTTTTCAACACCATATCACTAAATGCCCCATAAACAGGGTCGTGAATTAACACTCCATCTTTGGGGTTAGTAAATGCCTGAATAATAGATGAAATGGATGGAAGAACTCCTGGAGAAAAAAGAATAGCTTCTTTTGTTATATCCATTCCATGAAAATCAGCTTGCCAGTTAATAATCGATTCAAAAAGTGAGTCTTTAGGGAAGTCATAGCCTAGAATAGTTTGGTCAATGAGTTGGTTTAAAGCATCTTTAACCGATTGAGCATTCTGAAAATCCATGTCGGCTACCCACATAGGTAGACACTCCTCATCTCCAAAGAGCTCTCCCATCATATCCCATTTGACACTACCAGTTTGTTTTCGGTTTATTGGTGTATTAAAGTCCATAAACTCTCTCCTCCCCGAGTAAATTGTTCTCCTTAATAGTATCAATTATTTAACTTCTAAAAGCAAGCGTTCCCATATCGAACAGGGATTTCCAATCTCTCTATATTCATGATATACTTATTTGTGATGATTTACCGAAACCATGATGACGGAGAGGGGAACTCATGGTGTATAAAATAGGACAAAAAGTTAGAGGGAAAGTAACCGGCATCCAGCCATACGGCGTATTTGTATCAATAGATGATGAAACGCAAGGGTTAATTCACATTTCAGAATTGAAACATGGCTATATAAAAAATATAACTGACGTTGTGAATAAAGGAGACGAGGTTGAGGTACTTATAATGGATATTGACGAGTACTCAAAAAAAATTAGTTTGTCTCTAAGAAGCTTGCAGAAAACCAAATATCATCCTTTCTCCAATCGAAAAACTATTGCTCGATATGGAAAGAAGACAGGTCTTGGGTTTAAATCTATTGAAAAACAATTACCCATCTGGGTGGATCAAGCACTAAAAGAAATGGAAGCTAGAAAGAAGAGCAATACCCATTAAAGTTTTTCATTGACTCTAGTAAGGCGATAGAAAGGTGTTTGAATATTGATAATAGAAGACCACTATGTAGCATGTACTGTTTTGGTAAAAGATGAAGAAGGAAGATATGTGTTTTTAGTAAAAAAAGAAGAGGAAGGCTTTTCTTTTCTAGCAACAGAAGTTGAACATAGAAAAACCGGACTGGCTTGTGTCCTTAATCGCTTGAAAGAAATGATTAAGATGGATATTGAGAAGCTAGAACTGAATGAACTAACTAATGCAGTTGTCAACAATAAAAGTATTCCGTTATTCGTATTTATTTATGAGAATAACGCTCTCGATTCTCCCGAAGACTTGATACCTGAACACAGCGAATTGTCTTGGGTGCACTCTGAAAATATCATTAATACTTTGGAACAATGGAAAATTTCTGGAGTTCCACAGTTCTTACTTATTTAAACTATAAAAAACTTAACTTTGGAGGAATGAACATGACACATCTTACTTTTGACTATTCTAAAGTCGTTAATCAATTTATCAATGAGGACGAACTAAGCTACATGCAACCACAGGTTACAGCTGCCCATCAGTTGCTTGTTGACAAGACTGGACCTGGCAGTGACTTTTTAGGATGGATAGACCTTCCTGAAAATTACGATAAAGAAGAATTTTCCCGTATAAAAAAAGCGTCTGACAAAATTAAATCTGATTCAGATGTTTTAGTGGTCATCGGTATCGGCGGCTCTTATCTGGGATCAAAGGCCGCCTTGGACTTTCTTAACCACTCTTTTTATAACGTTGTTGGGAATGAAAAGCGCGATACGCCTCAAATCTTTTTTGCAGGTAACAATATCAGCTCAACTTATTTATCAGATTTAATAGAAGTTATTGGAGACAAAGATTTCTCTGTAAATGTTATTTCTAAATCTGGGACAACGACTGAACCTGCTTTGGCTTTTCGTATCTTCAAAAACCTCTTAATAGATAAGTATGGTGAAGATGGAGCTAAATCAAGAATTTATGCTACAACTGATAAAGAAAAAGGTGCATTAAAGACTTTAGCAGACGCTGAAGGATTTGAAACCTTTGTTATTCCTGATGATGTTGGTGGACGATTCTCAGTATTAACTGCTGTAGGATTATTGCCTATTGCTGTTGGTGGTGGAGATATCGATCAGTTAATGGAAGGTGCTAATCAGGCAAGAAAAGATTTCTCAACTGATAAATTAGAAGATAACCTCGCTTATCAATATGCGGCCCTAAGAACCATCCTTTATAGAAAAGGGAAAGTGACCGAACTATTAATTAACTATGAACCTGCCTTGCAATATTTTTCTGAATGGTGGAAGCAATTATTTGGAGAGTCAGAAGGTAAAGACCAAAAAGGTATTTATCCGTCAAGTGCAAACTTCTCTACAGATTTACACTCATTAGGTCAGTATATCCAAGAAGGTCAAAGAAACTTATTTGAAACGGTCATTAAAGTAGAGAAACCAAACAAATCATTGACTGTTCCATCGGAAAAAGAAGATCTAGATGGCTTAGGTTATTTAGAAGGTAAAGAAATTGACTTCGTGAATACGAAAGCTTTCCAAGGGACATTGTTAGCTCATACAGATGGGGACGTTCCGAACTTCGTCCTAACTCTTCCGGATATGTCTGCTTATACATTAGGTTACCTATTTTATTTCTTTGAAATTGCAGTAGCACTTTCAGGTTACATGAATGGTGTCAATCCATTTGATCAGCCAGGAGTAGAGGCGTACAAAAAGAATATGTTTGCCTTACTCGGTAAGCCAGGGTTTGAAGACTTAGCTGAAGAATTAAATAAAAGACTATAATCATTCGTTTGATATAGCATTAAACTGCTTTTGTTCAGGGTAACTTGAATAAAAGCAGTTTTTTTCTTGTTTTCCTTCAACTCAAAAGTATAATAAAAAATAGTATCTATCTAATTAGACAGGTGGGGATCTTGTATGAATGAAACAACACATAGATTGGCAAGGCCAAGTGATGAATCAGAAATTAAGTCACTATTATATGAAACGGCTGTATGGCTGAGTACTAAGGGGTCATCACAATGGTCAGGTCTCCTTAAAGGAGAAGATGTTCATAACATAGAAAGAGCTATTCAGAGAAAAGAAGTATTCATAGTAAGTGATGATGAAGTGGTAGTAGGAACATTCGCTTTATGGAACACACAGACAGAATGGGATAAAGATTTATGGGGAGAAGACACATCAGAAGATTATCTTTATTTGCATCGAGTAGCATTATCACCACATGCCCACGGAAAGAACTATGGCCGGTCACTATTAAGTGCAGCAAAAGAAGTAGCTAAAGAACAAAACAAGAAAGAAATTAGATTAGATTGTATCGCATCTAATGATTATCTGAATAAATTTTATCAAAGTAATGGTTTTACATTTGTGAAAACAATTGAAGAATATGACAATGGCGAAGGTTTGCAAGACTATAATATTTATTATTGGAAAAATGAGTAAAAGTTGTTGACGGAAATGTAAATACCTGTTATTATTAATCTCGTTGCTGAAACGGATCAAACAAAACTGAGTTTAAATAAATGCAAAGTTTTTATTGACAGTAAACAAGCAATGAGTTATAATAAAATAGCTGCTGTAGAGACAAAGGTAACGCTTACACTTGAAAAAGAATTTTACAACATTTTTCAAAAAAGTGTTGACGCTTAATCGAAGCGATGGTATGATATAAAAGTTGCTGCGAAACGCAGACAACCCAAATGAGATACACTAGATCTTTGAAAACTGAACAAAGTAAAACAACCAAATGTGCAGGGGTCTTCGGTTCATTTATGAATCAAGACAACTATAG
>NZ_PREX01000025.1 GCF_009935905.1 Alkalibacterium sp. MB6 | reverse complement strand
ATCGGCTTTCTGTACTTTACACACCATACTATATGGTACTGAATATAGTAGACGTAACCTCTTCCTTTTAGTGCTTTTTTCACCATAATCACCTCTACATGTATTTTATCATATGTAGAAATAAAAAAACATGCGAAATCGCTTACTCACGACTAAAGTCACGAGAATGAACTCATAAACTCTTCAAATGGTTTTAAGTTTTTGTAGCCGCTTGTTAAGATTAGTATACGTTTCTGAAGCAATATATGACAGGATTGTTTGATCAAATGAGAAATAAATAATTTGCTGATCCTCATCAAAATCCATTAACAGCTGATACATGCGCTCCAGTCTAGTCTGATCCATATTGACAAAACTATCATCAATAATGATTGGAAACTGTATGCTGTCTTTAGAGTGTTTAATGAAAGCTAACCGAAGAGCGATATAGAGCGGTTCGACTGTTCCTCTCGATAATTCTTTCACATCCAGCTGCTTGCCATCTTGCCGAGTGACCAGAATCAAGTGATCATCCATTATAATCTGCTTATAGTGATTGTCAGTTAAAAAACGGAAGTAAGTTGTTGCTGTTTCAATGGTTTGAGGCATCTTGTCTTCAACTGCGTGATTCAAGGTTTCCTCTATGAGAGACGCGGCGACTTTTAGTACATTCCATTCATCAACCGTTTGTTGATACGCACTTTTCTCATTCTCAAATTCTTGAAGTAAATCAAAATAAGTGCCTCCGTCTTCTATTTCTTTTCGTAAGATGTCTAGCTCCATCAACCGCCTTGTATGTTGATTTTCAATTGATTTAACCTCTTCTATTTCTGCTTTCTTAACCGTCAAATCCTCTTGGATTGTATCAATAGTTAAAGCTTCAACTTCTGAATTGATTTCAGGCAGCTTCTCTCTTAACATGCTCATTCTCTGTTTCTTTTCTTCTACCTTGTCTTGTTTGTGGTACCTCTGGAAAAACTCCTCATCGTTCATCGCATCTGCGGAGCGTAATAATGCATGTTTTTCTTTTCGACTTGCTTGTTCTTGCTTGACATAATGAGTGATATCCCGCTGAATTGACTCTGTATATTTAACGTATTCCCTTTGAGAATCTAACTCTACTTCAACTGTTTTTATCCATTCTTTCATTTTTTTGTATTGAGTTAACGGATCATCATCTGCTTCTGTCTGCTCCCTTAAACCTTTCAGCTGCTTTAATCTATTACTCAGCTTGGAAATATGCTCATTCATACTTGCTTCTAAGTCTGTTCTTCGGTGCTGCATTTTTCTTAAATCATAGAATAAAGCTTGTTTTTGTTCGACTTGTTCCATGGACAAAACAGGCGGTAAGCCCATCTGCTGTTTCCACCTATCCCAATCTTCTTTAGTTAACAGAATCAACGGCTCAAGGTCGTCTCTTTCTTTTTCTTTATTTCCCTTCTCTTGTTGCAATTGGTCATTTAAAGCCAATACCTCTTTCCATTGCGCTCTCAAACTCTTTTGTTCATAGTACTGTTTCAATTCTTCTGAAGAGAAGGTTGTTTTTATCGGTTTTTCTGTTTTTTTATAGGCTATAATCCCTGTGACTAAACTGATGAACGCAATCAGTAGAAAGAGAGGCTGGTTATTAACGAAGAATAACGCACTACTAATTAATGTTAAAACGCCCATCGCTAAAGGAAGTAAAGGTAATCCAGAAGATGTTTCAGCTTCATTAGTCTCGTTTTCTTCCGCTCGTTTCTCTATCTCTTTAAAGGTATCTAATGGCCACATAGCTTGTTCAATCGAATCAATTCGATCATTATTCATTTCAATACGGTAATGCAAAGCTTTTATTGCTTCATTTAATTCTTCTTTTGACTGGTTTAATTGTTTGGATGTTTGCTTCAGCTTTTTAAAGGCCTCCCAGTCAGAATTTGACCATTCTTTTGGCAATGCATCGTGGAGTGGCAACTGTTCACGAATTTTTGTTTCAGTTAATTGGTTGGCTATCGAGCTAACTTCCTGCTGTTGAATAACTATTTGTTGAACCAATGCCTCATAATGATCCAATTCTTTTGCAAAACTCTTTAACTCTTCTTCATGGCTTTGATAAAGAATGAGTTCTTTAGACGGTCGATAGTCTTCTTGCAATTCTTTTTGCTGCAATTGTAATGCTTCTATTTTTTCTCTAAAATTCGAACTATCTTCATTCAATTGTTTTAGTTTAAATAAACCATCCTCAGGTAGGTCGGGTTGAGAATAGTTGTCAATGTCACTCGACAACTCTTTGATTTCATTAATTGTTTCTATTTCTTTAGTGAACTCTACTAAGTTACTTACTTGCTCCCTTAAAGCTTCTTTCCTCATTTTTAATTCGCTCAAAGAATCCTCGAGTTCACTTGTTTCTTTAATGAGACGTATGTAGTCCTCATTTTTTTGTTTTGCTTTTATAATCGCTTGTTGCTTCTTTTCCAATATAACTGATTGTTCATTAATCAATGGCTTACGACCAGTTGGTTTAAATAATTGGCTGGCTTTAGCTTTATATTGATCAGCTGTTGATAAGTATGTTTCGTTGCCAAACGCACCAATACTCAAGAAAAAGCGATTAATTTGTTCGCTATTCATCTGCTCAATGGCTTCTAAACCTTTCAAATCAAAAGAATGGATGCGTTCAAAAAAGGAACGACCTTTGTCACGTAAGAGAACTGAGAGCAATTTGTCATCTCCAACGGTTCCGTCTTCCAATGTTACTGTTACGTCACCTGTTACTTTCCCTGGGACTCTCTCAATAACAACGTCTCCAAACCGTTTATCCTCGATAGTCAATTTGCCGCCGTAGCGACTACTGTCTTTTGGTTCATAACGGGAAGCGGAGCTATGTCTAGTGGGAAAACCAAAGAATATACTATGAATAAAGGACATTAAAGTGGATTTCCCTGCTTCATTTTGACCATAAAACAAGTGAAATGGAGATTCGAGTTCGAATGACTCATCAACCCATTTTCCATAACCGTATATATCTATTCGTTTAATCTTCATATTCCGCACCTTCTTTATCCCCTAAATCTTGTAAGAGCAGATTCATTGCTCTTTCAACAATCTCATTTCTATACCTATCGTCGCGGGGATTTAAATACTTAGAATGAACATAAGAATTATAAAGTTCATCTGTTTCTATATTAAATGCCTTACTTTTTTTCATTTCTTCAATGGCCGTTTCCCAAGCAGTAGGAAATACCTTTTTCAAGGATACCACTTCATTCTCTCCGGCCTGGACGCTCACTTTACTTTCAACAATATAATGGAATGACTGCTCAGAATACAGCTGTAAGGCCTCATAAAAGTCAAGTTGTTCCAATTTTTTTATAACAGATGAAGGCAGGTCATTGGACACCGTTAAGTGGAGGGTGATAAGGCTAAAGGTATTTTCATCTTGACTGACAGCCTCTTTCACAGCTTCAAAAATACTGTTTAGAGTCGTTTTTTCTGTTAAGTCCACCTCGATATTTGTCCAAATCACTTGAGCAGTTGGCAAAAAGGTAACCTGCTTGTTGGGTTCATTTAATTCAACAAGCAAACATCCTTTTTCTCCTTCCTCTTTCCGGTGCCTGCCTTGAGGGTTTCCACTGTAATAGATTAAGGGATCAGAAGCTAACTGCTGAAACTTGTGAATATGACCCAATGCCCAATAATCATATTGTTTTTGACGCAACTCGTTAAATGAAAACGGTGCATAACGAGCATGATCCGTCTGTTGTCCCTCCGCATAACCATGAAGAAGGCCAATATGATAATCCACTTGAGGATGCCGAGTTGGATACTCACTTATTTTTCTCTCTTCAATCCATTTCTTATCATAACTGAAACCAGTAATGGCTACTCGTTTTCCAGTTTTAGTGGTTGTCTCTATCGTCTCAACCGTATTTGGAAAGACGTGCGTGTTCTCTGGTAGAGCTAAATGATCCTGCTGACTTGTTTGGTAGTCGTGATTACCATGAATAATAAACACGTGAATATTATGCGGTATTAATCGCTCTAATTCTCTTTTAAGCACAACTTGCGCTTTAATACTTCTGTCCTCTACATCATAAATATCTCCTGAAATTAGTAAGAAATCCACTTGATGTGAAATGGCTTCATCCACAATTTTAGTCAGTGCATCAAAGGTCGCCTGCTTAATTGTCGATAAAAGCTCTTTTGGTATGCGCCTCAACCCTTTAAACGGGCTGTCCAAGTGTAAATCGGCGGCGTGAATAAACTGTATCATCAGCATTTCCTCCCTTCTTCTCTTTTGTTAAGTATTTATTGTTTCTTAATTAATGATGGGTACGTATGTTCTTTCCTCCATTTTAGAAAAGGACCTACCTTGACAAGTAAGTCCTTTTTCAATGGTTTTATTGATATAATTCTCTAACTGGTTTTAGTACGGTTTGATTAATGTCGTCAATCATTGTCCCGACGCGTTTCTCCGCTTCTAAGAGTTGAGAAATCACTTCATTTTCGTTAATTTTCTCAGAAATAGTCTGGGCTTGTTTTGCTTCTTCTTCTGTTACTTGTTCACCCATCATTTGTTTCTGTTGAATGAGTTGCTGAACTTGTCGGAATTCATTATAAACACCATTCGCTTCTTCGTCTTCTTTAATTGCTGCGAATGCGCGTTTTAATTCGGCAAACTCCTCTGAATTTCTTAAATCCTGTTCTAACTGATTAGCAGTATCATAAATATTAACTGACATGCTTTCATCCCTTCCCTATCGTTCTTTTTGAGAACGTTATTTCATCTTATTCAGTTTATCATGAATAAGTGGCTCTTACCAGAAAAGAATCCACTGATTTATGCTGCTTATTCCATGTCTATCTTTATGCTTACCGCCTTTATTCTCCGTTCATCTGGTCGCGGAATTGGTTGAACCACTGACTTGCTTTTTCCTGAATAACTGATGCGCCTTCTTTAATCGCTTTTCCTGCTTCTTGCATACCTTCGGATAACTGATCAACAAAGGTCGATCCTTCTTCAACATAATCATGTCCGGCTTCTTCCACTAAGAATGTGGTTTGTTCAGTATACGGTAAGATCATTTCCAACTTTGCTTTCAGGATTCTACCCACGCCTTGTGAGCTGTAATTCGTCAAAAAGTGTTGGTCTGTTGTTTTATCAAAGCCCATCCAACTCGCTATAACTAAGTCAGGCGTATAACCTACAATCCATTGATCGGAATTGCCTTGACCATTTGTAGACTGAGTGGTTCCCGTTTTACCAGCTACGTCAAAGTTTGCTGGCTTTATTTGCTGCCCTGTCCCATTTTCAAAGACACTTAACAGCATACTGTTCATCTCTTCTGCCACTTCTTTAGAAACAACTCGTCTGCTTTTAGGTGAGGTATTATCAACAACAATAGCACCGGTTGCATCCACGATTTTCACAATGAAATGCGGGTCTACTTTTTGTCCGTCATTAGGAAACACACTGTAGGCACTGGCTAATTCAAGAGGACTCACCCCTCGCTCCATTCCTCCAAGAGAAATATTCCCGAGCGACTGCTTATCCATATCTGTCACGGTCAAACCAAATTGCTCCAGTTTTCTAGCCCCTTTGCTTATCCCAATTTCATTGAGGAGCCAAACCGTTGGGGCGTTGTAACTCTTTGCTACTGCCTCAAACATGGGAACTTCCCCTTTATACTCTCCAGATAAATTGGTCGGCGTGTATTCAGTCGAACCATAAGCCAGTAACTCATCTTTTAACAGAGAGTGAGGCGTGTATCCAGCTTCCAATGCTGGGGTATAGACCCCAAGCGGTTTAATTACTGAACCAGGCTGTCTTCGCATCTGTGTTGCACGATTAAACCCTCGGAAGGTATAACCTTCCACGCCACCCAAAACAGCTGTTACGCCCCCAGTATCCGGGTTTAAAGCGACCGAGGCACTCTGAGCAGATGTGCCATCTGCAGCTTTTTCAATCAAATGGGCATTATTTGCATAAGCCGCATCCATTTGCTGTTGGTGAGTCTGGTTTAACGACGTATATATAGTGTAGCCCTTATTCAATAAATCTTCTTCTTCAAAATCATATTTATTGACCGCTTCATTGATGACTGCATCAAAGTAATAAGGGTAACGGTACCCATTTTCACTATTATATCGATCCACCAAATGTAGTTCAGTTTGTTGATAGGTCGTTTTTTCTTCCTCAGTAATGACTTCAGTATCTGTCATCAATTTCAAGACAATATTTCGTCGTTCGATCGACCGTTCATAATTATCTATAGGGTTATAACGGCTTGGTGCCTTGAGCATAGCCGCTATCGTAGCTGCTTCTGGTACTGTCACCTCATCGGCTGACTTACCAAAATACTTCATCGAAGCATCTTCAACTCCCCAAACCCCATTACCAAAATACGCATGATTTAAATACATTTCTAAAATGTCATCTTTGGAATAATGCTTTTCTATCTCTATAGCTAAAAACAGTTCTCTAAACTTTCTCATAAGGGTTTGATCAGCAGACAAGTAAGCATTTTTCGCTAATTGTTGGGTGATGGTACTTCCCCCACCAACGATTTGACCACGATTGATTACATAGCCAAATGCAGCACGGGCCAAGCCGATAGGGTCAAACCCTCTATGCTTTTCAAATCGTTGATCTTCCGTAGAAATAATGGCATCTATGATATGAGGAGAGGTTTCTTCTATATCTGTATACGTCCCTTTTTGGGCATATAGAGTCCCCGCTATTTCTCCCTGTTCGTCAATAATGGTCGTTGATTGTTCTAAACCAACTCTTAGCGTATTGACGTTTGCCGATCGAGCCAATATGGCCAGATATATGCTAAATCCTAATGCAATTGTCAATGCTGATAGGATAAGCACTTTAGTCACATGGTATTTTTTCCATTTTCTCTTGGTCACTATGAAAAAGCGACTCAATAAAGGACCAAGATAGTTCCACAGTTGCTTTAACTTTCTTTCAAAGATATCTTGTAATTTTTTTGTTTTCATAAAACGTCCCTCTATATCTATGTGTCGATGGTTGAATAGTTCCTCTTCTATAGTAGCATACAGTAAACAGCTTGTACTCGGACCTAGGAATGATTTATGACTCTTTTGAGTAGTTTTCAACCTGTTGTTTCAATTCTAACAAAATTTGCTCCAGTTCTTTCTCGTCTTTTGCATGAGCGCCACTTGCCAATGGATGCCCACCACCGCCATGATTCTGAGCGACCGTATTAATAACTGGACCCTTTGATCTTAAACGGCATCGGTAAGCCCCATCAGACTGCTGAACAAACACTGCCCAAACACAAACCCCTTCTATTTTTCCTAAAAGAGGAACAATCGCATGTGTGTCTTTATCATCCATTCCTAAAGATTTCAATATATCTTGAGTTAGCATAATGTGACCCACCCCGTCATCTGACAATTCAAATTTGTCTAGAGCGTGGCCCATTAACTTACTTGTATGAGGCTTAATCACGTTCATCTGATTGTTTACTTCAGTATGAGAAAAAGGATACGTCATTAATTCAGCAGCAATTTGCATCGTATAAGGCGACGTTGCATCGTAAAGGAACCGATTGGTGTCCCCAACGATTCCTGCATATAGTAGTCGTGCAGCTTTAGCAGTCATCTTGATTTTTTCTGGAAAGCTTAACCATAAATCAGCAATCATCTCACTGCAGCTACTAACTTCTGTGTTGACCCACTCCACTTCACCGTATGAATCATCCAATGGGTGGTGGTCAATTTTTATCCATTGTTTAGCTAATTTATAATAATCGCCGTCAATCCGTTTAATATTAGCCGTATCTGTCACGATTACTAATGCTTGCTCATATAAATCTTCAGAAACCTCATCCATCTCATCCAAGTATGCTAAATCATCAACATTGGCTCCTGTTGCATAGACTTCTTTCTCAGGGTAAGTTGCCTTAATTAATTCCTTTAATCCACATTGAGAGCCAATAGCATCCGGATCAGGTCGAACATGACGATGAATAATGATTCTATCCCATTTTTCAATGATATCCCAAACGTCTTTTTTTATTGGCATGTCCTCTTTGTTCTTCGATAATAATCTCAATATAATTGCTCCTTTTGTCTGTTTACCACATCAATACATGATGCTTTATACTCACTCATTTATTTTTTTTGAATCAATTGGCACACAACTACTGCTTTAGCAGCGAGTGTGTTTTCTGAAAACACTTGAACATCCAGCCTGGCTGATCGTCTATTTTCATCAAATATAGATGGCTTTATTGTCAACTCATTACCTAGTTGAATCATATTGAAATAATGCAAGTTCATTTGCTCCACAACCAAATTCTTCTTATTGCGGCTTGCTAAGTGGTTATATACCGTTTCTGTTACCACTTCGCTTAACACTCCAAATGAAATAGTTCCCATATTATCTGTCGTTTGTGGAGTGACTGAAAAAGTGAATTGATCATTGTCGGATTCATTAATTAACTGGTTGATTTGATCCGATATGGTGTCACCTGACTGTGGCTGCTTTTGAATCGACTGCATCGCCTTCATAATGTCTTGCCTGGATATAATCCCTATTAAAGTGAGTTCATCAGATACAACTGGCATAACCTCTAACCCATCCCAAATCATGGTATGGGCAATGGACGCCACGCTCATATGCTTTTTAGCGTGATCAGGATTTTTTGTCATCACTTTTTCAATAGGCACGTGATCCTCTTTTCCAACTACATCCTTAGCAGTGACAATACCAACGAGCCTATTATCTGAGTGAACGACTGGAAAACGAGAATGACTACTATTTACATTTAACATACGGTAAGTATAAACTGTGTCATCTTTATTTAGGTACTGTGTGTGCTCCAAAGGGGTGTAAATTGATTGAACTCGGACTATTTCTTTTTTAATGAGTTGATCGGTCATGGCCCTATTAATCATGGTCCCTACTGTAAAGGTATCATAAGAGGTACTAATCAGCGGCAATTCTTTTTCATTTGCTATGTCAATCACTCGCTGACTAGGTTTAAATCCCCCAGTAATCAATACAGCGGCGCCATGTTCTAAAGACAGTTGCTGGGCTTCTTCTCTGTTACCGATAATCATCAATGACTCTTCCGATATATAGCGCAACATGGCTTCTTCAGTCATGGCGCCAATAACGAATTTTGTTAGTGTTTTCTTTAATCCAGATAGACCACCATGTACTTCTGCATCTGTTATATTAACAATTTCTTCAAATGTCAAGTTTTCGATGTGTTCACCTGTTTTAGATTCAATTCGAATCGTTCCTACTCGTTTTATAGTTGAGACTAATCCACTATTTTCTGCTTCTTTAATTGCTCGGTACGCTGTCCCTTCGCTCACTTTTAACTCTTTTGCAACTAAACGGACAGACAGCTTTTCTCCAATAGGCAAGGATTCAATGAATTCCAAGATTTGTTCATGTTTAGTCTTCATGTTTGCTCTTATTCCTTTCGCTGTAACTTTCTTTCCATAAAGGCAAAGGGATCGTCTCATAGATGACTGATTCCAGTCCTGTGACAGTAATGCCTAGCAACCGAATCCCTCGACTATCATTTTCTTCTTCCCAAATGGAAAGAGCGACTTGAAAGAGTTCTTCTTCGTCACGGATATAATCTGGAAAGGACTTTCTTCTTGTATACGTCTCAAAATCTTCGTACCTAATTTTAAGTACAACTATTTTTCCATGCTTTTGTTTTCGTTTCAAGTTTATCATGACTTTTTGAGCGAGAGACCGAAGAGACTGTACCACTTCGTTTTCAGTAGTTAGATGCTCTGAAAAAGTTGTTTCTTTTCCAACTGATTTGGGCTCTCGATCATTTTTGACTTCGCTGTCGTCTATTCCCCGTACTTTCTGGTAAAGAGAGTGACCCATTTTACCAAAGGCTTGAACTAAGGTCAGTTCATCTTTTTCATAAAGGTCCCGTCCATTAAATATGGCCATGCCATGCATCTTTTCAACAGACTTTTCGCCTACACCATGAAATGCTTCAATTGGCATCTCCCATAAAAATTCTTGAGCTTTGTCAGGAGGGATAACGGTTATACCGTTTGGTTTTTTATAATCGCTTGCTAACTTAGCTAAAAATTTATTATAAGATACGCCCGCAGAACAGGTTAGATTTAACTCTCGATTGATGTCCTCTTGAATCTGTCGGGCAATAATCGTCGCACTTTTTTGGTTAATAAAATTTTCCGTCACATCTAGATACGCTTCATCAAGTGACAAAGGTTGAATTCTATCGGTATACCGTTTAAATATACGGTGCATGTGTTCTGACACTTCTCTATAAAGTGTAAAATTAGCTGGTATGAATACCCCTTGTGGGCATAACTCAAAGGCTTTTTGAGCACTCATGGCGGAATGAATCCCATAGGTTCTGGCTTCATAGTTAGCAGTCGCTACGACACCTTTTCCGCCAGTTTCTTTTGGATGTCTGGCTATGATGACCGGCTTGCCTTTTAGCGACGGATTTTCTCTCATTTCAACCGAGGCATAAAAGGCATCCATATCGATGTGAATAACTTTTCGAGACGTGTCTCGTTTAGGTTCATCAAAACGCAAAATACCATACTTCATATAAACCTCCTGTCACAAGCCTTCTTTTAAGCTATTATACAAGAAAAAGAGGCGAATAACGAATTTGATTTTAACTCTATTATGAACAGTTAGTCGGTTAAAAACGACTTGACTGGTCTGTCTCGACCTAAAGAAAAACAAGCAGTGCTATAATAGCCTGCTTGTTTTATATTTATATTAATAAATCATCCAATTCCATGTCATCGAGTGATGAGATGGTATACACTTGTGCTTTTAATGAAGCATAGTTGAAATAATCATTCATATGAATAGATAAAATGGAGTCGACTTCCTGATAGTATCGAGTCGGTCGATGATGCTTCCATAAAAAGCTCGTACAGAATTCCCATAAATCGTCAATCGTGACTTGATCGTAGCCATGACGTTGGAATTCCTTTTGTTTTTTTCTTAGCCATAATTCATACTCATCGAAATCATGTGACAGAACATCCAAGAGGTGACCTCCTTTACTCTGTAAAAAAGGGAGTAAAGCAAGTTCCCTTTTTATTAGTCTTCGTTACCAGTGTTATCAGGGCTATTCGAACCTAGGTCTTCAACCTGAGTTGTTCCAGCTGCTGTTGCTTTTGTAACGATTCTAGCAACCGCACGTCTTTCAAATGTCAGGTAAATCCCTTCACAATCAAGAACAACAGTGTTATTCGTCTCATTCACTTCATCAACTAAACCATGAAGGCCACCAATGGTGACAATTGAATCACCTTTTTGAAGAGAGCCCAACATGTTTTGTGTTTCTTTTGCACGTTTTTGTTGTGGCCTGATCATTAATAAATACATCAGCCCAATCATGATGATGAAAGGAAACGTTCCTAATAGTAATTCCATGTATTATTCCTCCGTCTATTTCTAATTTACGCCTTTACTGCCTTTACACAGTCAGACTAAAAAGCTCATACTACTCAACACTAATCTTAGCAATATTTTTGGTCAATTACTAGTTATTTAGAAAATCTCAGAAATTCTTCGCATTTGGTTTATTATAACCGTACTCTTCGAAGAACTGCTCTTTGAATTCGAGTAGGTTGTCTTCTCTGATCGCTTGACGAATCTTCTTCATCAAATCAAGTAAGAAGTATAAATTGTGATAGCTGGTTAATCTTAAGCCAAAGGTCTCCTCTGTCTTGATTAAATGCCTAATGTAAGCACGGGTGTAATTGCGGCAAGTATAGCAGTTACAATTCTCATCAAGCGGCCCAAAGTCCCTGGCATACTGAGCGTTTTTAATAACGACTCTACCTTTACTGGTCATCGTTGTTCCGTTACGAGCAATTCGTGTAGGTAACACACAGTCAAACATATCCACACCACGAATGACCCCTTCAAATAATGCATCCGGCGTACCGACTCCCATAAGGTATCTTGGTTTATCTTCAGGAAGCAGTGGCGTCGTAAAGTCAAGCACACGGTACATATCTTCTTTCGGTTCCCCTACTGAAAGCCCTCCGATAGAATACCCTGCGAAATCCATACTCGTTAAATCTTTCGCAGACTGTCTTCTTAAATCTTCAAATCCCGCTCCTTGAACAATTCCAAATAATCCTTGTCTATCAGGGTTTCTATGAGCTTCAAGTCCTCGTTCTGCCCATCTGGAAGTACGCTCAACTGATTTCTTGACATAATCATAGGATTCGTCAAACGGTGGGCATTCATCGAAACTCATCATGATATCTGGACCCAACTGATTTTGGACATTGATTGCTTTTTCAGGGGATAAAAATAATTTAGATCCGTCTAAGTGACTCTTAAAATGTACCCCTTCTTCTTCAATTCGTCTCATGTCTGCCAGTGAGAAAACCTGAAAACCTCCTGAATCAGTCAAAATACCTTTGTCCCAATTCATGAATTTATGTAGGCCGCCTGCTTCTTCAATAATGTCTGCTCCTGGTCTTAACCATAAGTGATACGTATTACTTAAAATAATACCTGCTCCCATATCGTCCAACTCTTCAGGCGCCATGGTTTTAACAGTGGCTTGTGTTCCAACTGGCATAAACATAGGTGTTTCAAAGGTGCCGTGAGGCGTCGTCACTGTCCCTAAACGAGCTCCTGTGTGTTTTTCTTTTTTTTCTAACTGATAGGTAACTGGGTGTTTACTCATATCGTTCTCCTGTCTATTCTTTCGTTCTATTCATTTTTCATTTCATTTCTTAACGAACATGGCATCACCGAAACTGAAGAAGCGGTAACGTTCGTTCACAGCATGGTTATATGCTTTTAAGACAAATTCTCGCCCTAAAAAGGCACTGACTAACATAATTAAGGTGGATTTAGGCAAATGAAAATTAGTTAAAAAAGCATCCACTACTTTGAACTCATAACCTGGCGAAATAAAAATACTTGTCCAGCCACTGGATGCTTTTAGCTCACCATTATTTTCATTTCCAATGGTTTCTAACGTACGAATCGACGTTGTCCCGACAGCGACCACTCGTCCGCCCTCTTTCTTCGTTTCATTAAGTGCATCTGCGGATTCCTGAGATAATTGGTAGAACTCTGCATGCATGGTGTGTTCTTCGATGTTATCTACACTGACTGGCCTAAAGGTTCCTAAACCAACATGTAAGGTTAAGAAGACCAACTTAACACCTTTATCCTCAATTCTTTCCAAAATGTCCTGAGTGAAATGTAGACCTGCCGTTGGTGCAGCTGCCGATCCATTTTCTTTAGCGTAGACAGTCTGGTAACGCTCCTGATCATCCAAACGTTCCTTAATATAAGGCGGAAGCGGCATTTCTCCCAAAGATTCTAATGCCTCAAGAAATAACCCTTCATAAGAAAATTCAACAATGCGTCCACCATGTTCCAGTAATGCCGTGACCGTTGCTTTAAGCCGACCATCTCCAAAGGAAATAACTGAACCCATTTTAGCTTTTTTAGCTGGTTTCATTAATGTTTCCCACGTATCGCCTTCTATATTTTTCAATAAAAGAACTTCTATATGGGCATTCGTGTCTTCTTTTGTTCCATACAGTCTCGCAGGGAGTACCCGTGTGTCATTCATGACCAGGGCATCGCCTTCTTGTAATTCTTCAAGAATAGATTCAAAATACTTATCCTCAATAGTCTGTTTGTCTTTCGATAATACCATCATTTTTGATGCTGACCGATTCTTCAAAGGTGTTTGAGCAATCAGTTCTTCAGGTAAATCAAAATCGAAATCATTGGTAGTCAGTGTCATCTTGTGTCCCCTTTTTCAAATAAAATAACGTGTCACGATTTCAATAAATGCAACATATTCAAATGCTCATAGGCTTTAGCTGTGGCCACTCTCCCACGAGCTGTTCGTTGAATAAACCCTTCTTTTAAAAGATACGGTTCGACCATATCCTCAATGGTTTCTGTTTCTTCGCCGATATTTGCCGATAAGGTATTTAAACCAACCGGTCCTCCATTATACATAGCAATCAGGGTATCAAGCAACTTTTGGTCGACACTATCCAGCCCATGGTCGTCGACTCTGAGCAAATCAAGAGCAGTTGAAGCAATGGATTGAGTGACCGTACCGTCCCCTTTAACTTGTGCATAATCCCTCACTCTTTTGAGTAAACGGTTAGCGATACGAGGCGTTCCACGCGAGCGTCTGGCAATTTCCAGTGCTCCTTCTGTCTCAATTCCAGTCTGAAAAACAGAGGCTGAACGGAGGACAATCTCTTTCAATTCATCTTTATTATAATATTCCATGTGAGCCAAAATCCCAAATCGGTCTCTCAAAGGAGCAGATAATGTGCCTGCTCGTGTTGTTGCTCCTATTAATGTGAAAGGAGGCAAGGGAAAATGGACGGGGTGAGCAGTCTCTCCCTGTCCAATGATGATATCGACATAAAAATCTTCCATAGCGGAGTACAGCATTTCTTCAGCTATACGGGGCATCCGGTGAATTTCATCGATAAAGAGTATACCGCCAGGTTCCAAATCATTTAACAAAGCGACAAGATCCCCCGGCTTTTCGATAGCCGGTCCACTGGTTGTACGAATATCAGCATTCATTTCATTGGCAATGACCATTGCCATCGTCGTTTTCCCTAAACCAGGAGGTCCGTAAAGAAGGACATGATCCAACGTCTCTTCTCTTCTCTTCGCGGCTTCAATATAAATGGTTAATTCTGCTTTTATTTTTTCTTGACCTAAATAATGAGTTAATAATTTTGGTCTCAAGGTTAATTCAAGTGACTGCTCTGCATCGTTCAAAAGCTCATCTGAAGTCAAGTGTTGCTTATCAGTCATTGTCCTCCTCCTTTGTCAATTAAGTCTTCACCGCTTATATTAATTTGCTTAAAGCTTCTCTTATATAAGCATCTGTAGTCATTTCAGCAGACGGATCAAGCTGCTTCTTCACTCGTTCAATATCTCTCTTGGCATAGCCCAAAGCAAGCAAGGCCTCCATCGCTTCATTGAAATGATGATTGGGCGATAATAAATCACCTTGTCCGGTCACTCCATCAGTTGATCCAGTGTAATCGGACACATCAAAATCACTCAACTTCCCTTTTAAATCAAGGACAATTTGAGAAGCTGTTTTTTTGCCTACTCCAGGAAACTTCATCAAGAATGTCGTGTCATTATTTTCAACGGCCTGAATAAAGCCTTGATGATTATCATTTGCCAAAATAGCTAAGGCGGATTTCGGTCCAATCCCAGACACATTAATTAATTTTAAGAATAACTGCTTCTCTTGTATCGTTTGGAAACCAAACAGTAGAATTGCATCTTGTCTAACATCCTGATAAACGTAGACTGTCGCTTCTTTATGCCACTGTTCTGTGTAGCGAAATGGATTCGCCATAAGTAGTTTATATCCAATACCATTCGTTTCTACAACGACATAGCTTGGATAAATAAAACTGATTTTCCCTGTAATGTATTCATACATTGAGCCTTCCCACTCCGTTCCTAGTCAATCTTAGCTATTATAACACAAAAACACCCGTTCCTTAAAGTGCCTTAAGGAGCAGATGTTTGCGTGGTGAATGTCATTTTCAGTTATGGACTACTCAAATTCAGATAGATACTCTTCGTATCCTTCTTCTTTTAATTTTGTGACGGGTACAAATCGCATCGCAGCAGAATTAATACAATACCTTAAGCCGCCTTCTTCTGTTGGACCATCGTTGAAGACATGACCTAAGTGAGAGTCAGCGTCTTTACTTCTTACTTCAATGCGTTCCATGCCATATGACGTGTCTCTTTTTTCTTGAATCGTGCGTTTTCTTATTGGACGTGTAAAGGATGGCCAACCGCAACCTGCGTCATACTTGTCTTTTGAAGAAAATAGAGGTTCTCCACTGACAACATCTACATAAATGCCTTCTTCAAAGAACTCATCATACTCTCCCGTGCCGGCTCTTTCCGTTGCGTTGTTTTGAGTGACTTCATACTGAATAGGAGTGAGGCGTCTTTTTAATTCATCTTTGTCTTTCATAGTCATCTACTTTTCTTCCTTTCAATTACTTAATAAGATCATGGTTAATGAGAATCCTGAATCCGTTTGAACATTTTCTCCATGTCCGTTGTTGTAAAGTTCACTAAAACCGGTCGTCCATGTGGACAATTATAAGGATTACGAGCTTCGCTTAACTGATTAAGCAAGGCTCTTGCCTCTTGATTAGACAAGTAATGGTTTGCCTTAATTGATCGTTTACAGCTCATCATAATGGCTGTCGCTTCTCTAAACTGACTAACAGACAATGAGGACTTTTCTAAAAAGAAATCAATCATCTCTTTAATCGTGTCTTCTACCTGTCCTGCTAGCATCCACGTCGGGTGACGACGAATAAGAAAGCTATTTTGACCAAAGTCTTCCAAAAAGACTGAGGCATCTTCCAGCTTTTCTTTGTTGTCTTTGATAATCATAGCATCACTGGATGGGTAATCGATAACAATAGGGACTAAAAGCTCCTGTAAATCCGTACCGTCTTCTGCGATAGCCGATTTATAATACTCATATTTAATCCGCTCTTGAGCAGCGTGTTGGTCTATAATATACAAACCCGATTCGTTTTGAGCAAATAAATACGTTCCATGCATTTGACCAATATAATCCAAGTCAGGAAAAGGTCTTGAGTTAGTCTCTTCTTCAGTTTGGTTAAGAGCCGTCTTTAATACAGGGGCTACATGATTATTATCAACAAAATCTGTTTCTTTAGCAACTGATTGAACTGGTGGATGGCTGGTAGTCACTTCTGATGTCTCATTAAGGTAATCACTAGTCGGCTGATGATTTGGGAGGTAGTCTGAAGAAACAGGCTCTAGTTTAGACTGTTCAAAAGATAACCGTGTCTGCTCATCTTTAGGAGCTGGCATCCGTTTAGCAGGTCTCGTCTGAAAAGATTCCCAAGCATTAGGTATACGAGACTCTCCCGCCATTCTTTCTTTGATTGCCTCACTGATAAGCTGTGCCAGTTCTTTCTCGTTACTGATTCTAATTTGCTGTTTGGTCGGGTGCACGTTCACGTCAAGTAGTAACGGATCCATATTCACATTAATGACCGCCACCGGGTAACGGCCAACCATCAACGTTGATCCGTAACCATCTACTATAGCACGGTTCAAGATAAAGTTTTTTATATAGCGACCATTTACGATAAGAGTCATATAGTTATTGCTTGCCCGAGTCGTCTCAGGAAGAGACACATAACCCGATACCTCGAAATCAAAGTTAGCCTTCTCAATCTTTTTCATTTTCTTAGCTGTTTCAACACCGTAAATACCAGCTATTGCTTGTATTTGATCTTTATTTCCAACCGTTTTACTAATAACTGTTCCATCAGAGACTAATTTAAACGCAATCTCTGGATGAGCTAATGCCAATCGGTTAACCGTGTCACTAATATGAGACAATTCTGTTTTTAATGTTTTGACGTATTTTAAGCGGGCTGGTGTATTATAAAAGAGTTCTTCAACCGTTATATTTACGCCTCGTCTGGAAGCTGCTGCTTGATTTTCAATTACTTCTCCACCATTAAGAACGACTTTTCTACCTGGCTGGTTCTCTTCAGCGGTCTCCAGAGTCAATCTAGAGACTGAAGCAATACTCGGTAAAGCCTCTCCGCGGAAACCGAGTGTGCGAATACGAAACAGCTCATCATCTGAAAGCAATTTACTGGTTGCATGCCGCTGAAAGGCATCCAACACATCATCTGATGAGATTCCCACGCCATCGTCAACCACTTGAATCCGTTTCAACCCTGCTTCTTCCACGAATACTTCTATTCGGGTGCTCCTCGCATCAATAGCATTTTCGACTAACTCTTTAACTACTGACGCGGGTCTTTCAATGACTTCTCCAGCCGCTATTTGGTTAGCCAGTGTAGAAGACATGATATGAATGTGTTTGCTCAACTCTCTGGCCCTCCTTTACTTCCCCTTCTACCATTAACCTTTATTTAACTTCGTCTGCAATTCATTCAGTAACTGTAAGGCTTCAAATGGTGTTGTATTCATCACATTCATAGACTTTAATTGCTCCAATGCTTCATACTCTTTTTCAGAAAGTTCACCAAATAAATTGAGTTGTTCCATTGATGAGGTCTCGTTCACTACAGACGGTTTCTTTTCTTTGACGGAAGAGTCATCTGTTTCAAATAAGTTCTCTTCTTTTTGTTCCAATTCGTGCAAAATGTGTTCCGCACGCTCTAGTAAATCATGTGGGAGGCCAGCTAATTTAGCTACTTGAACCCCATAACTTTTATCTGCTGGACCTGGAAGCATTTGGTGAAGAAACACTAGGTTCCCTTCTTCTTCAACTGCCCCTACATGAACATTTTTCAACCCTGGAAGACGCTCTTCCAATACAGTCAATTCATGGTAATGAGTCGAAAATAAGGTTTTCGCCTTGATCGTATCATGAACGTGCTCAATAATCGCTTCGGCTAGAGCCATGCCATCATAAGTTGCTGTCCCCCGACCAATTTCATCAAATAACAATAAGCTTTTTGACGTCGCATGCTTAAGAGCTTGATTGGTTTCAGTCATTTCAACCATAAATGTACTTTGACCACCAATCAAATCATCCATCGCTCCAATGCGGGTGAATAGCTGGTCAAAAATGGGCAACACTGCTTTATGAGCTGGAACAAAACAACCCATTTGAGCCATAATAATGGTTAAAGCCAACTGCCTCATAAAGGTACTTTTACCTGACATATTCGGTCCTGTAATGAGTAAGACGTCAGTCTCGCCAGTTAAGTCAACATCATTAGGCACATAAGATTGCTGACCCATGACCTTTTCAACGACAGGGTGTCTGCCTTTTTCAATATAGACATCTTGTGACTCTTCTGAAAATTGTGGGCGTACATAATTGTATTCTTCACTTACTGTAGCAAAACTTTGAACAGCATCAATTTCAGCAACTGTTTTAGCTAATGCCTGTAGTCTGTCAATCTGTAATTTCACTTGATTCCTTACCTCTGTAAACAGTTTATACTCCAGTGACTTGGACTTTTCTTCAGCTTCTAAAATTAACGCTTCTTTTTCTTTTAATTCAGGTGTGCTGTATCGTTCTGCGTTAGCTAAGGTTTGCTTCCTTTCATATCTGTTTTGGTCTAATCGTTGGATATTGGCTTTAGATATTTCGATGTAATAACCAAATACTTTATTAAACCCTATTTTCAAATTCTTTATACCAGTGGCTTCTCTTTCTTGCTGTTCTAATGCAGCCATCCATTGTTTGCCATCGGTCATCGCTTCTTTATATTTATCCAATTGTTTATGATAACCGTATTTGATTATATCACCATCCGTTGTTGACAGGGGCGGCTCTTCTTCAATCGCTTCTTCGATCAAATCTCTCACATCATCAATAGGATCCAGCTTTTCAATATAACGGTCCCAATTACCTTCACTATTTAGCCTCTCAATGATACTGATCAAGTGAGGGATTTGTTTTAATGATTCTTTCAATTGAATCAAATCTCTGGCATTCACACTGCCAAAAGCTGTTCGACCAGCTAATCGCTCTAAATCATATATCTTTTTTAAGACGTCTTGTAAATCATTTCGTTCAAAGAAGTGGTTAATCAAACTCTCAACACTATCCAGGCGCTCATTTATCTTACTTTTTTGAATCAATGGTTTCTCCAACCATGAGCGTAGCATACGTCCCCCCATCGCCGTTTTGGATTCATCTACAAGCCATAATAGCGTCCCTTTTTTAGACCCGTCTCTTAGTGATTTGCTTAATTCCAAGTTTCGTCTCGCTTCTTGTCCATAGACTAAAAAGTGATCCGTTTGGTATACTTCAACTTCCTGCAAATGGTCAAGACTTCTCATTTGAGTCGTAGATAAATAATGTAAAAGCAAATCCAAAACAGATTTAATCTCTTCATCATTCAAAGAAGCCATCAAATGCGTCAATGAATGAGTTAACGAGGTATCCAAAGGATGAGACAAAGCAATCGACCACTTACTTTTCAGTATCTCTTGTATTTCTAGAGATTCACCTGGTTTCACGATGACTTCTTTGCAGTTAAGGGAATGTATTTCGTTGAACAAAGCTTCTTGGTCTTTTAGTCGAGTGACTTTTATTTCACCTGTAGTCAAATCTGCATAAGCCAAGCCGATTCCGTCTGGCAACGACTCAATAGCGACTAAGTAATTGTTTTCTTTAGCATCTACTGTTTTTGACTGCATCACTGTTCCTGGTGTAATAACCTGAACAACTTCACGCTTAACCATTCCTTTAGCCGTTTTAGGGTCTTCCACCTGCTCACAGATAGCTACTTTATAACCCATTTCAATTAAGTTATCTATGTAACCTTTTGCTGAATGATGGGGTACGCCACACATTGGTATTTGCTCTTCAGCATTCTTATTCCGACTTGTTAGGGTTAACTCGAGTAGTCTGGATACTTCCACAGCGTCTTGGAAAAAGAGCTCGTAAAAGTCTCCTAATCGATAAAATAAATAAGCATGGGGGTATTGTTTTTTTATGGCTAAATACTGTTGCATCATTGGTGTATGTTTTGTTTGCTGTGGCAATACTCTCACTCTTTCTATCCTTATGCTCTCAACTCGTTGACACGTCACATTCTTTTAATAAAAATAAGGATGATCCGTATCGATACGAATGGGTTTGATTTTTACTGCTTTCCCTGTCCGATCATTTAATTCTAAATAACATCCATTTAATCGGCCAGGACCTTCTTCAGGGGTTTCAAACCGAGCTGGCATTTGTGTTAAGAATTTTTGAATAATGCTGTCTTTCTTCATTCCTAGTATACCATCATAAAAACCCGTCATTCCAACATCTGTCTGATATGCAGTTCCTTGAGGAAGGATACGTGCATCATTTGTCTGTACGTGGGTATGGGTCCCCAATACAGCAGAGACATGACCATCCATATACCAACCCATGGTTTCTTTTTCACTGGTCGCTTCCGCATGGAAATCGATTAAAATATGAGGAGTTCTTTTTTTAGCCTCTTCGACTATTTCTTTCCCTACTCTAAACGGGTCTTCCAAATCACCCATAAAAGCTCGTCCATGCAAGTTAATGACAGCAAGTTCTAATTGATTAATTTTAATATAGGCAATCCCTTTTCCTGGAGTAATCTCGTTATTGGGATAATTTGCTGGTCTAATTAATTTTTTACTTGTATCGATAAAATCCATTATTTCTTTTTGATCCCACGTGTGATTCCCCATCGTCACCAAATCGACGCCTGATTGAAGCATTTCTTTATATATTTTCTCGGTAATACCCCGTCCACCGGCAGCATTTTCGCCATTTACAACGGTTGCTTGCGGTTTATACTGTTCTTTTAATTTAGGTAAGTACTCTTTAAGCATGTCTCGACCTATAGACCCTACGACATCACCTATGAATAAGATTTTCATGGTTTTCCTCTTTTCTACTAAGTGTATTCATTTTAACAGGTTTAATAGGCAGAAATCAAAGTGTCTTTGAATTGATAAAAAACCAATCATAAGGAGCTGAGCTGCCTCATGATTGGTTATCAATTTATACTATTTATTTAGCATACTCTACAGTACGCGTTTCGCGTATCACCGTTACTTTAATATGTCCAGGATAGTCCATATCTTCTTCGATTTGTTTTTTTACATCTCTAGCTAACTTGGAAGCCATGCTATCATCCAGCTCTTCTGGTTTAACGATAATACGAACTTCGCGTCCAGCTTGAATGGCAAAACTTTCTTTGACTCCCTTGAAACTATTAGATATTTTTTCAAGGCTCTCTAGTCGTTGTAAGTAATGCTCAAGCGATTCGCTTCTCGCACCAGGTCTTGCGGCAGAAATAGCATCTGCAGCTTCTACTAGTACAGCAATCGTCGAACTTGCTGGTACATCCCCATGGTGTGATGCAATTGTGTTAATCACGGTTTCCTTTTCTTGATACTTCATGGCGATTTGAGCGCCAATTTCAACGTGTGATCCTTCCACTTCGCTATCCAAAGCTTTTCCTATATCGTGAAGCAATCCGGCTCGTTTAGCCAGTTGAATGTCTTCTCCCAATTCAGCTGCCATAATACCAGCTAATTTGGCCACTTCGATCGAGTGGTTTAACACATTTTGACCGTAACTTGTTCGGAATTGTAGACGACCAATAATTTTTAGCAAGTCTGGGTGAATGGAGTGAATACCAAGGTTGAAAATAGCTTCTTCCCCGATTTCTCTAATCCGTTCATCCATTTCTTTACGGGATTTTTCAACTGCCTCTTCAATTCTTCCTGGGTGAATACGGCCATCAGAAATTAATTTTTCAAGAGCCATTTTAGCAATTTCTCTTCTGATTGGATCATAACCACTCAATACGACAGCTTCCGGCGTGTCATCGATGATTAAATCCATACCCGTTAAACTTTCTAACGTTCGGATATTTCGACCTTCACGTCCGATAATGCGTCCCTTCATGTCATCATTAGGTAAGCTAATGACGCTGACGGTGGATTCAGTCACATGGTCTGCAGCACTGCGTTGGATAGCTTGAGTTATAAGGACTTTAGCTCTTCTGTCTGCTTCGCTCTTCGCTTTATCCTCGTACTGTTTAACCATGATTGCCATTTCTCTAGTCAGCTCTTCTTCTACCTTATTAAGCACAATAGATTTCGCTTCTTCTTCTGATAAAGCGGCAATCGTATGGAGTTTTGACTGTTGCTCCTCCACCAATGCTTCTGCTCTTCTTTCCAGCTCTTCCACTTTTTTCTGACGTGCAGTTAGTTTGTCCTCACGGCTCTGCATCGAGCTTTCTCTCTTATCCAGTGTATTCTCTTTACGCCCAATATTATCTTCTCTTTGAGCCAATCGATTTTCCTGGCGAGATACTTCAGTTCGGCGCTCTTTTAGCTCCCACTCTATTTCCGTACGATAAGAATGGATTTCTTCCTTTGCCTCCAGTAACGCTTCCTTTTTTAAGGTTTCTGCTTCTCTATTTGCGTCTTCAATAATATCTTCAGCTGTTTGTTTCGAATGAGCTAATCTGTTATTGATTGAACGTTTAGTAATGTAATATCCTGTGATGTAACCTATTATTAAAGCAACGATAGCGAAGGTTATAGTTAGTGTGTCCATCTCATCACCTCCGTATCATTATTTAGTTTTCATGCATTAAGATAAGTTGACGTGCCCATAGACACAATCATGTTTATGTTATATTACACGATAGGTCTGTTTCTTCTAAACAACAAGAAACACACTAGCTTAATTCTAAAGCTCTTTTTGGCTTCTGTCAACATGGATTTCTCTCATTGATAAGGTTCTTTTATGTCTTCTTTTACTAGATTTGTATGATGAGTTGTTCCCTTTCAGTTAACGATACGCCTTATCTAGTCCCCCTGGACTGGTTAAGAGTGTGACTCTTCATTATTTATTATGACTTTAAATCTCTGGATAAAAAAACCAGATAACTCTGACTTTCCCCGATGTAAATAAAGGGTAATAAGTCAGTGTTATCTGGACAGGTTACATATTTAATTAAAATTAATCAAGTTCCAACGCTTCAGGTTCAACTTGTGCTTCGGCGCTTTCAACGATTTGAATGTCTTCTTCGCTTCCGACCCCATAAGCTACTCTAACTCTCTTCTCGATTTCAGCACGCATTTCTGGATGATCAAGTAGATACTGCTTAGCATTTTCTCTACCTTGTCCAATACGTTCTGTACCATAAGAGTACCATGAACCAGCTTTATCAATAATATCCTCTTCAGATCCCATATCAACTATCTCTCCGACTTGAGAAATACCTAGTCCGTACATAATATCCACTTCTGCTGTTTTAAATGGAGGAGCCACTTTATTTTTAACGACTTTGATTCGTGTACGGTTACCTGTCATATCTGTACCAGATTTGATAGACTCTCCTCTTCTTACTTCCAAACGGATAGTAGAGTAAAATTTCAATGCTCGACCACCAGGAGTCGTTTCAGGATTACCAAACATAACGCCAACTTTTTCACGTATTTGGTTAATAAATAAAGCAATTGTTTTTGTTTTATTTATCGATCCAGATAATTTACGTAACGCTTGTGACATTAGTCTAGCTTGCAATCCAATATGAGAATCACCCATCTCACCGTCAATTTCAGCTCTTGGTACAAGGGCAGCTACAGAGTCAATGACGACTATGTCAACTGCTCCACTTGATACTAAAGCATCCGCAATTTCAAGCGCCTGTTCTCCTGTATCTGGCTGAGACAGTAAAAGTTCATCAATATCTACTCCTAATGCTGAAGCATACTTAGGGTCTAAAGCATGTTCTGCATCGATAAAGGCAGCTATTCCGCCAGCTTGCTGAACAGATGCAATAGCATGTAAGGCTACTGTTGTTTTACCGGAACTCTCTGGTCCGTATACTTCAATAATTCTTCCTCGTGGGTAGCCACCTATACCTAGCGCTACGTCAAGAGCGAGTGATCCACTAGAAACGGTTTTTATTTGAGTATCAATCTTTTCTCCCATTTTCATGATGGAGCCTTTACCGTAACTTTTTTCAATTTTTTTTAATGCTGCTTCAAGTGCTTTTGCGCGATCATCTGCCATTTAATTTCCTCCTGTTATGGTCATGTCATTCAACGAATTTATCATTTATTTACTCTTTCAACACTATTAATTATAAGCTTTTTTAAGATAAAAATCAAGCGTTTATCGAACATTCATTCGGTTTATTTATCTTCGCCATAATTAATTGAACTATCAATTGGAAGCTCTTTAATCACTCGTCGCACAAGATCTAATGCATGTAAAACAGATAAGCTTCTGTTCTTGTTCCGTTTATACCCAAAGTGAAAATGCTTAGCAAAAGAGGTCTTGTCTTTGTATGCTATGCCTATCCAAACGGTCCCAGGAATCTGTCCTTCCATCGAGCTTGGCCCGGCAACTCCTGTCAGACCCACGCCAATATCCGAACCGAATAAGTTCATAGATTTTTCGGCCATTTCAATAGCGCACTCTGGACTTACCACACCGTATTTTTCAATTGTCTCCTTAGTTACTTTTAACACTTCATGTTTCTTATCTGTGCTGTAAGTCACTATTCCACCTTCTAGAATGGCCCCAGCAGATAAGTCACTTGTTAATGCACTTAGAAATGCTCCACCTGTCAGGCTCTCTGCAGCAGTGATTGTCAATTCGTTTTCAATCAATATATCCTTTATGACGTCTGCCAGTCTTTTTTCTCCGTAGCCATAAAAGAATTCGGATAAATCCTTCATAATCTTCTTCTCCATTTTGTCCAGTCGTTCTTCTGCTGCTTCGTCGGATTTATCTCTAGCTGTCAGCCTAACTGTCATTTCGCTTTCATTCGAATAGAGAGAGACAGACGGATTGGTTTCATGGCTCAAATAGTCTCCAATATGTTTTTTAGCCTGTGATTCTGTTAATCCAAAAAACTTTAGACGTCGAGTGTGAACAACATTCTCCTCCAGCACTTTTTTAACTAGGAATGGTTTCAAATGGTTTTCAACCATCGGCTCACATTCATCCGCCGGCCCTGGTACTAAAGCATACAGTCGGTCATTCTTTTCTAAAACCATACCGACTGAAAGACCGGTATCATTGGGCAGTGGAGTAGAATCAGCCAAAATCAAAGCTTGTAACTGATTGTTTTCGGGCATCTTAAGATCCGAATTCTTATGATAAGTAATAATTTTGTCTTCTGTTTCCTCGTGTAAAATGAGTGTCGTATCCAGATGCTTGGATAATGCTTCTTTTGTTATATCATCTTCTGTCGGTCCCATCCCTCCTATAAAAATAAGCAAATCAGATCGTGTCTCGGCTAATTTAACTGCCTCAAGCAGCTGTTTTTCATCATTTCCAACGGTCACTTGATAAAGAACATCCATCCCTAAAGAAGTCAGCTCGCGAGATAAAAAAGCAGCATTGGAATTGACCACATGTCCAAGCAACAACTCCGTTCCTATTGAAATGATTTCCACTTTCATTTTAATCCCCCTATATATACTATTACCTTTATTTTTCAGATATCACTTTTTTATTTTATCATATTAGCGATTTTTAATCTGATTCAGCGTTTTGTTCACTTTTTAGACAAACTTATTCTGCACGTTTTTATAAAAGCAAAAAAAGAACAATCGACTTTACTTAAATTAGGAGGTGATACTTTCCCTATTAAATATAGTCAGATTGTTCTTTTACATTTATTTAGTTATCGTTATTGTTTGTTAGCTTTTTGCTAGTTTAAGATGAAAACGTACCTGCAAAGACGTGTCTCGCTTTATAGAAGTAGTCGACTCCCGAATAGACAGTAAAGATTAAGCAGATGTACAATAAAATGGTTCCAATAGGAATATTAAATTGTGCTAATGGAAAATCATCCAGAAGCAAAAATATGATAGCAAACATTTGAGTATTTGTTTTGATTTTCCCAGGCCAAGCAGCAGCCATAACGACGCCACCCTGCTCAACTAGAAGCAAACGTAGTCCTGTAACAGCCAACTCTCTGGATACGATTATAGCCACTACCCATGACGGCGCCAAACCAAATTCTATTAAGACGACCAAAGCAGACATGACCAATAGTTTGTCTGCTAAGGGATCTGCAAATTTCCCAAAATTAGAAACGATGTTCATTTTTCTAGCTAAATAGCCATCTAGCCAATCCGTAAAGCTTGCTATAGCAAAAATAAGTGTTGCCACCAACAGATTCATCTCTACGGTAGACCCTAGCATGCTTACGGTTCCCCAATCAAAGGGAACTAGCACGACGATTAAAAAGATTGGTATTAAAAATATTCTAAATAAAGTTATTTTATTCGGCAGATTCACTTGTTTTCCTCCTGGCATTTGACACACACATTCTCACACTAAATGAATGAGTAACGTCAAGTAACCTTTTTATTCGAATATCACAGTCATCTCTTGACGAACCGCTTCTGTAGCAGCTTCGCCATATGGTAATGCTTCATCATTTAAAGTGACGGTTGTGGCAGCCGCATTCCCAATAACTAGGTTAACTGTTTCAGCTGTGTTATCAAACTCCGTCGTTAGTGATTCACCATTGGTTAACAAAGCCTGGTTACCCATGACGCCATCAATCTCGACACTGACCCATGTGTCTCCACCTTCAGCAGATAATACAATGGTCTGGTTTTCCGGGTGTTCCCCAGTGATGGTGTAAGTTGTTGTATTTGTCGTACTATCTGTTTCTTCAATACTTTGACCTTCTGGCTCCTCTACTTCTCCGTCAGATGCGTCATCTTCATTCTCGTCAGTAGCAGAACCTTCTGTATTCTCTGAATCTTCATCGCTATCCATAGCATCTTCATTGCCATCTACTTCGACCATTCCTTCAGTTCCATTTTCTTGGATAAAGTTGGCCCCCTCATCATTTCGGTCTCCACTTGTAATAGCCAAGTAAATAGCGAAAATAATGGCGAGGACAAGGAGGACAATTAAAATAGTAGGCAAACTATCTTGTAGTGTGCCAAGAAAGCCGCTATTTTTCCCACTTGAACGAGTCTGAGTACTTGTGACCTGTTTAGTCACAGAAGGCTGATTAGCTTGTGGCAGAGAATCTGTGTGCTCCTCTAAAAGTTCCTCGCCATTCAAACCTACCGAGTCAGCATATTGTTTAATAAACGCGCGGGCGTAAAAATTCCCGGGCAGGACTTCGAGCTTTCCTTCTTCAACAGCGATCAAATAACGCTTTTGGATTTTGGTTATTTGTTGAAGATCATCTAATGTATATCCTTTTTCTTTTCGTGCTTCTTTTAGTTTTTCACCAATATCATTCACTTTATTCACCCACCTAAAGTATTTCAAGAAACTAGTTAAGAGGCGTCTCTTAAACCTTATACACTTTCGTCAACTTCCGTTCGTCTTCATTTAATCAATCAGTTCAATATTATCGTTTTATATTTGATTCAAATAGTGTATTAATCTGTTAATCGTTTCGAGAGTAGTATCTATCTATAAAAGTATAACATACGAGATTATTGTAGTATAGGATATAAGGTGCATTCTTATTAAAGGTTTTTAAAGATTTCTTTACAATAAAATGGAAAATTAAACTAAGCGAATAAAGATTCAATTAGCTTGTTTTTTATAAATAAAGCTAACCGTCTTGATTTTCACTAAATTAAACAGTTTAAGTAAGCATTAATTGTAACGCTCACTTCTTAAAACCAGTGGGATGGTCACTCTGTATCGATGATGTAGAATGAACTGTTACTTGAAAGGAAATATGATGCAGCTAGACTTTTCACTTCTTCTAAACTGACAGATTCTAGAATGTCTATGGTGTCATAAAAAGAAACAGCTTCAAAATCATGTTCTACAAACTGATCAGCCAAAAATTCTAATGAATTCATAGACAGCAAAGCTTGTCCAATCAAGCTCTTTTTAATAATAGAGAAATGTTCCGCGTTAATGTCTGGATTCCACTCATAGTTAAAACAAATTGTTTTTATCGCATCAACGAGGCGTTCTGGTTCGGAAGTATCTCCACCTAAACTAATATAATCGAAACGTCGCTCGAATGTATAATTAAACTGAAAACTGTCGTCAATCAGTCCTTCATCATACATTGCCAAATAAGTAGAAGACGTATCTCCAAACAGCATGTTCAATAAAAGATCCATAAGAATAAGATGACGCAGTCTTTCTTCACCTCTTAAATTGTACTTATTTCCTCTTATGCCAACTAACGCTTTAGGCTTACTAATTTGCATACTTATTTTTTTATAAGGAATGATTGTCTCTAAATTATCTGCTCCTTCTTTTCTTAAAAGTCGTTGAGAAGGCACACTTGATTTACTGAGTTGATTTTCTTCTATCAATCCTATTAACTCTTTTGCATCCAGTTTGCCCACCAAAAGGAGAGTCATATTACCAGGCTGGTAAAAATGATCATACACTTCATACAGCAATTCCGGTGTTATCTTTTCTATACTGTCTTCGGTCCCAGCTATATCATCACTAACAGGATGTGTAGGATACAAATTCCCAATTAAGCCAAGCATCAATGTCCAGTCCGGGTCATCTTTATATAGGTGAATTTCTTGAGAAATAATTCCTTTTTCTTTTTCAACAGATTCCTTAGTAAAATAAGGTTGCTGTACAAAATCCAGCAGTGTTGTTACATTTTCTCTCACATGTTCTGTAGTAGAAAATTGATAAGCTGTTTTGCTATAGCTTGTAAACGCATTGGCAGATGCTCCTAATTTAGAAAACTCTTGAGACACATCCCCTTTTTCTTTAATAAACAAGGTGTGTTCAAGAAAATGAGCGATTCCAGGAGGATATGACTTGAGGTCGGTGTGCCCTTTTGGTATAAATTTTGTATCAATTGAGCCAAAATCCGTATAGAGAACCCCAATGGTTTTATGGTAATTGTTTTTAGGTAATAGGTGAACAGTTAAACCGTTATCCAACAAAGTTGTTATGACTTGTTCATCCAGTCTTTTATAGTTTTTCACAATCATGAACTCTTTTCACCCCTTAATAAGAACACAGCTTCCTGCGTACATGTTTTTGCCAGTCGCTGTACGTCTTGTTTGGTTACTGCATCAATTGTCTCGACCCAGTCATCGATACTCCAAACTGGTCCGTTAATTAATATATCACTGTAAAGACTAGCTATAATGCTGTCAGGGTGATCCAAGGTTTGCATAAACTCATTTTTTATCAAAGCTTTGGTTAATTGGAGGTCAGATTCACTAAAGTGCCCTTCTTGTAATGTTTTTAATTCTTCTACTATCATATCTTCTACTTTTTGCGATTTATCATCATCAATACCTGCTGTCACAAGCATTAACCCTCTAAAACTATCTAAATCACTGGATATAGCGTAGGCTAAGCCCTCTTTTTCTCGAACTCTAGTAAATAACTTTGAATGTGTGTACCCGCCAATAAGGCCATCAAAAATGAGCCCAGCAGCGAAGTCTTCTTCCTTGAAATAAACGGGCAAACGAAAACCGATAGCTAATTTCGTCTGGTGAATATCTTGACTCTCTTCAAATCGCTTCATTACTTTTGATCGTTTTATCTTTTGAAAAATACTAGCATTTGACTTAGATCTAGGTCCAAATGTCCATGGTTCAAATGCGGTTTTCACACGGTCCGTTTCAATATCTCCTAATATAATAATGTCTAATTCATCGTGCAACAACATGTCTTTATAACTGTCATACAACCGTTTGGGATTTAGTTTCTGAAGCTCTTCTTCTACTCCTAGAATAGGCATACTATGCTTGCCTGATTCAAAAAACAAATCCATTAATTTCATTGCAGCATAGTCTTCTTTATCATCAATTCGCGAAGCATACTCATCCTTTAGATTAGTCACTTCTCTGTCAAAGGTTGGCCCATGAAACGCATGATCAAATACATGAGGGTGATAAAGTGTCTGGTATAAAAAATCAATAACATCTTCAAAGAGTCCCGTTTGATCCAAGTAACTATCATTAACGATATCCATATTAATCGATAGTATATGGGCATTTCCTATCCTACTAACGTCAGTATAGTACTCAGCTCCATATAGCTCACTCAATCGTTTTCTAAAGTCTGTCTGTGTTGGATAATTAAGGCTATTTGTTTCAAGTAAATAAGAGAGCAACGCTCGCTCGGTAATCGTCTCTTTTTTTAAAGTTGTTTTAAACATCAATTGAATGGATAGTGTTTTAAACGTCTTGGTAGGTATGACATGTAACTTGACTCCTTCTTGAATGTTTATCATACAGTCACTCCTTACTTTATATAGTTATATTATTCGCTTAAATGAAAAGTACAGAATTTCAATGGAACTGAAACCCTGTACTTTTTGGTGTTATTTAGTTTATTTGCCTTTTCCAAGTACCATTAATAAATTATCCGCTTTATCTGTGCGTTCCCAAGGTAAATCTAAGTCCAATCGACCGAAGTGACCGTAAGCAGCTGTTTGTTTATAAATAGGACGCTTTAAATCTAGCATTTTAATAATTCCAGCTGGTCTTAAATCAAATGTTTTTCTAATCGCTTCAATCATCTCTTTTTCAGAGACCTTTCCTGTTTCAAACGTATCAACAGATATGGATACTGGTTGAGCGACTCCAATGGCATACGCCAGTTGAACTTCAACTTTATCAGCTAATCCAGCAGCTACCATGTTTTTAGCAATGTAGCGAGCCACATAGCTTGCTGAACGATCCACTTTAGTTGCATCTTTGCCAGAAAATGCACCGCCACCATGACGAGCGTAGCCGCCATAAGTATCGACAATTATTTTTCGACCTGTTAAGCCAGCATCTCCTTGAGGGCCCCCTACAACAAAGCGACCTGTTGGATTAATATAGTACTTCGTTTCATCATCCAGCCACACTTCAGGAATGACTTCTTGAATAACATGCTTGATAATATCTTTTTTTAATTGCTCATAGGTTACATCAGGATGATGCTGTGTACTGATGACAATCGCATCAATTCGTTCTGGAATATCGCCTTCGCCATATTCAACTGTCACTTGTGCTTTTCCATCTGGTCTTAAGTAATCCAAAGTCCCATCTTTTCTAACCGTTGCTAATTGCTTAGTTAGTTTATGACTCAATGATATAGGTAGTGGCATCATTTCAGGTGTTTCATTTGAAGCAAAGCCAAACATTAAGCCTTGATCGCCCGCTCCTATTTTATCCAGTTCATCATGCTCTTCTGATTTGTATTCAACAGAGTCATCGACCCCTACAGCAATATCAGGTGACTGGTCATCAATAGATACTAAGACTGCACATGTATCGGCATCAAAACCATACTTTGCTCGCGTATAACCAATATCTCTAATCGTGTCTCTTGCAACTTTTTGCATATCAACGTACGTTTCTGTTCGAATTTCTCCAGCAATTAATACTAAGCCAGTTGTTACCATCGTTTCGCAAGCTACTCTAGCCTCTGGATCTTTGGCTAAGATAGCATCTAATATAGCATCGCTGATTTGATCTGCAATCTTATCTGGATGCCCTTCTGTTACAGACTCCGATGTAAATAATCTTCTTTCTGTCATTTTTATTCCCCCTTAACTATTCGGTTACAAGGCTTCCGACCGGTTGTGGCCGTCCTATCGGGAATTCATTGTAAACCTATACTATTTTAACATAGATTAAGAAAGTATTCATTCTCTTTTTAGTAAGAAAGTTCTTATAACTTAAGTATAATCGGTTAAATTGACAAAGAGTCCTGTGTACACCAGTTATAAAAGTGGTAAACTATTAGTAACCATATAAATGAAAGTTGTGATAACTTGTCTAACAGAAAAATTAAAGTTGAATGGCTATACATCATAGGCCCCCCAGCTATTGGAACACTTTTTGCATTATACTACCAAGAGTTTTCTTTTTCGATTGTTTTGATATTTCTTTATATCTTCTTAACCCACTTAAGTAAGAAAGCCCTACATATTTTTCCTCATAATAATCATATAAAAAAAACACTATTCATTGCTGAAGGTCTTCTATTAATAATAGCACTCTTTTTTGGACTATACTATTCATGGTATATGCTTCTCATTCTATTGATGACCTCTTTTCTGATACAAATAAAGAGTATTTTTGTTCAATTTGAAATGGGGGGTTTTTACAACATAATGGCAGTCTTACTCAGTTTTGGCATCCTAAGCATCTTGTCATTTTATATCCACACACGCTTTATATCTGAGGTAGTTGTATATAGTCAACTACCATTCATAATCTTAGGGGCTGCTCTCCTTCGTAGAAACCAATAACGTCGTATCTACTAACGAAATCACTATGAAAGTTAATGAATAAAACAAAAAAAGCAACCCGATTAATTATCGAGGTTGCTTTTTTTCAGTTTGATTTTTAAGCGGGTGAGGAGAATCGAACTCCCGACAACAGCTTGGAAGGCTGTGGTTTTACCACTAAACTACACCCGCAAATCAAGAATGGCGCTGGACAGAGTCGAACTGCCGACACACGGAGCTTCAATCCGTTGCTCTACCAACTGAGCTACAGCGCCTAAACACAAAATAAATACGGTCCCGACGGGAATCGAACCCGCGATCTCCTGCGTGACAGGCAGGCGTGATAACCGCTACACTACGGGACCTTTACTTAATTTATAAGAAGGAGGATGTGGGATTCGAACCCACGCGCGTTTTTACACGCCTGACGGTTTTCAAGACCGTTCCCTTAAGCCGGACTTGGGTAATCCTCCATATTAACATGACCCCTACGGGATTCGAACCCGTGTTACCGCCGTGAAAGGGCGGTGTCTTAACCGCTTGACCAAGGGGCCAAAATAAATTTTAAAGAACGGAGAAGGAGGGATTTGAACCCTCGCGCCGGCAAAACCGACCTACACCCTTAGCAGGGGCGCCTCTTCAGCCACTTGAGTACTTCCCCATATCAATTGTATAATTGATATAATGGGCCTAAATGGACTCGAACCATCGACCTCACGCTTATCAGGCGTGCGCTCTAACCAGCTGAGCTATAGGCCCTAATTTTCACTATACTTTATCAGTATAAAGCGGGTGAGGAGAATCGAACTCCCGACAACAGCTTGGAAGGCTGTGGTTTTACCACTAAACTACACCCGCATAAATACGGTCCCGACGGGAATCGAACCCGCGATCTCCTGCGTGACAGGCAGGCGTGATAACCGCTACACTACGGGACCAAATAATTATTGTAAGTCACACTGTGGACTGGCGTCCAAGCGCGCTACACTTCGTTACGCATGCTATAGCTGTTGTTGCTAAAGCAAATTGCGGAGGCAGGACTCGAACCTGCGACCTCCGGGTTATGAGCCCGACGAGCTGCCAACTGCTCTACTCCGCGATAATAATAAATAATGGACCTTGCAGGACTCGAACCTGCGACCGAACGGTTATGAGCCGTTTGCTCTAACCAACTGAGCTAAAGGTCCGCTTCAATAGCGGCGGAGGGGATCGAACCCCCGACCTCACGGGTATGAACCGTACGCTCTAGCCAGCTGAGCTACACCGCCATTACAATAAACAATCGGGAAGACAGGATTCGAACCTGCGACCCCTTGGTCCCAAACCAAGTGCTCTACCAAGCTGAGCTACTTCCCGTTTAAAAGTAATAATGCACCCTAGAGGACTCGAACCTCTAACCGCCTGATTCGTAGTCAGGTACTCTATCCAATTGAGCTAAGGGTGCAAAAGTGTTAATACCGAGGGCCGGAATCGAACCGGCACGGAGAAACCTCCGCAGGATTTTAAGTCCTGTGCGTCTACCTATTCCGCCA
>NZ_PREX01000024.1 GCF_009935905.1 Alkalibacterium sp. MB6 | reverse complement strand
CTATAGTTGTCTTGATTCATAAATGAACCGAAGACCCCTGCACATTTGGTTGTTTTACTTTGTTCAGTTTTCAAAGATCCAGTGTTTCTCATTTGGGTTGTCTGCGTTTCGCAGCAACTTTTATATCATACCATCGCTTCGATTAGGTGTCAACACTTTATTTAAAGTTTTAAAACTTTAAATTTGCAAGCGTTCCCTTACTCTCTCCGACAGCTATTTTATTATAACCCATTGCTTATCTTCTGTCAATACTATTTTCAAGAAGTTTTATTCGACTCTTTATTTGGTAGTCGTTTTAGCAACGAGATTAATAATATCATCTTATAGTCTTTCCGTCAACTCTTTTTTGAATTTTTCAGTCATTAAAAAAACTTCTGCTACAACACCCTGTACTGGCATTGAAGCAGAAGCTTTTTTGTTTTTGCTATAAGTTAACTTTAGGAGATCTTGCTACTTACTCTGATTCATCATTTTCTTGTTCTATATGTTCCTTTGCTTTTTGTCGCTTAAGTTTAGCGATTTTAATATTTCTCATCATTTGTGAATCAGGTTTTTTGGATCCGCTTATCGCTTCTTCAATTGGCTTCACTTCATAATCTCCAGCAACGTCTCCGTAATATTTATTGTAGCGCTTTTTGAACTGCTGGAAGAAATGAACAACGATAACTTTAAGAATAGCATATATAGGTACCCCTAGTATTAAGCCGAATAAACCTAGTAAGTCTCCCATTACTAATAATACGATGACAATAGTTAATGGGTGAACGTTTAGTTGTCGTCCCATAACATTCGGTTCAATTAAGTTGCCATCTATAAATTGAACAACCGCCCACACTAAACCTAATTGGAGAACCATCCACCAAGAGTCTGTCAGTGCAATAACTAAAGCGGGTATGATAGCTAAAGTTGGACCCAAGTAAGGAATAATTGATGTGAAACTTGCTATGATAGCCAGTATTCCACTATATTCCAAACCGATAATTGTAAATCCAATGAACATCATCACACCGATTGATCCGGCAATGATTAACTGACCTTTAATGTAAGAACCAACTTGAGTATTCACTTCAGAAGACACTCTAAGCGTATGTTCACGCCATTTAGGTGGCATAATAGTCAAAACAGATTTGAAAAATTTTTGCTCGTCCTTCAGCATAAAGAATAATATGATCGGGAAGGTGACTAAGGTAACAACAAAACTTGTGACGCTTGCAGCGATATTTGATATACGGCTCCTTCCTCCAGAAAGAAAGTCACCAATATTTTCTGGAATTTGATTTAGTAAATCTTCTCCTTCACTAATCAGAGAACCAATCTCTTCTCCAAATGGCATAGAGGATATCCATCCAGTTACGGTGTTTAAGATGGAGTCTACGAAATCCGGAAAGTTTTCGACTAAACTAATCGCCTGTTCACGGAGAAGTGGGTATAAAGCAATTATCCCAAAAACCACTAAACCGACAATCGCTATAAAGAGCAAGGCTACTCCATATAATCTTTTAATTCCATGTTTCTCTAAAAAATCAATGACCGGATCGAATAAATAGTAAAGCAAAAGTGCTATAACCAAGGGCATTAATATATTCGAAACAATGACAAATAAAGGTGTAAAAATATAATCGATCTGATTAAACAGCATGAATGCTACAGCTATTAAAATCAAAGTAATTAATGTATATAGAAGGTTTTCTCCTCCTAAAAAACTTATCCAACGTGTCTTCTTCATTTACTTCCCCACTTTCTATATCTAACCATTCTTTTCTTCTTATCATTATAGTATAGAATTTTCAATAAATATACGAGAATTAAGGTTTACGAAAAAAAGCTGATACGTTAACCATGCCATCCTGCAGTTTAACGTATCAGCTATTAAAGTTTCTGTATTATCCTAATGGTTGTCAGTGGGTTTCATAGTAGGGAAAAGTAAAATATCTCTAATGGTATGGGAGTCGGTTAATAACATAACTAGTCTGTCAATACCAATGCCCAATCCACCGGTTGGAGGCATACCATACTCTAAAGCTTCGATAAATTCTTCATCGATATCATGAGCTTCATCATTCCCTTGATCTTTTTCTTTCATTTGTGCTTCGAATCGTTCTCGTTGATCAATCGGATCATTTAATTCACTAAATGCATTAGCATATTCATGCTTCGCAATAAAGAGCTCGAAACGATCTGTAAAGCGAGGATCTTCTTGATTTTTCTTCGCTAAAGGAGAGATTTCCAGAGGATGACCATAAACAAAAGTTGGCTGCACTAATTTATGCTCAACAAAGGTTTCAAAGAATTCGTTGACCACATGTCCAAAAGCAGCGTAGTCATCGATTTCTACTCCATGCTCTTTCGCCAATGCTCTCGCTTCATCATCAGTGTGGTGTTTGAAGAAATCAATACCCGTTTCCTCTTTAATTAAATCGACCATATGGCGTCTTGCCCATTTTTGCCCGATATGAATCGTGTCTTCCCCATAAGGGATATCGGTAGTTCCTAGCACACGCTCAGTAACGGTACGAATTAAGTCTTCAGTCAAGTCCATCACATCGTCAACATCATGAAATGCAGTATACAACTCCATCATTGTAAATTCAGGATTGTGCGTGGTATCAATCCCTTCATTACGGAACACACGACCAATTTCATACACTTTTTCCATACCGCCTACAATCAGACGTTTCAAATGTAATTCAATCGCAATCCTTAGGTATAATTCCATATCCAAGGCATTATGATGAGTAATGAACGGTCTGGCCGCAGCACCACCAGCAATTGTATGCAGAAGTGGCGTTTCTACTTCAAGATAATCTCGGTCGTTTAAATAACGACGAATTTCTTGAATGATTTGGCTTCGTTTCGTGAAGCGATCCATGCTGCCTTCATTTGAAATTAAATCCAAATAGCGTTGACGGTACTTCTGCTCAACGTTTGTGAGGCCATGGTACTTGTCTGGAAGCGGTCTGAGGGCTTTTGAAAGATAGGTTAACTCTTCTGCCCTTACAGTGACTTCACCTGTATTGGTTTTCATAACCGTTCCTTCAATACCCAAAAAGTCTCCTAAATCTGCCGTTTGGAAGGTATCATATTGTTCATCTCCAACTGCATCTTTGCGCACATAAATTTGGATGGTTCCATTTTTATCTTTTAAATGGGCAAATCCAGCTTTCCCTTTTCCGCGCTTAGTCATCATACGACCAGCAATTTTGACACGGTGTCCTGCCTCTGTTAATTCTTCTTTCGTTTGTTCTTCGAATAAATCATGAAGTTGGGCTGAGTAATGAGTTCGCTCGTAGCGCGAGCCAAAAGGATCGACTCCCCGCTCCTTCAATTCATCCATCTTTTGACGCCTTACAATAAGTTGATCTGTTACTGATTCTTGATTTTGTCTTTCTTCAGACACACGAATCACTCCATTCCAAAATAATTTCAAACTGGTCACGAGTGAAAACAATCAGAAGACGCGACAGATGTCTACCCTCTCCTGTTTGGCTTTCATTCTATTTTTTATTTCCCTGTTAGATATGATTAAGCTTTTTTATCGCTTCATTCTGACCAATGTTACCATAAGTTTACTAGCTCTGGAAGTCCATATCATTAAAAGAAGGAGATTTACGCGTTTTGAGCTTCTTCTTTAATTTCATTCAGTTCCTCGGCACTAAAATGATAAGGAGTTCTACAGAAATGACACACAGCTTCTGCGCCATTGTCTTCATCAATCATAGCTTGAATTTCTTTTTCACCTAACGTAATCATTGCATCTCTGAAACGTTCTTTTGAGCAGTCACATGTAAAGGATACGTCTTGTTCTTCTAAAATGCGAGCTGACCCGTCCGTGACTAAGCGGTTCAAGATTTCTTCCGGCGTTTCCCCTTGATCCATTAGTTGAGAGACTAATGGAAGGTTTGAGATGGTGTCTTCAATTTTTGAAATAGTTGCTTCAGAAGCCCCAGGGAGAACCTGTATCATGAAACCACCTGCTGCTTTCACTGTTTCGTCTGGATTCACTAGCACAGATAAACCGAGAGCTGAGGGAACTTGCTCAGACGTTGCCATATAATAGGTGAAATCTTCTCCTAATTCTCCACTAACTAAAGGTACTTGGCCAACAAAGGGTTGCTTCATCCCTAAATCTTTACTTACTGTCAGTAAGCCCTCTGTACCGACAGCTTCTCTAACGTCAATTTTACCTTTTTCATTTAAAGGCAGACTAACATGTGGGTTTTTGATATAGCCCTTAGTTTCACCTTTGCCATTACTGTCCAAAAGCATATAACCAATTGGACCGCCGCCTTCTATACGGACTGTCAGTTTGTCTTCACCTTTAAGTGTGGCACCAAGTAAAGTAGTTCCTATAAGGGCTCGGCCTAAAGCACAAGTCGCTGCACTCCACGTATCGTGTTTGCTTTGTCCTGTTTGGACCATTTCTGTGGCATCTACTACATAGACACGAATCTCATCATTATAGGCTAAAGCTTTAATTAATTTATCAGACACTATATTTCACTATCCTTTTCACAAATTTTGTTGGATTCACTAATCTGTTTTACACGGAAAGAAGAGGAGTGCGAGTGATACGCCTCCTCTTCTTATCTATTATTAACTGGTTTGACTATTAAGACTCAGTATCTGTACGGTTACTCTTATCATCGGTTGCTTCTTCTGTCTCAGTTGAATCATCAGAGTACATTGAATCACCCTCAAAACTTTCTTCACGGCGTTTCTCTTTTGCTTCACGTGCCGCTTTTACTTCTTCAAATGTTGTTCCGATTTTTTCTTCTTCGGGATCTCTCTCAGCTTCAACACTCTCTCGAGGAAACTCACTCGGGGTATTAGTCACCGGTGCTGGCATTTTTCCTTCTTCAAAGAGTGACTTGATTTGTTTCTCATCAAGAGTCTCTACTTCAAGTAGCTTTTCAGCAATAAGCACGTGAGCATCTTTGTGCTCTTCAATGATACGTCTTGCCTCAGCATGAGCTTCGTTTAATATACTCAAGACTTCTTGGTCAATTTGATAAGCCACTTGTTCAGAATACGTTTTGGATTGAGAATAGTCTCTTCCAAGGAAGACTTGACTATTTCCTTCATACTGAACGGGTCCAAGCAAGTCACTCATACCGTATTCCGTTACCATAGCACGAGCGATTTGTGTTGCTTGTTGGAAGTCGTTGGATGCGCCACTCGACTGAGAATTAAAGACGATTTCTTCAGCCACACGTCCTCCAAGTAACCCAACAATTTGTTCGAATAATTCTTTTTTAGTCATTAAATAACGGTCTTCTCTTGGTAGCATGATGGCATAACCGCCTGCACGGCCACGAGGAACAATCGTTACTTTATGAACCACTCTAGCATCACTTAATACTAAACCGACAATAGTATGTCCCGCTTCGTGATAGGCAACCATCCCACGTTCAGTTTCAGAAATGACACGGTCCTTCTTAGCTGGTCCAGCAATCACTCGGTCATGTGCTTCATCAATATCTATCGCTTCTATAGTCTTACTGTTTCTTCTAGCAGCTACGAGCGCTGATTCGTTCAGTAAGTTCTCCAAGTCTGCTCCTGCAAAACCTGGCGTTTGTCTAGCGATGACTTTCAAGTCAATATTTGGAGATAATGGTTTGTTTTTCGAGTGTACTTTCAAGATAGCTTCACGGCCTTTGACATCTGGATGCCCCACCATGATACGTCTATCGAATCGACCAGGTCTTAAAAGAGCCGGATCCAATACATCTTGTCTGTTTGTCGCAGCAATGACAATAACTCCCTCATTGCCCGTAAATCCATCCATTTCAACTAGTAACTGGTTAAGTGTCTGTTCACGTTCATCGTGTCCGCCACCCATACCAGCACCACGCTGACGTCCCACTGCATCTATCTCATCAATAAAGATAATCGCTGGGGCAGTCTTTTTGGCATTTTCGAATAAATCTCGAACTCGGCTCGCACCGACACCAACAAACATTTCCACAAATTCTGAACCAGATATAGAGAAGAAAGGTACGCCTGCTTCACCTGCAACAGCTTTTGCGAGTAATGTTTTACCTGTCCCTGGAGGTCCTTCTAGCAAGACACCCGCTGGGATTCGTGCACCGAGATTTGAAAAACGTCTTGGTTCTTTCAAGAATTCTACTATTTCAACTAATTCTTCTTTTTCTTCATCTGCACCGGCTACGTCGGCGAAGCGAACTTTACTTGTTTTTGCATCGCTTTCCTTAGCTTTGGACTTACCGAAGTTCATAACGCCTCGTCCACCACTTGAACCGCCACCTTGACCAGCTTGACCCATCATAAAGTAGATAAAACCTACAAACAATAAGAAAGGTAGGAAGGTTAATAATAGACTAGTCCAAATACCCGTTGTCGGTTCTTCAACGGTTATAACGTTGACGTCATTTTCCCTAGATAAAGTAAGCACTTCTTCAACTGCGGTATCATTCATTAACACATACGTAACGAATGAACTCGCTTGTTGTTGTTCGATGCCACCAAATAAGGTCACATTTTGTTCTGTTTCAACTTCTACTTCTTGTCCTTCGCGAAAACGACCCCTGATCTCATATACACCGGCTACCGGTTGGACTTGAAATTCAGCTATTCTGTCCTCTTCAAGGTATTCGATAAACTCACTTGAACTTACGCCCTCTGAAGCTTGTTCTTGTCCGCCACTAGTCGCCCAACTTGCAATACCAATCACTGCAAGAAACACGATGACGTAGAAGAGGCCACTTCTGAAAAATCCTTTCTTCATGTCATCCTCCATCTATATCCATTAATTTATTTTGTATCTATTTCAACATATATTGTAACCTTTTCTATGTTACCATACTTGACCTATTTTGACTATGAAAAATGTTTGATGTTTCGCATGGATTGTGAAAAAATAAAGACTTTTCATTTCCCTGCTAATCTGTTCACTAGCTATATATTTCGGGCTTTAGTATACCAATAAACGGAAGGTTACGATAATTTTCAATGTAGTCTAATCCATACCCTACTACAAATTCGTCTGGAACCGTGAATCCAACCCAATCAGCTTCAATAGCTTTCTTGCGGCCTGTTGGTTTGTCCACTAGGGTGACTATTTTTACAGATGCCGCTTTTCTGTAATTAAACATGTCTTTCAAATAAGACAAGGTACCACCTGTATCAATAATGTCTTCCACGAACAGGACGTGACGGCCCTCTACATTAGTATCTAAATCTTTAAGTATTTTAACTTCACCCGAAGAAACAGTAGCACTTCCGTAACTTGACACATCCATAAAGTCTATTTCTAAATAAATATTCATTTCTTTTATGAGATCAGCCATGAAAGGCATCGCTCCTTTTAACACACAAACAAGCAAAGGATTTTTTCCATCATACTCTTTTTCCAATTCTTTTGCTAATTCTTTAACCTTGTTTTGAATTTCTTCCTCAGATATTAAAATCCGTTCCATATCGTTTCTCATTAGTACGTTCTCCTTTTTGTAAAGATTTCCTGCACCTTTAGTCATCTTGAGTTTCTTGTTCGTATACAAGTACGTAGATAATTGTATCAGTTATGGGGTCAAGTGACAACGACGATTCTCTGTAGCCTATTACCCAAATGATTGTACCCTCATCGTCCTCCACTACCCATGCTTGATTTCTTTCCTGTAAAGGTACTTTGTCATCAATAAAGATAGATTTAAGTTTTTTTGTCCCATTGAGACCTTTAACTGTCATTCGGTCCCCATTTTTCCTATGCCTAATGTTTAAAGGTAAAGCCACTTCATTTCCTAGAAAAAGAGTCTCTGTATTTTTTAGGGTCATCTTTTCGTAAGCACTCAATGTAAATAAACCTATCTTTTCGTTTTTACTTAGTCGAACCCACCTATTTAGTTGATTAATTAATTTTCCTTCAACAAGTAAACCATGCTGTTGTGACTGGACTTTTTGGACAATCGAGCATGTATCGTAGCTTCTTTGAGCAATCAAACCGTTTGATAAATCGATGGATGCATTAGGTTTTGATTCCTTTAACCAGTCATTGATTAACTCAATATGCTTTTGCTTGACCAAGAGTTTTCCGTCAGGATTCCAAAGAATCAGCGCTTTAGTTAACACTCTTTTTCTTAATGCTTCATTAAGACTGAGCCAATGTGGAATGTCTAAGGTTAAGGATTCTGTTGTTATTGACGTCGTCCTCTTTACTTCTGCTTCAATACAAGGCGTGATGATGTCTAGCCATTCGCTAATTTCGTTTGAAATTCGAATAACATTCTCTTCTACAGCCTGATTTTCTTCTTTCATAAGAGGTATGATGGAGTTCCTGAAGCGATTCCTTGAGAAGGTCATTGATTGATTACTGGTGTCTTCTACCCAATTCAATTCATTCATTTTTGCATGCCGGATAAGCTGAGCTTTTGAAAATGGTAGCAATGGACGGAGAATACTATGTTCACCGCTCCTTCTGACTTCTTTTATACCGGTCAGCTCTTCCAGTGAACTGCCTCGAACCCATTTCATCATAATCGTTTCGACCTGATCATTTTGATGGTGAGCTGTCAGGATGTATTGAGCTCCCATTTCTTGTGCCACTTGATTAAAGAACCGATAACGTACGTGACGAGCGGCTTCTTCAATGCCAGAAATGGGGTGACCCTTCTTTTCCCAGTGATGGACACAAATGGATAGGCCTTCTTTAGCTGCTAGTTGACGAACAAATTGTTCTTCTTCATCAGACTCTGCTCTAAGGTGATGGTTAATATGGGCTATGATACACTTCGGTTTGAGGTGTCGGGGCAAGCGCGCGAGTAAATCTAGGAGGACAATGGAATCGACTCCTCCAGAAACAGCAACCACTATGGGTTCATTATTGGTCCATTTAAAACGAGTGGACACATGGTTTTCAAATTGGTTATACAGGGACATTTTTTCACCTGCCTTTTACTTTCTGTCAAACTCACTCAGTATTAGCAAGGCATTGATTGAAAAAAGGGTTCAGGGAACCCCCTAAACCCTTCATTGCCTCTTATTTATAATGTCATCATTAACAAACAGTTTAAAAACAAGTCTGCTAGTAGCTTAGCTTCTTCTACCACCACGGCCACCGCGTTTGTTTTCAGTATTGCGCTTAATTGATGTTAGACGGTCTTCACTGTCTTTTAAGAATGAGCTCATTAACGAGTCAAAGTCTTGTTTTCTAGAAGGAGCTGGTCCCCTGTTAGAATGACTTGGACGATCATTTCTATCGTTTCTGTCACTGCGTTCACGACGTGGAGCTACTGTTGGTCTTTTGGAAGCCTCTGCAGCAGGTTTTTCTTGAGCTTTACGAATAGACAAACCAATCTTTCCATCGTTAGCTATGGATAAAACTTTAACTGTTACTGTCTGGCCAACCTCTAATTCTTCGTTGATATTCTCAACATAACTATCTGATACTTCACTGATGTGCACTAACCCTGTTTGATTATTGCCTAAATCAATAAATGCACCAAAATTAGCAATACCCGTTACTTTACCTTCTACTTTGCTTCCAACTTCAATTGACATGTTTTTTACTTTTCCTCCTAGTATATTTGCAGTAATTATAACACGAACGAGAGTGATGTAAAAGCTTAAATAGTCTATTATCCGCTTTTCATAGGCTTTTGTTCGTGTTTTTACTCCTCATCTCCATTTTCTTCCGCTTCACCATCTTCATTGGCTCCTGATTGTTCGCCGTTAATGACTCCTAAATGATCTGGCCTTTTGTCATCGGGGAAGCTAAATACAATCTCATTATCTTTTGTTAAGTAATACTCACTGCGCGCTAGCTTTGCCACGTACTCTTCATCTTCAAGCAACGTGATGTAATACTCTAACTCATCTTGATGCAAATCCAGTGAATGAAGGGTCTCTTCAGCTTCAGCTCGTTCTTGTTCTAAAACACTCACTTGACTGTAGTTTTTAATAAGAGTACTACCTCTCAAAAGAACAAAAAAGATACCGATAGCAACAATAAGTTGCATTCTCATTTTTAGTTTTCTCTTGCGTTTGTACTCTCTTATATCTGCCAATGTTTTATTTTTTATGTATGGACTATGAATGCGAGTGATCGATGCTTCTTTTTTTTCAGCTTTCATATCAGTTTCCCCTTTTCAAATAACTTTTCCGTCTATTAGTTACTTAAGAGTATAACAAGAAAGCGATACATTTGAAAGAACCGACACATAAATATTTAATGGTGTCTTTTTTGTTTTAAGGATCACTAAACGAGTGTGAAATTAAAAAAAGGCAAGGCGACCTTTTCATTGGGTCACATTGCCTTTCGCTAATCTTTCTTCTATCTACTATCCTCTTTGTAGCTTTCTTCAATAACGGTATACAAGTCTTTCGCTTCATCTTTTTTTGTTGTGTCTTTAATATCATCGACTTTAACGATTAACGTCTTGTTTCCAAATTGAATGGTTAGTTCATCTCCAACAGCTACTTGACTGGACGATTTAGACGGTCTCCCATTAATTAGGATACGGTCTTTATCTGCAATTTCTTTTGCTACTGTACGTCTTTTGATAATCCGAGATACTTTAAGATATTTGTCAAGCCTCATTCTTTCTCCTCTTTTCTTCTTGCTTTATTTTTTGCCATAGGGTATCGACTTCCTCGGGCGTCTCTGCTTTTACGCCATCAAACACATGGGGATGACGCCTTCTTATTTTACGATTCACTTCTTCTAAAACCTCTTCAAATGTAAAAGAGCCCTCTTTTTCAGCGCTATTCGTTTGATACAGAATCTGAACCAGCACATCTCCTAATTCTTCTTTCCAATTATCGGTGTCTTTTCTTTCAATTGCTTCTATTAACTCTTGTGTTTCTTCTTTTACATATTTTATAAGCGATTGCGGTGTCTGTTCCTGAATCCAAACATCTCCACCCGGTCCGGTCACTCGATCAATGTAGTGTTGAAGAGTAGAAAGAGAGGTCACTTGTTCATCCAACGAAAGCGGCGGAAGATAAAGTAACTTCTTATAGTAGACACTTTCAGACTGGTCTAATTCCTGCAGTAACAACCAAGTGACTGACTCTTTAGTCAGGTCTTTTGTTTTGATAAGTGCGATAGAATGGTCAGCCGGGTATTTCGCGAGTAAGGTTTCTTTCAATTCTTTGGTTAAACTGGCATCGGGAACATTGCAGACAATAACATTCTGGCCAGTTTGAATGGTATCCCGGTTCACATGGGACGCATCTAGTAACTGAATGCCTTCTTCGATACTAATCGATAAAACTTGACACAATTCATCAAATATAACATTTCCGCCTGTCATAGGTTTACTCCCTCTTATAAAGACTAGTCACTTATGAATCGCATTGACAATGATGCCTTAATGACTTAAGCATCTTCTATCTTATTCTCGCTCAACTCACTAGCCTTAGAAGCTGACAGCTTACTTTGTTCTTTATCCTATAAGTTTGTCATGACTTCAGAACAGTTTTTTGCAAATAAGATAATGGAGTCAAGCCATTCATTATGATTAATCCGTCTTGGCAGTTGAAATTCTATTTCCAATTGTTTCTCAACAGTCATGTCTGTCTTTAACGTGATCTCTTTTAACGCTTTAAATACTTCCGGCAATGGCATGTGACGAGTCCCTTCACTTGAGAAGCTAACCGTCACCTTATTATTCACCCGTTTAATGTGTTCGATAAGTGCGCGTTCACTATACATCTTCAACAGGCCAACTGACAGTAAGTCTGAGACTTCTTGAGGATAGTCACCAAATCGATCGATGAGTTCATCCTGCAATTCCACGTAATCATCTTCGGATTCGAACTGACGAATACGTTTGTACAATTCGATTTTTTGACGCTCATCTTCAATATAGGTTCCAGGCAAGTAAGCATCCACAGATAATTCCATTTCAACAACTGTTTTCGGCGTTTCTGCCTCTCCTCTTTTGCGTGACACAGCTTCAGCTAACATCTGTGTATATAAATCATACCCGACACTGTCAATAAAGCCATGTTGCTGTTGACCGAGTAAGTTTCCTGCTCCTCTAATAGCCAAGTCTCTCATCGCGATTTTAAAACCTGATCCTAGTTCAGTAAAATCTTTTATAGCTTGGAGACGTTTCTCACTCACTTCGGTCAAGACTTTATTTGGTTGGTGCATAAAGTAGGCGTAAGCAATGCGACTGCTACGTCCCACTCGTCCCCGTAACTGATACAACTGAGACAAGCCCATACGGTCTGCATCCTCAACAATTAAAGTGTTGACATTTGGCATATCAATACCTGTTTCAATAATTGTTGTGGTAACCAACACATCGTAATCCCCTTGAAGAAATTGGAACAACACGTTTTCCAGCTGATTCTCGGTCATTTGACCATGAGCAAACCCCACACGTGCTTCGGGTACTAATTGCTGCAATTCATCTGCACGTTGCTCTATTGTACTGACTCGGTTATGCAAGAAGAACACTTGCCCTCCTCTGGCCAATTCACGTTGCATCGACTCCGCCACAACTGCTCCATTCATTTCCATAACATAAGTCTGGACAGGGTAGCGGTTAGCTGGTGGTGTCTCAATAACTGATAAATCCCTCACGCCAAGAATAGACATATGGAGCGTTCGCGGAATAGGTGTGGCTGTCAATGTTAACACATCGACTTCGTTTTTCAATTGTTTTAAGCGTTCTTTGTGCTTTACACCAAAGCGTTGCTCTTCATCGACCACTACGAGGCCTAAATCTTGAAAAATGACGTCTTTTGACAACACTCGATGGGTCCCAACGACAATATCCACTTGGCCTTTCTTTAAACCATCCACTGTTTCTTTTAGTTGCTTACTCGTTCTAAAACGACTCATCAGCCCTATTTCAACAGGGAAATCAGCAAACCGTTCAATCAGCGTTTCATAATGCTGTTGAGCAAGTACAGTGGTAGGAACTAAAAAGGCTACTTGTTTGCCATCTTGAACCGCTTTAAACATCGCTCGCATCGCTACTTCGGTTTTTCCGTATCCCACGTCACCTACAAGCAAACGATCCATTGGTCGGACACGCTCCATATCACGCTTAATTTCTTCAATCGAGCGTAATTGATCCTCTGTTTCTGTGTAAGGAAACGCATCCTCAAATTCTTGCTGATAGGCATTCTCTTTTGAATAGGCAAACCCTTTTTTCCGCTCACGTTCAGCATACAATTCAATCAACTCATCAGCAATATCTTCAACTTGAGACGCGACTCGTTTCTTCGTTTTTGCCCAAGCTGTTCCACCTAGCTTGTTCATTTTAGGTGTTTTACCCTCAGCTGAAACATATTTTTGCAGCAGGTTAATTTGAGTGACAGGTATGAAAAGTTTTGAGGAATCACTATAGACAACAGATAAATAGTCTTGGTGCACTCCAGCGATTTCCATTGTTTCCATTCCTAAAAATTGACCAATACCATGGTTAACGTGAACGACATAATCGCCCTTGTTTAACTCAGTATAACTCTTCAAGCGTTCCGCATTCGTAATGTTTTGGCGCCTCACCTTTTTCTTAGCTATTCGATTAAACAATTCTTTTTCCGTTAAAACAGCTAATTTTTCAGCCGGCAACTCGAATCCGTTTTGCACACTTCCACTAATTACTTGAATTTTCCCAAAGTTGATTGCCTGATCGTCTGACAAGATGCTTGGTATATCAAAGTTCAGCAAGGTCTGGTGTACTTTTTCTGCTCGTTCTTGGTTTTCTGTCATGACGATGACTGTGTACTGCTGTTTTTCCCAACGGTCCATTTCAGTTTTAACTAAATTCATCTGACCATAAAAATTTTGCATTTGTCGGTATTGGAAGGGATGAATGGCATCTAACTTTAACCCCTTCATACCCTTTTGGAATAATGCGAAGTAAAGTTGGGTTAATTTTTTAGATTTTAATTCATCTCTAAAGGGTAATGAAAAGGCCTGATCATAAAACACATGTCCATATTCTAATTGAGAGGTCACCCATTCTGCTTCTTCTTGATCAAGTCGAGCATCATTTTCCAAAATTCTAGGGTATTCATCCATTACGACGATACCATTGGTTGAGATGTAATCGAAAATGGATGCTTTGTCATCGTATAGTAAATCTGCATAACGGGCTAGTTCATCCATAAAGACATCTTCTTTAACTGCATCAATAATAGGTGTTAATTGCTTCAATAAAGCTTCTTGGCGATCTGCTTCTTTCATTTTCTTTAAAGAGCTCGTCAGTGCTTGTTCGAACCGTCCAACTATTTGTTCTTTCTCTTCCATTAACAATAAGGTGTCTGTTGCAGGAATGATAGTGACCGCTTCCACGTTCTCCTTTGACCGCTGCGTGTCCGCGTCAAAATAACGTAAAGAGTCCACTTCAACGTCAAACAATTCAATCCGGATCGGGTTTTCTTCGGTTAAGGGATACACATCGATAATCCCACCTCGTATACTATACTCACCCGGTGTGGAGACTTGATGCTCCCTTGTGTAGCCCATTTCAGTTAACTTATAAGGTAATGCATCACTATCAACTTCTTTACCCATTTCGAATGTGATTTCCGCTTCTTTAAATTTAATCGGTGACGGCAAAATCTTTCGGGCACCAGCTAATGGAAGAATCACTATCCCGGGTTTTTCTTTTAGCAAAAAGTCCAAAGCTTTCACTCGTTCAGCTCGTGCTTCAGGTGACGAAATAGACATTTCTGCGTGAATCATATCATCTACTAAAAATAGAAATAGCTGGTCATCGGAAACGAGACCAGTCAAATCTGTCATTAATTGATTGGCATAATACACGTTTTGTGTAATAACCATAATGGGTTTTTGCTTTTCCTTAAGCATCGCTTGAAGAAATAAGGTCCTCGCTGAGCCGGCCATTCCGGTAATCAACTGGACTGGATTGTCTTGCATCATGTCAAAAATCTCTTTAACAGAAGACTTCTCTCCTAAAAATGTGTGTAATTGAGACACCTCATCTTCTCCTTTTTATACTGTTATCCATTGTATTTTGTCATCGTATCTAAATAAGTATGGCCTTGAGCCCAGTAGACAGCTGCATCTGCTGCTTTTTTAACAGCAAAAAGCATATCGTCGTGTTCCGACTTATGGAACGGACTTAAGACATGAGACGTGACTGATTGGTTTTCAAACGGCCGTCCCACGCCAATGCGGATACGGTTAAATTGTTGCGTTCCTAAATGCGACACCAAACTTTTTATACCGTTGTGTCCTCCAGCACTGCCTTTTTGCCTTAACCTGATTTTACCTGTTGGCAAGTCCATATCATCATAAATAACAACAATATCTTCTGCTGACAAATCATAATAATCCAGCCATTGTCTAACGCTCCTGCCCGACTCGTTCATATACGTTTGAGGTTTAATTAAACTAACTTTTTCTGATTGAATCATACCTTCTGCATAAACAGACTCAAAATTAGACCGGTTAAATGCCCAGCCATTTTGATAAGCTATTTCATCCAGGGCTATAAACCCTATATTATGTTTCGTAGTAGCGTACTTCGCGCCAGGATTCCCTAGGCCGATAATGAGTTTCATAATGGATCTCCTTAAATCTATTTTTATTATATACACGCAAAAAAGCTGAACGGATAATCGTTCAGACTTTTCTTTATCTTGTTATTATATCATACCCGGCTTAAAGTCAAAACAAGACCCTTTATGTCTTTTTAACAAACTTTGTTTTACAAGCTGGACAGGTGATTCGTATTTTTTTATTTTTTCTTGGAACCCGTACTTTCTGCTTGCATTCGGGACATTTTGTTACTTTATAGACTTTACGCTGAACCCACCTGTTCTTTAATTTCACATAGTGTGTGGTGATTTGATTCTTTAATTTAAGGTAGGTTCTTAACTCTTTTAATCTATTGGCTTTCTCTTTAGAGAGCACTCGTAATACTCCAAAAGCAATAAGAGCCATGCCTAAAATAGACAAGACATACCCTAAAAAGAAATTGGATAATATGCCAAACAACAAGCCTATAACAAGTAAAAACTTTGAGAACTCATCGTAACCGTACCGTCCGTTCATATAAAAAAGTAACTTTTGAATTCTTTGCATTCGTTTCATTCCCTCATTTTGTTATTTAATAGGATACCTCTACTTTACCAGTATATCAAAAGCAATTAAAGAATAAGTAAACTTTTGTAAAGAGCTTCATTAGTTTGACGTCGGCACAACGGAATCATTGGATAAACGATCAGTGGTTTTGTAAAACAAAAAACCAAAGGTGTCCCCTCGCTCAAGGGTATCCTCTGGTTTTTTCATATGTGTATCTTTCTTATTCAGCTGCAGGAGCTAAAATAATGACATTTTCTACACGATCTAGTTCTGTAGGGTCAGCTTCATCGCCAACAGCCCATAGTTCTTCGTCAGATACACCAACTTGGTACTCAGTGTCGCCGTCTTCCGCTGGAGCTGTGAATGTAAATGCACCAGCATCAACTTCTGGCATTTCAACAACTACGCCATCTTGAAGCACGTAAGCAAAGATGTCGCCTTCGCCAGCAGCAGAACCTTCTACAGTTGCTTCACCGTCTTCAGGCGTAAACGTATAACCTTGTTGAGTCCATGTACCACCAGTGATTTCAAGTTCAACGTCAGACGTATAGTCTAAATCGCTTCCTTGAATACTATCAATGAGACTGTGCGGATCTTGAGAACTGTCAGCTGAATCGCTGTCTGCGCCATCAGTATCTGTGTCTGTATCTGTGTCCGTTTCAGCATCATCAACGGCTCCATCCTCAATTTGAGGTTCCGGTGAAGGTTCTTCGTCTGCTGTATCACATGCAGCCAAAGCTAAAGTAGATAGTGCCAATAAACTTACTAATTTTTTATAATCCATTTAAAAAGTTCCCTCCTAATATCTTGCGATCACTATTGCATCGTTCGATAGAATAAAACCTTTTCGCTCGTCGTTATCATACCACATTAAAATTAAGATAACAATTACTTTATACACATTATGTTCACATTAATTTAGTGACATTTTATGTTATAATGTCACTCAAAAATTTCAGTTCATGGCACCCACCAACCTTCTGACTATACCACTTAAATTAAAAATATATTTAAAATGATTGACATTTCTGTTTATAGCCCCTATTATGTAGAAGTTAACTGGTGTTTTTAATCTTTTAACTTCACTTAAAATAGTCTATACCACTTATAATCTCTTTAATAAAGAAAGTAGGAATAATCATGTGTGGAATTGTCGGTTATGTAGGTTCCAAAAACGCCGTGCCTATATTGTTAAACGGCTTGGACAAATTAGAATATAGAGGCTACGATTCAGCTGGCCTTTATATTATGAATAACAGAAACGAAGGCTTTGTCTTTAAAGCAAAAGGTCGTATCAATGCTCTAAGAGAAGAAATTGATCCTTCTGTTCAAGCGTCAGTTGGAATTGGGCACACAAGGTGGGCTACTCACGGAGAACCTAGCGCCATTAATGCTCATCCTCATCAATCATTTAGCCAACGATTTACTCTTGTTCACAATGGCGTGATTGAAAATTACCAAGAAATTAAAGAGCAGTACTTAGACGAAACGTTGCTACTCAGTGATACAGATACTGAAATCATCGTTCATATGCTTGCTTATTTTTCAGAGAAAGAACATCTGCCCACTCTAGACGCATTAAGACAAACCCTTTCTCTATTAAAAGGCTCCTATGCTATCGCATTGATTGACGAATCACAGCCAGGCACTATTTTTGCAGCCAAAAATAAAAGCCCCCTTCTCCTAGGTAAAGGTGAAGGATTTAACGTGATATGCAGTGACGCCATGGCCATGATTAAAGAAACCAATCAGTTTGTCGAATTGATGGACAAAGAAATCGCGATTGTAACTAAAGATGAATTAATCATTGAAAATGCTAATGGGGATAGTTTATCAAGAGACGCATACACGGCTGAATTTGATAGTGAGGATTTAGAAAAAGGAGCGTATCCTTACTATATGGCTAAAGAAATTGATGAACAACCTGCCGTATTGAGAAGAGTGGTTCAAGCTTACCAAACTCAAGAAGGCAACCTTCACGTTGACCAGGTCATCGTTGATGCCATGCTTCAGTCTGATCGCTTGTATATTATTGCTGCAGGAACAAGTTACCATGCTGGGCTAGTTGGCAAACGACTGTTCGAACAATTATCAGGCATACCGACTGAAGTCCATGTTGCCAGCGAATTCGGTTATCATATGCCTATACTATCAAACAACCCCTTCTTTATATTTATATCCCAAAGTGGCGAAACAGCTGACAGTCGTCAAGTTCTCGTTAGCGTCAATGAGAAAAACTACCCTTCTTTGACTATAACGAACGCTGTCGGCTCTACATTGTCAAGAGAATCGACATTTACTTTGCTTTTGCATGCTGGGCCGGAAATTGCTGTAGCTTCCACAAAAGCTTATACCGCTCAGATTTCAGTGATGGCGATCTTATCTGAGGTAATCGGCCTAGAAAAAGGGGTTATCACAGAGAGCACGATGAAACACAACCTTAGTACCGCTGCGGTAGCTATTCAATCTATTATAGAAAGTAAAGAATTGATTGAAGACTTGGCTTCAAAACAGTTAAGCTTAACAGACCATGCCTTTTTCATCGGTCGCGGACTGGATCACCTCGTAGCCCTTGAAGCCGCTTTAAAATTAAAAGAAATTTCTTATATCCATACAGAAGGTTTTGCTGCTGGCGAACTTAAGCATGGAACCATCGCTTTGATTGAAAAGGGTACACCGATTATAGCCTTCGTTACGGAGAAAACCACAGCCGGCCACACCCGAGGGAATGTCCAAGAAACGATTGCTCGTGGTGCTAATACAGTTATCATTTCAATGGATGGATTAAGTCGCCCAGAAGATCATGTGATCATTCCAGAAGTTCATCCATTGTTGACGCCATTGGTTAGTGTGATTCCTGCTCAATTATTGGCTTACTATGCTAGTCTGCATAGAGGAAATGATGTGGATAAACCACGAAACTTAGCTAAATCAGTTACAGTGGAATAGACCGTTTATTATTGACGGCTTAGTTGGCTCAGCTTTAGTAAATAGTGGGGAAAAGTTATGTCTATTCTCCATACTCACCCACCGTTTTCGTTTGAGTATCGAGAAACCCCTTAGTTATCTCCGTACTCAAAACGGTTTTCACTTTGAGTATGGAGATAACCACTTCTACCGTGTATACTCATAGACAAATGAAAGACGACCTTGCTAAATCAGCTCGGTCGTCTTCTTTTTAATTATACGCTTTGAACCACGCTTTTATTTCTTCCAGTCTTTCCATTCTCAAATGAGGCAGCCCTTCTCTGGACAAACCGTGACTAGACTTGGGATACACAACAAACTTTGTATCCACCCCTTGTTTCTTCATTGCCGTATACATTTGCTCTCCTTGTTCAATAGGACAGCGAAGATCTTCTTCACCATGAATAATTAAGATAGGCGTTTTAGCCCCTTGAACGTGAGCTAGTGGGGATAGTTCCCATAGTTCATTTGCTTGGCTGATATCTCTTTGAAGTTGGAATTCCACAAAAAATGCGCCAACGTCACTTGTTCCATAAAAGCTAATCCAGTTCGATATTGAACGTTGAGTGACAGCGGCTTTGAACCGGTCCGTGTGACCGACAATCCAGTTGGTCATGAAGCCGCCATAACTTCCTCCAGCTACGTATACGCGCTCTGAATCAATTTCTGGGTATTTCTCTAAAACATAATCTGTCCCGAGCATGATATCTTGATAGTCTTTGTTTCCGTAGTCTCCTAAAATAGAAGCGACAAACTCCTGCCCATAACTGTTTCCACCTCTAGGATTTAGCATGATCACGCCATACCCTTCAGATGCTAGCTGTTGCATCTCATGGAAGAAGGTTTCCCCGTAGTTAACTTGAGGACCACCATGGATATAAACGATCGCTGGATGAGATTTCACTGGCTCAACAGGTTTAACATACCATCCTTGAATATCCCAATCGTCCGCACCCTTATACCAGAAACGTTCCACATCAGCGATTTGATACTCCTTTTCAAACGCTTCATTCGGATTATAAAGTGGTTTTAATTCTTCTGTTTTTAAATCAAGCTGTGCTAAAACGCTTGGTGTTTTTAAATCAGAATAGGTTACGATAGACGTTTGGTCGTCAATCACATCCCCATCTGTAAAGTGAATCAGCTGATCGACTAATACGTCATTATTCCCTTTACTATCCCCTTTATAAATCACTGTTTTGCCTTGGTCAGAGACAGGATAGATAAAGCTGTCTGACGATACCCACTTGACTGGGAAACCCTTCACTTTCTGTTGGAAATCCCCAATCGTTGTATCACCTACTTGTTTATCCTCTGCCGACACTCGGCTAAAGGTTCGCTGATTTTTGTTCCAAACATATAAAGCAGTTAATGTAACGAACGCATAGGAAAAATCATTTCCGGCAAATAAAAATAGTGTCTCATCTTCATTTGCAGCCTCGAAAGAGAAGCTACCTTTTGGAATATCAGCAGTTATTAGTCGGCTGGTTTTCGTGGCCACATCATATTCATATACACTAGCTCCATATACCCACTCGTTTTCCGGATCTAGTTTGTCAACATAAAACAAGACGCTTTCATCTTTTGATACATATTGGAGTCTGAAAGCTCGGTCTTTTTCCAAAATAGTCGAGGTATGTTTTGTAGCGACGTCAACTTTTTTAACTGCGAAAGTTCTTTCACGTTCCGTTACGCCTTGTCCATCCATTTTATATTGAAGCTTGGTTATTTTTACAGGCTTGATGTTTAAACTGGCTTCTCCAGATTCTTTTTTAGTCTCTTCATCTGTCTCTTTTTCTGGCTTTTTAGTTGTCTGGTAGTATATAGAAGCCCCATTACTTGTCCATTCGTATGAGCTGATGCCTTCTTTTTCATCTGTCAAAGAAGACGCTCCTCCGCCTGTTAAAGGCATGAGGTAAAGTTGAGGCTTTTTATCTTTTGTTCCAGAAACAAAACTTAACCATTTGCCATTTGGAGAAACTGCTGGCTGGGAAGGGTTCATTTCCTCATCTACCCATAGCGTTCTCTCTTTGGTTTCTTTGTGTAAACCCCAAAGCGAGGTGAGGTAGGCATTTTTTTCTTTATCCGTTCGTGTCTCTAAGTAAAAAATCGTGTCCTTGTGCACTAAAGGTTGAGACACATTTTTCAGTTCAAACAGAGTATCACTTTTAATCGTCTTCATTCTGTCAGCTCCTATTTAAGTGAATATTTGGTTAAAATACTATTGATAGCTTCTCATTTATTAAACAAGTAGTCAATAAACAGAAAGGGGATAGTTGTGCATTCGACATACCTTATCTATCGATAACTTTTCGAAAGATATGCTATACTTGTAGTAACAATAGGAAAGGAATGAGAGTATGACAGTAAAAAGCAATCAACAGAAAATTATTTTAATTGGTGATGGGGCAGTCGGATCTAGTTATGCCTATGCATTAATCAACCAAAATATCGGGCAAGAACTAGGAATCATTGATGTAAATAAAGATAAGGCATTAGGGGACGTGATGGACTTGAACAGTGCATTGGCCTTCACCGCTCCTAAAAAGATTTACGTGGCAGATTACGACGATTGCCATGATGCTGATTTAGTGGTATTCACAGCCGGTGCTTCTCAAAAGCCGGGAGAAACTCGTTTGGATTTAACCGAGAAAAACTTACGCATTACTAAAGATGTTGTGGAAAAAGTAATGGCTAGCGGCTTTAACGGAATATTCCTCGTTGCAACCAACCCTGTAGACATTCTAACTTACGCTGTTTACAAACTGTCTGGTCTACCTTCCAATCAAGTCATTGGTTCAGGTACTTCTTTAGATAGTGCTCGCTTCAGACAAGCCATCGCTAACTTGCTGAATGTAGATGTGAGAAACGTCCACGGCTATATTATTGGAGAGCACGGCGACACTGAGTTTCCGGTATGGTCTCACGCGAACGTTGCCGGTCTCCAAATTAGTGAATGGATTCAAAACAACCCTGACACAGATGAAAAAGCATTAGTTGATATATTCTTTTCTGTTCGCGATGCTGCTTATGAAATCATCTCTAAAAAAGGGGCGACCTTTTACGGAATCGGTGTCTCCCTGGCTCGGATCACTCGAGCTATCTTGAATAACGAGCATGCTGTCATACCTGTTTCCGCCTACCTTGAAGGTGAGTACGGACAAGATGACATTTATATAGGAACCCCGTCAATCATTACTAGCAAGGGTTTAGAAAAGATTGTGGAAATTCCTTTAAATGATTCAGAGATGGAGAAAATGCAGCACTCCGCTTCTACTATCCGTAACCATTTAAAAGAAGTATTAGACAAAAACCCTGATTTAGGCTTCACGATATCAGGTTAATTTAGTTTTGACCATAAAAAATGACCATCTATCAAGAATTCCTGATAGATGGTCATTTCTGTTTACATTGGTATGATAACATCTTCGTCTTCATATAGTTGATTGCCATCAGGCGACTCTGCATGCACTTCAATAATCAACTGATGAGGTAAAACGACAGCCGTTTCACCTGGCTGGCTAATCCATCCTCTTCTTACTCCAAGCTGATCTGGACTGTTGTCCTCTTTATTTCGGATGCGCGTGCCATCTACTTCAATAATATTATATTGGCCTTCGCGGGGTTCAAATCGAATCAATTCATGTGGTGTCTCTTCACTTAATTCCACACGGTAAACCTCTTCGCCAGATATAGTTACGGTGGCAATGATTGTAGCATCTTCATCAATAGAACCTAGATGAAAAGCATAAACAATATGAGGAATGAAGGAAGCGACCATTAAAAAGACAATAATAATGACATCTAATGGTTTCATATGTCTCAAATGGTATTTTACTCGTTTAAAAACCTCTTTTACTTTGTCCAGATCCCTTCCTCCTTTCGTGAAGAAAGACGCCGTATCATCAAGGATTGACTATCCGGTAGGTGTACCTTCTATCAATCACATGATTATGGCGTCTTTCATATTAGTCTGAGTAACCTTTGAATTGTTTTTCAAACAAAGGAGATACCGATTTGTTTTCGTGAATACGTTTAATAGCATGTCCCATAAGCTGTCCAACACTCACTTGAACGACTTTGTCTATTTTTTTATGTTCAGGTAATGCAATCGAATCCGTTACGATCATTTTCTTGATTGACGATTTTTCTAAACGCTCTATTGCCGGACCTGAAAATACCGGATGTGTTCCACAAGCGTAAACCTCTTTCGCGCCTTTTTCGATTAAGGCATCTGCGGCCAGAGTAATGGTTCCAGCAGTATCGATAAGGTCATCAATTAAGACAGCCGTCTTTCCTTGAACTTGCCCAACTATATTCATGACTTCAGCCACGTTTGCTTTTGGACGACGCTTGTCAATAATAGCAAGAGGTGACTTCAGAAATTCTGCTAACTTACGCGCTCTAGTTACTCCACCGTGGTCAGGCGAGACAACAACTGTGTCTTCTCCGCCTAAACCAGCGTCCAAGAACCAGTTAGCCAGAAGTGATGCACCCAGCAAATGATCAACTGGGATATCAAAGAATCCCTGAATTTGGGAAGCATGTAAATCTAATGTTAGCATACGGTCTGCACCGGCTTGAGTTAGCATGTTGGCGACCAATTTTGCAGTGATAGGTTCTCTTGATCTTGCTTTTCTATCCTGTCTGGCATATCCATAATAAGGCATAACGATATTAATCGTTTTAGCACTCGCTCGACGCAACGCATCTATCATGATGAGCACTTCCATCAAGTTGTCATTTGTCGGAGCAGAAGTAGACTGCACCACATAAACGTGGTCTCCTCGGATGCTTTCTTCAATATTAATACGAATTTCACCGTCGCTAAATTTATTTACTGATACTTTTCCTAAATCGACACCAATATCTTTTGCGATTTTCTCTGCAAGAGGAATATTGGAACTTAACGCAAATATTTTTAGCTTCGGATCAGAATAATGTTCGGACATGTCGGCCTCCATAATTTTCATTCTCTCTATTTTCCTACTCTTAGTTTATGCCTAAGCGGAATATAAATCAACTGCTTAACCCATTGTAAGCCCTGTATAAAAGAAATTTCTAATCTTTTTGAGCTTTCTTGTTAACATATCCTTCTTTAATCGTCTGACGGGAGCGTGCAATGGCTAATGAATCCGCAGGCACATTATCCGTTATGGTCGATCCAGCTGCAACAAAGGTATTTTCCTCAATCGTCACCGGAGCAATCAAGTTAGCATTGCAACCAATAAAGGCGTGGTCTCCTACATGAATGTGATTTTTCTCTTTGCCGTTATAATTGACAAAAACAGTTCCGCATCCTAAATTGATGTGTTCGCCTAAAGTAGCATCTCCTACATAGGTTAAATGCCCAATCTTTGTGTAGTTGCCAATCGTTGCTTTTTTAATCTCTACAAAGTTTCCAATGTGAACATGCTCTTTTATGACTGTGTCTGCTCTTAAATGACTGTTCGGCCCAATATTGCTCTCATTACCCATGACTGCTGACTCAATCGTAGAACTGGTTACAGTAACCTTATCGCCAATCTCACTGTCTACGATAACAGAATGTGCACCAATCATACTATCTTCCCCGATAACCGTTTGTCCTTTCAAATAAACGCCCGGTTCGATGACTGTATCTTGGCCAATGACCACGTCAGATTCAATATACGTATTCGCTGGGTCAACCATTGTCACACCATTGCGCATATGTTTTTCATTGATTCGACGCTTCATCAACGTTGCCGCTTCTGCTAAAGCGACACGGTCGTTAACGCCTAAAGCTTCTTCTTTATTAGGCAGCTGATAAGCAGATACTAACTCATTATTATTCTTCAGAATTTCTATTACATCTGGTAAGTAGTATTCACCTTGAGAGTTGTTATTGTCTACTTTTTCAATGGCTTCAAATAATGCTTTATTATCAAAGCAGTACGTTCCGGTATTAATTTCCTTAACCGCACGCTCAGTGGCTGATGCATCTTTCTCTTCAACGATTTTAGCTACTGACTCGTCTGTTGCACGAATGACGCGGCCATATCCAAACGGATTATCGGCATGGGCTGTCAACACTGTTCCTTTTGCTCCTGTTTCTTCATGATGAGCCATCAAGGCTTCCAGTGTTTCCATTGTCAGTAAAGGCGTATCTCCACAAATTACAATCGTCGTACCTTCCTCATGTTTCAATAAAGGAGCGGCTTGCTCAACTGCGTGGGCTGTGCCTAATTGTTCTTCTTGAAGAACGTAGTCACTTTTATCGCCTAAATAATCTTGTACTGTTTCAGCACCTACTCCTGTAACTGTGACAATCTTATCCATTTTTGCTGCCATCGCTTGATCAACGACATGCCCAACCATGGGTTTCCCCATAACCGGGTGCATCACTTTATATAATTTGGACTTCATACGCGTACCTTGTCCGGCAGCGAGTACTATTGCAAATCGTTTAGTCATTAGTTTCTCCTTTAATTATCCAGTGGTCTATAGACCACTGTTTATATGATTCATTTCATTAATGAATGCTTGTAAAAACCTTCTTACATAATACTGTATGACCCTCTACATTTCAAGTTCTAAGAGGTGTATTGTTTGTTCTCACTTTAAAGCTTATCTATAATGAAGATAAGTATAAGGAGTGGTTTAGTCGCATAGACCACTTATTTATTTCATAAGGAGGCTGTTTGCATGAATACGAACCAAACGGTTATAGGAAGCTATCAAACAGAAGAAGAAGCGGAACGCGTTGTCCGACGATTGCTTGAAGATGGGTATCAACGCGATGATATAATTATTTTCACTAACTTGGAGAAGGATTCTGAAATTAATCCACCAAGAGATGTCAATGTCTCTAATCCTGATATGAGCGGAACGGATGAAGACTTTGAAAACGATAAAAGCTTCTGGCAATCGTTAAAGGACGCTTTCAAGGTTAGAGATGGCGACTATTACGAACACCCAAATTACACCGTTGAAGATGATTTTCTTCATATGTATAGAGACGATATAAGAAATGGAAACTTGGTTATCGCTGTCAGTGATAGTGATAGTGATCAAGACGACCCTGTCAATACACGTTCTGTAGATAATAGAGGCACGACAACCGATTCACCTGCAGCCGATCATCCATCGGATACCCACCTGGAAACACTAGGAACAACAGCAGGTTTCCCTACCGAAGGCGCTGTTCAAGGTATGGGCGACGGCGGACAGCCACCACTTGAGCCGAGGTCCAATGAAGGTGTCCCACCAGAATTAGAAGACACTCGTGGTGAAGCGAATACTGATGAAGTGACCAGCGAACGCCTAGAGGAAACTCGTAGACAAGGAAATGACCCTAAGCCTTGAAGCAACACCTTTTGTTTCTTCTGACATAAAATCCCTCTTAAGCTCGTAAAAACTTAAGAGGGATTTTCTATATGCCCTTTTGTAAAAAATTCCCAGGAACCACTTCAATCGTTCGATCTTGACTATTGACGTTCTCTACTTTTAGTAATGATGTATAATCTGTGACAGAGCGTTCGCCTTTAAATATATTTTCAGCAATGACCGTTGCTCCTACCACTTCAGAATTAAATTCTTCAATTAAACTAATCATACCATTAACAGTCCCGCCACCTTTTAGGAAGTCATCTACAATAACGACTTTTGAACCCATTTCCAGACTTCTGCGAGACAATTCCATTTTTTCCACTCTATCAGAGGACGATCCAGATACATAGTTAATGCTTACAGTCGAGCCTTCTGTTACTTTAGAATCTCGTCTGACTATAACAAACGGTACATTTAAATAGGAAGCAACTGACTGGGCAATCGGCACACCTTTTGTCGCTACAGTCATGACACTGTCGACTTCCTTGTCCATGTACTTAGAGGCAATGGCTCGACCAATTTTTCTCAGCCACTTAGGTTCTCCCAACATATCTGACAAGTAAACATAGCCACCCGGTAACAATCGTTTGGAATGGTTTAGCTCTTCACATAATTCATCAATAAAAGCCGCTATATCTTCGTCTGTCATTTTAGGAACATACCTTACTCCACCTGCAGCTCCAGGTACTGTTTCTAAAAATCCCAACCCTCTTTTAGTAAATGTTTCCTTAATAATGGTTAAATCTTCACTAATACTAGACTTAGCTGATTCATATCGTTTAGCAAACAGGGTCAAGGGAACTAATTTATGGGGATGTTCCATTAAGTAATATGTGATATCAATTAATCGTTCACTTCGTTTAACTTTCAATACTTTCCACCTCTTTGATTTACGTACATTATAGTACCGTCATCTATATACTACCTTTTCCAAGCGAAAAAGCATAGCTTTATCTTATTTGTTAAAAGGATTGTTCGTTCTTTCGACTCATTTAGGCCGATCATAAAAAAAAAAGAACTTAGGGTAATCCACTACCTCAAAAATGAAAGACGAACAGCCCTCATGTTAAGTGATTCGTCTCACTCATGATGGCTGTTCGTTTCATTTACTTTAAGACATGTCATCTCTTAGTATACTCTACTAATAAAGCTTAGTTCGAATCAATTTCAATAAGCAAATCGTTCGACTGAATTTGATCCCCTTCTTTAACAAAGAGGCTTGCAACTTTCCCATCAATCGATGAACGGATAGTCGTTTCCATTTTCATTGCTTCTGTAATAATGATCGGATCCCCTTTGTGAACTTTATCGCCTCTTTTAACCAATACTTGCAGTACAGATCCTGGCATCGTTGCTCCAATTTGGCCTTTATTGGACGGCTCTGCTTTTTTACGCACTGCTTTTGTACTTGTCACGCTTTTATCTTGAATTTCAACTTGACGCCCTTGACCGTTTAACTCAAAGTACAACACACGGTTCCCTTCAAGGTCCGGCGCTCCGATCTGGTTTAGTTTAATAATTAATGTTTTACCTCTTTCTAGATTCACTTCAATCTGTTCACCCATACGCATCCCATAAAAGAACGTAGGCGTATCAAACTTAGTCACTTCTCCATAAAGGTTATTATAGAATTGATAGTCTAAAAAGACCTGCGGGTACATAACGTAACTAAGAACTTCTTCCATTGTAGGCTCAGCACCTAAATGTTCGCTTAACTCTTGTTTTACCTTAGCAAAGTCAAGCGGCTCTTTGTATTCACCAGGGCGTTTTTCTAACGGCTTTTCACCTTTTAGAACAAGCTTTTGCAATGTTTCCGGGAAGCCACCTTCTGGTATGCCCAGCTCTCCTTTAAAGAAGCTAACCACTGATGAAGGGAAGTTCAAATCCCCACCTCTGTCATACACATCTTGCTCGGATAAGTCGTTTTGAATCATAAATAAAGCCATATCCCCCACCACTTTTGAAGAGGGCGTTACTTTAACTATATCACCAAACATGTCATTAACCGTCGTATACATCACTTTAATATCATCCCAACGGTCACCCAGTCCGACAGCTTTAGCTTGTTGTTTCAAGTTCGTATACTGTCCACCAGGCATCTGGTGAGTATACACTTCTGTCGAAGCTGCTGGCATTCCTTCTTCGAAATCAGTGTAATATTTTCTAGTATCTTCCCAGTATTTATTTAATTGTTCAACATTTTGAATAGTGACTTTTGGCGCATGCGGTGTGCCTTCTAAAGCGTAGTATAAACTGCCCATGCTTGGCTGACTCGTTTTTCCACTCAAGGCACTTTGTGCGACGTCAATCACATCGACACCTGCACGAATCGCTGCACCATATGTGTAAATACCGTTTCCACTTGTGTCATGCATATGCAAATGAATAGGGATACGAACTGTATTTTTGAGTTCACCAATCAAACGATAAGCAGCATGAGGTTTTAATAAACCAGCCATGTCTTTAATGGCTAAAATATGAGCACCCATCGATTCCAGACTTTTCGCCATACGTTTATAATAATCAAGAGTGTACTTTGTCTCATTCGGATCATTTAAATCTCCCGTATAACAAATCGTTGCTTCAGCAATTTTATTCTGATCACGGACATATTGAATACTTTTTTCCATTTGAGGAAGCCAATTTAGACTATCGAATATTCTAAAGACATCGATGCCGTTTTGTGCAGCTAGTTTGATAAATTCTTCTAGTACATTGTCCGGAAGGTTTTCATATCCAACCCCATTGGAACCTCGGAATAACATTTGGAATAAGGTGTTGGGCATTTTTTTACGAAGCTTTTTCAGTCTTTCCCAAGGGTCTTCTGTTAAGAAGCGGTACGACACATCAAAGGTTGCGCCCCCCCACATTTCAACGGAAAACAACTCAGGTATTGCTCGTTCGGTTTCTTCAGCAATAGCGAGCATGTCTTTTGTTCGCATGCGGGTAGCCAATAAACTTTGGTGCGCATCTCTGAATGTCGTATCAGTCATTAAGACGGAGTGTTGGTCCTTCATCCAAGAAACAACGGCGTCAGGTCCTTCTTTATCCAAAATATGCTTAGGATATACCAAGTCTTTATCTGGAAGAATGAGCTTTTGTGGCATTCTTGGTTCTTTAAAAGCACGTTTCTCAACTTTACCAATGCCTGGGAAGCCATTAACCGTCACATTTCCAATATAACGTAGTGTTTTATTCCCTCGGTCACGCAGTTTTGAGTATTCAAATAATTCAGGGGTTTCATCTATAAAGCGGGTTGTTGCTTTTCCGCTTGAGAATGTTTGATGCTTTAATACATTAATTAAAAAAGGAATATTCGTTTGCACACCGCGTATGCGGAACTCCGTCAACCCACGAATCATTTTTTGTACGGCTTTTTCATAACTTCTTGCTTCGACTGATAATTTTACTAGCAAGGAGTCAAAATAAGGGGTAACGATAGATCCTTGGAAACCATTCCCAGCATCTAAACGGATGCCAAAACCACCCGGTGAACGGTACGTATTTATCTTTCCGGTATCTGGGAAGAAGTTATTGATGGGGTCTTCTGTCGTAATACGGCACTGAATAGCTGCACCTTTTAATTCGATATCTTCTTGAAACGGTATGTCCATGTCCTTATGCAAATCTAATCCTTGAGCAATTAAAATTTGATTCTGAACAATATCAAGACCTGTTACCATTTCTGTAATCGTATGTTCAACTTGCACTCTTGGGTTAACTTCAATAAAGAAGTACTCGTCCCCTTCTACGAGAAATTCCACTGTTCCGGCATTAACATAACCGACGTGTTTCATGATTTTAACGGCAGCCTGACATAGCTCTTCTCTTAATTCAGGATTCAGGTCTGCACAAGGAGCGACTTCTACTACTTTTTGATGGCGTCTTTGTACTGAACAATCCCGTTCAAACAAATGCACGATATTACCATGGGTATCGCCTAATATTTGAACTTCAATGTGTTTCGGGTTAGCAACATAACGCTCCACATAAATATCATCTCGACCAAAGGCTGCCTTCGCTTCACTTTTGGCACGTGTGTAGCCTTCGTCAGCTTCTTTTTCATTGTGAGCCACACGCATACCACGTCCGCCTCCACCAAGTGCCGCTTTCATCATGATTGGATAGCCGTGCGTTTGCCCAAACTCTTTTACTTCATCTACTGATGATACCGGCCCATCCGTTCCTGGTATGGTTGGGATGCCTGCTTCAACCGCAATGGCTTTGGCTTTTATCTTATCTCCAAAAATATCTAGGTGTCGTGTTTCTGGTCCAATAAATATAATGCCTTCTTCTTCACACCGCTGTGCAAAGCCTAAATTTTCTGATAAAAAGCCATAGCCAGGATGGATTGCTTCAGCACCAGAGTCTTTTGCAATCTGGATGATACTTTCACTATCGAGGTAGGCGTCAATAGGTTTTTTTCCTTGCCCAACCAAATATGCTTCATCGGCTTTAAAGCGATGAACGCTTACCTCATCTTCTTGAGCATATATGCCTACCGTTCCAATTCCTAGTTCTGCTAATGCTCTGAAAATGCGAATAGCGATCTCGCCTCTATTAGCCACTAATACTTTTTTCATCTTGTCACCTCAACCTCTCATAAGTAACGTTACATAAACGTTAGAGTCTTACTCACCATTTTAACAGAATTGTTGACTTAAACAAAAATATTTTTGCTTTGGATGAAAAACACTTTAAAATAGTGTCATCGTTTCTACATTTAAACAAAAATAAACCAGACACTCTTTTGAGAGATTGTCTGGTTTATTGTTTATTTTCTTAGGAATGCATTTCGTTTGGATTGCTTGGTTAACTTTAAAGCCAGGCCTGTTAGACCAAATAAAAGAATGAAAACCAGTGTAATAGAAGCCCCTGGCGGAGTTCCTAGATAATATGAAGCGGTCAGTCCGCTGAACATGCCTACTAAAGATACTAAAATACCTATTAGAATCACGCCGTTAAAGCTTTTGCTTAATCGAATAGATACAGCTGCCGGCAGAACTAATATAGCCGCAACTAATAATGCCCCTACAATCGGCATGACCAATGCTATCGTTACCCCTGTTAATACATTGAAGAGGATAGACATCAACCAAATGGGGAGACCAGATGTAAAAGCTGTTTCTTCGTCAAAGGTCAAAATATACATAGGTTTTCTGAAAATTAAATATAAGGTGATAATTAAAAGGGTGACGATCAGCAGCATCCACACTTGGTCAGTCGATATCGTAACGATTGATCCAAATAAAAATTGTTGGATACTGACGGTCGCGCCAGTATCATTCAGTCCCATTAAAACTAAGGCAACTGCCATTCCACCTGACATTAACATCGCTATCGATATCTCCGAATACGTTCGGTACACTTTTCTTAAATACTCCAAAATCACAGCGACGAGAGCGACAACGATTATATTCGTCAGCGTTGGATTCGTTCCAATCAGCAAACCCAAAGCGACTCCGGCTAAAGACACATGAGAAAGAGTATCCGCCATAAGTGTCTGCCTTCTCAAAATGAGGAATAAACCTAGTATAGGTGCGATTAATGAGATGAGGAAAGATGCTTGGAAGGCTCTTTGCATGAATCCATAGAGAAACATCTCCAAGGCGATCCCTCCTTCCTAACCAGCTCAATATGCTTATTCGCATATTGCCTAATTTCTTCATGATCGTGCGTTACCATCAATATACCTTTTTGGTGTACGTCACTATTATGCTTCAATAATTTATAAAACTCTTCTCTTGACTGAACATCCATTCCGGTTGTCGGTTCATCCAGTACAAACAGATCAGGGTCGGTCGCAAAAACACGTGCAATTGAGATCCGTTGTTTTTGTCCACCGGATAATTCGCCAATTTTTTTATGTCTCATGTCCCACATGCCAACAGAGGTAAGCGACTTTTTGACATGAACATGATCTTCTTCATCTAATTTCTTGAACCATTTCCCTCTAGGGTATCGCCCGGACTGAACCAGTTCCAATACCGTACTAGGAAATCCCTCATTAAAAGAGGCCACTTGCTGAGGTATATAGCCAACGACTAACTTCTCGCCGTAGCGATTCTTTTTAGACAAGGTGACTGATCCCTTTGATGGTTTGAGAAGGCCGAGAATATTTCTTAACAGCGTTGTTTTTGCAGCCCCATTTTCACCCGTAAGCATGGCGAAGTCACCAGCATTGACTTGAAAAGATATATTTTCAAGTACTGGCTCGTCTTCATAATGAAAGGCTAGTTTATTTACTTCAATATACTGCACGGCTACTCCTACTTTCCTTACCTTTTAAAAATAATCAACCAGATTATTATCCTTTAATTCTAATAATTAGTAAATACTTTTTCTTAATGATTCTAAATTCATTCTCATAGCATCAATATAACCTAAGCCTTCTTCTTGTAAGTTTGTAGACAGTCTTTCTAAGTCATATAATACAGCCGTTTCTGTTCCTGTCTCATTGGCTATCATTTCTGCAATAGCTGAACTGGCGCCTTCTTGATAATAAATAACAGGTACATCATACTCATTTACCAATTCATTGATTTCGGCAATGCGGGCCGGGTTAGGCTCCACCTCTGTAGACAGGCCTCCCACAGCAATTTGCGTTAAGTCATAACGGTTGGCAAGGTAGCCAAAAGCTTCGTGCTGCGTAAAGAACACTCTATTTTCTGCCCCCTCAAAGGCTGTTGAGTACTCCTCATGAATCATTTGTAGCTCTTGATTAAACTGCTCGGCTCGCTCTTCGTAATAATCCGTTCCTTCAGGATCCAGCGCAATTAACGCTTCTTTAATGTGGGTGACTTGATCTTGAGCCAATACAGGGTCCAGCCAAATATGCGGGTCGACTTCATGGCTGTGATGATTCTCGTCTTCGTGATCGTGGTCGTGGTCGTGATCATGGTCATCTTCATCCTCGGCGCTGTCACTATGAAGAGTCAACTCATCAACTGTATCAGCTTTTCTAACCACGACAACTTCGTCACTATCTAAAGAATCCAGCAAACTCGGGACCCATGTCTCCATTTCTTCACTACTGTAAATGAACATATCCGCTTCATTCACCATGGCAATATCTCTTGCGCTCGGTTCATAATGATGTGCATCTGTTCCACCTGAAATCATTTGACTAACATTAGCTCGGTCTCCTGCAACTTGTTTGGTAAATTCATAAACAGGATAAAAAGTCGTGACAATAGAAAGTTGAGTGTCTTGATTATCCTCTACTGAAGCATCTGAATCTAAAGTAGCCTCTTCAGGCGTCGTTGGTGAATCTGTGGTTGTTTCCTGACCACACGCAGCTAATACAAGGACGAGCAGAAGTCCCCATCCAACTATTAAGCGGTGTTTGATTGTTTGTTTTCGTTTCATATAAGTAATCCTCCATTATTTTCAAATCGTAATCATTACGATTTAAAGAGTATCACTTTCCGACTTCTCTTGTCAAGAAAAAAATAAGCACGGCTCATCACTTTATTTGAAGAGCCGGCTTATTTCAATTTAAATGTCTGACAAGATAGACTTCTTTGCAAAAGCCTTTCAAACCATTTACTATCCGTTTGGCTTTGGTCAAATTTTGAGTTAAGCCAAATACTGTCGGTCCCGTTCCACTCATCAAGGCTGCTTCTGCACCAAATTCCAACATTTTTTCTTTCACTGTGAGTATGCGAGGGTTTTGCTGGCTTGCTTTCTCTTCTAGCGCATTTCCTACATAACGAATGCATTCGTCAAACGACTCATGTTCAATGCCATGAACCAATTGGTCAATGGAATAATTAGGTAGGGAATCGACATCCAAATCTTTAAACACCGTCCAACTAGAAATACCCTTAAATGGCTTAACTACTATAACCCAGCAAGATGGAAAAGAAGGTAGAGGCTTCACCTTTTCACCCCGTCCAGTTACATACGCCGTTTGTCCGTAAACGCAAAACGGAATATCTGATCCAATTCGCTCGCCTAATTCAGCCAATTGCTCCAGAGATAAATCGAGCTTCCATAATTGGTTCAAGGCTCTCAACGTAGCGGCTGCATCACTACTCCCTCCACCGAGTCCAGCAGCAATCGGTATGATTTTATCTATATAAATATGAACGCCCGCATCAATGTGATACGTTTCTTTCAACAATTGGGCTGTTTTGACTACTATATTACGTTCATCTAACGGCATGAATGAACTATTTGAATCAACTGTAATATCGTTCTCCTGGATGGTAAATGTCAACCGATCAGAAAGGTCGATGGTTGTCATGACCATCTCCATTTCGTGAAAACCATCTTCTCTTTTACTTAATACATTTAAGCAAAGATTTATTTTCGCGGGTGCATTCTCCATTATTTGCATGTCGATCCCTCCTAAGCGGTTCCTTACCTTCTATTCTAAAACAGATGACCGACTTTTGGAAAAGATAACTACAAAGGACTCGCTATTTCCCTTTTTAAGCATAAAAAAAGTAGTATAATTCGACATTATACTACTGAAAAACAATTAATTTAATTAGATTAGTTCAAAACCAAAGATGCTTCTTCTGTAAATTCTAATTGTACTGAAGATGTCAGCACGTCTGTGTAATTAAAAGATACTCTGTCCACTGCATTCTCGGACTTATCAAGCTCTACGACAAAAACTGCCGGATATGTTTCAGTAAGCGTACCTTTGCGTTCTGTTGTCTTTTTTCTTCCTGCCTGGACGATTAACTTAAGCTCTCTACCGATCTGGCTGTCCAAGGACTTCTTGATGCTAGCTAAACTATTTGGCATATTTGACTCACCTCACAAAGTATTAACCACATTATAACACATAAACACGAAAGCTGAAAGGGATTATTAGGATTAAAGTTCTTATTTAACATTTAGATTAAAATCGCCTGTGTGTTATTATTCCTTATTATAACGGTTTTTATGCGAATATTAATAAATCGCTATAATGTTACCCTCATCTTTTATTAGGCGAATGTTCGTATTTGCCGAACTTTTTTTTAGAAATGAATTCAAAAAGACAGCTCCCTTATCGGAAAGCTGTCTTTTAACTAATGATCAGACGAGTTAGTATCTTCGGCCTGGAAGTAATTGAATTGATACTGTGCATTATTTACATCTAAAACCCCTTGAATAAAGTGTTCTTTATCTTGAGGGACTTCCAAATACAGAGGCATGATGGTTTGATCTTCCAAAACACCAAAGGATTCTTCATCTAAAAAGAAGCGTTCCTCCTCCAATATCACATTCTGATTCATATCAGTAAAGGTAATACCCAATTCAATGTTAGAGTACTCCATACCCGATCGGTTAACGATGACAAAAATAGCTTGTCCATTTTTTTCTGTCGTACTGTATTCATAAATACCCGTCCAGTGAATCGCGACATCCCCTTCGATTCCCACTTCAGGAGATTGGCTAATTAATTCCTCCAACTGGCTCAATATTAGACTATTATAACTGTCTTCTCCTTCATTTGACTGGTCAAGTGTTGAAACGAAGGTCAACTCTTCAGAGGATTCATTAGCTGCTGTTCGAGGCTGAACCCTTTCACTTGTGCCTCTGCTTCCTTCTGAACTGCTTTCATCCGATTCAAATTCAAATGAGTCAATACTAATGACTTCTTCACGGGTATTAGACAACTCATCGATAGCTGCTAGATTTGAATAATCTGTATTCACGTAAACAGGCATAGCTGTATTCGGCTCTAACATCCCTAATTCATCTGCTGCCAATGTGAAATAGGTCTCGTCAAATATCAACTCACCTTCAGACGGGCCAAAAGTGATCGCCATGTCAATATGCGTAAAGGTTTGATCCGTGCGGTTCGTGATGATAAAGATAGGCTGCAGGGTCTGTTCTTCATCATTATGCAAGTATAGACCCGTGAACTGTATGGTGACATCATTTTCAAAACCCAAATCGTCTACTTCTGCACTACTAACCATTTCACTCAATAAAGCCAATACTTCATCATTCTCTGGTGATAGTCCCGCTTCTGTCTCAGCATATTGAGGGACAAATACAATAGCGCCTTCATTATTTTCGCTACCTAAACCGGTATCATTTGTCGCATCGTCGTCACCGATTATATCAGTATTATCCTCGTTCTCATTTACATCCTCGGGTGTTTCGGTATCCGTTTCCGTTTCGTCATTCAGCTCATCTTCAGCTTGTGATTCTGCGTCAATGACATTTGTTTCACCGTTATCGGCTTCATCATTTGTCGTTTCTCCACAACCTACTAAAAGACTGACTAGCCCTAGGCTAATTAACCACTTTTTCACTGCGCCCACCTCTTTTGTCATAGTCTCCTTACATACTGTAACTATACAGGATACTGCATAACAAAAGGAAGAATAACACACTCGCCTATTCACAATCTTTCTTCAATATAAAGCGTACCTACTTTTGGAACTGCTTTAACTTTTGATTAAAGGCTGGCTTTTTAATGATTTGGTAAACCAATACCATGCCAATGACCGCCCCGATTAATGCGCTTATAGAAAAAACAGGCATAAATGCAACTATTGCCGCTTCTTGACTGAGAAACACCCGGGCAATAGGATAACTAGCCAGTGCCCCTAATACCCCTGTACCAATTATTTCTCCGACGGCTAACATATAAAACTTCTTCGTTTTCAAATACAAGTAGCCGGATAGAAAAGCGCCTATCATACTACCAGGAAAGGCCAATAACGACCCCGTCCCAGTCAAATTTCTTAACAAGGATACGCCAAACGCTTGAGCCAGACTATACCATGGACCGAGGATAAAACTGACCAATACATTCATGAAGTGTTGAAAAGGTGCTGCGCGGACGAATCCTAAGGGGATAATAATCAAGCTGCCACCTATATACCCGATAGCAACGCAAAATGCTGTAAAGACTAAAGCTTTTGTTTTCATTACTGTATTTCCTCATTTGCTTGTTAGTTTTCAACTCGATAGTTTATGACTCTTTGAGGGGGCTCATCTTAACCCCCTCACGTCAACGTTTATATTTATATGGTAATGGGTTTGGTAATGGTTTAGACTAAATTTTCACGCATACGCCTATGTTTTATGAGAATAGTACTTTTCAAAGTAAACTAATATTGTAGTATTTAAACAGTATAATTTTCAAAATCAAAATAGAATAAAGGGACATTTTGATTCAACATTCTCTCATAAAACTTATCAATAGACATATTCGTTTTTATAAAATCCCAGTTTAACTGACTTTTATATAAGCCACTTCGATTTCGTGGTGTTTCAGATTCTCTGTAATAATCATTAAGTGATACTTTAAAAGAATCATATTTATTTGTAAGATAATATATATGATATCTTACAAACCATAGTTTTTCAGCCATACGTGATTTGTCATGAACGTCATATGGATTAAGAACTCTGTCTTGTTCAGATAAATACGATTGATAACTTTCTGATAAAACTTCATTCAATTTCTTGAATAGTTTGTTTATATAAGAATCATAATTCGCATAATCTTGTTCTACAAAAAATTCATTAATGACGATTTGTAAATATATTGTTATGGCTAAAACGATGCTAAAGTCATCATTACTAAAGTCAATTATTTTTATTAAGAACCCTAATCCTTCTTCATCAACAGGATGGTCTTCGCCAATAAGCTCAGTTAGTTGAGTCTGATCAACTGTCTCATATACTTTAAAATATAAGTAATATAATAATAACTGATATACTTCTTGATTATACTTATTTTCAATACACATGCTAACTTTTCTTTTTATTTTTTTAGAATTTTCTTCAAAATACTCACTTACTAATTGATTTATCTCATCTTGACTTACCCCTTTAGAGATTAATTTCTTAGTAAAATTTAAAAAGCGATTAGTTAATTTTGAATCTTTCAAAGATGTATCCAAAAAGTGTTTAAACAAGTTATAACTATTTAAAGGGTTTTTATACGTAAATATTTGATTAATGTTGGAGTTATCTTCTAAATGGAATAAGCTTCCCGTATACAAAACTTTGATAGAGCCTTTATTTCCTTTTGACTCTTCGTCTATGCACAGATTGATATAATCGTATAATTTATCTATCCATTTTAAATAGTTATTCGAGCTAAAATTATCAAAAAAAGAAAAAATTTGAGCTTTATTTAATTCATTTTTTATAGGGTGTGTTTCAACAAAAGTCTTTTGTTCATTTAATGTAATATTATACTCATTGCTCTTAATATGTACTTGTGATAAAAAGTCATCCTTCATTTCCTCTTCATTATATGAAAACTTTAAGTCATCTACATATCTAGTATAAATATATCCTAAATCTTCTAATTCATTATCAATCTTACATAGAAAATACTCCGCAATAATTCGAGTTAGAAAATTACCTGTAGGAACTCCGTGGGTCTCTCCGTATTGCTCCGCCTGCACAAGTTTATCTAAATTGTTTCCTATCCCATCGTGACGATTATTCTTTGCAATTTGCTTCCCTAAATCAACCCATGCAAGACTATGTGTATAAAGTGTTGGATAAAAATTGCTTAAGTCTAGATTCAGAATATTATTACCATAAGATAAAAGCTTTGTCGATAACTTATCCGTTGTCTTAAAATCACCAATTTGAAAATGATTGAAATACTTTGAGGTCGACTGTTTATTATTCATAAACAAATCTATAAAATAATCACTGTTTAAACTAATATACAGTGCCAATCTAACATAGCTATATATATTTGGAATTTTGTATGTTCTTCTAATTGTTAGGTCATTACTTTTCGGTATAGTAAAAATTATCGGATCTGTAGGAGTATGATTTCGACCACCTAAGATATTGTCTGAATCATAATTTATATTACGATTGTCATCAATAGTAGCACCTAAATTTTCATTCTGCAGAAATAATAATAAGCCTTTAGTACTAAAATATTCGGGGAAGAAGTTATCACCCACTGAGTAAAACTGATCTACTTCAGCCTCTTCTTCTAATGTTCTATCAGTATCATTATTTTTTCCATTCATTTCGCTTTTTACATTTCTATCATAATATCCATACTCAATCAAAAAATCTAGATCTAAAATTTGGGTATAAAATTCCTCTAATGTCTCCATTGGTTTCCCTCCATCTTTTAAAATCTTAAACTAGTATTACTCCATAACTACTGCCTTGGCTTGCTTATAGGTACGCTATCAAACTATTCAAGTACCTAGAAAGTCTACGACCTAATAGTATTATTGATTGTTCATTCTTCTCTTACTTAAAATATTGTATATTAATTTTTACATTTTTTTAATTTTTCCTGAAAGATATTATAAATATGCCATCTAATATTGTATAGAGATTCAAAACAATTTAGCTGAGTGATTACATGCTATCCGCAGGTAAATAATATACTTTCCCTTCTTTTCCTATTAATTTAACATTCTCATCAAAGACCTCTCTTGTAGACACTTGACGATGTTTATCTCTGGCAGTAAGGTGCTTAGTAATAATACCTACAACATCTTTAGATACTGGACGATAATTTAACTCTTTCCTTATCATTCCCGGTACTTTATGAAGAATACCATCAACTCCATAACGTTCTCTATAACCTTCTTCAAGATTGATACCATACTTTTCCATTTGTTCTAAATGCCAGTTCTGTAATCCAATTTTCACATCTTTCACTTGTTTTCTATAAGTTGATAATAAGGAGTTACATTGATCTCTGGATACAGTACCTAGGTAAAGTGCATACTTTAAATTTGCAATAAGATATAATACTTCCAATAGAGTCTCTTGATAAACAACCCAGTATTGAACACCAACCAATTGTTCTTCATATTCTTTAATACCCATATCCATTTTTTTTGAGTAGTCTGCAATCGTTAAATTTGCCTGGCCTAATAATTCTATACATTGTTGTTCAAGTCGATTAAGGCTTGATATTTCTGATTTTCTCAACTCTTCATTTTCAAGTATTTCTGTTTGAAATGAGGACATTTTTTTTACTTTAGTAACTAACGCAAAAACTTTACTCTTATATTCATTATTTTGAAAATCCATTATCTGAGAAATATCTGAACTAATTGATTCTAGTTCAGTGTTGATTTGGTGCATATAATATTGACCGACTACCATTGAGCCTACACTCATTGCTGATGAAGCTACATTTGCAGCAACGTTAGATACATTATTTACAGGTAAGAATTCAGCTGATCCGTCTATTCCTTTCTTTCCCATTGTAAATCCTCTAAAGGCGCCTTCAGTGTTTTTAGACTTTGCAAGCTGTTTTCCAGCTGGAAGAATCGCTTCATACAGAGTTTTAGTACTACCTTGAACAGCATTGCCTACAGTAGTTGCAGTCTTAAAAGCTTCCGGCAAGAGATTATTTACATGTCCAAGCAGTTTACTGTCTTTAATCTCTACAAGTCTTGATTCATCAATTTCTCGAATCTCCGACAACATATTAAATTGAACTTGTAACTCATTGGTGGAATTATTCGAAATAGCCAATACGTTATTAGTCTCTTGTTTTGGCGTGTGTTCATTAACTGATTTATTTTTTGATCTTTGTACAACCATATAGCCTCCAACTAGAACAATTAGAAAAATAATAAATGTAATTAAAATTGGATACATTATTAAAACTCCTCTTATATTATTTCATAGAAAAAAAAATTAAAATGCTTACACATCGCTTTAATTATACAAGTAAAAACTAATATTAACAGTTCATAATTCTATTGAAAAATTATCTGTAAGAAGAAGAGGCAATATATATCCTATATTGATAATAAGAGCCTCACCTTGGTAATTTAATCAGTATTGTGACTGCTAAACTATATGTAGCAGTTTCTGCTAGATAAGAATATGCACTTTTATCCTATAACCTCGTTTAATTTGA
>NZ_PREX01000023.1 GCF_009935905.1 Alkalibacterium sp. MB6 | reverse complement strand
ATCGGCTTTCTGTACTTTACACACCATACTATATGGTACTGAATATAGTAGACGTAACCTCTTCCTTTTAGTGCTTTTTTCACCATAATCACCTCTACATGTATTTTATCATATGTAGAAACAAAAAAACATGCGAAATCGCTTACTCACGACTAAAGTCACGAGAATGCGCTCATAAACTCTTCAATTAATTGAATAGACGGTAAGGCATCCTTAACAGTAATATAATCCGTTGTATCTTCACTAATCGCTTTGTAAAACCGATCAATTAAATACTTGTGACTAGCACCAAAGTAAAACTTGGCGCCGTCTAATTGCTCGTCTTCAGCTAATAGTTGTTTCTTACCCTCTTGATCCATACGATAGAGACAACTGTCTTTAATCGTAAACCAATCATGTTCAGTTATCACTTCTAGTTCAACGCTTGCGTTTGATACATTAGCATTTGTTGCATGCAAATACCCTTTGGCACCGGATTTAAATTGAAACGATGCACTCACTGTATCTTCCACTTCACTGTTCACGTCTAGTAGTTTGGATAAACTTGCTTTAACGGAGTCAACTGGACCACCTAAGAGTTGAATTAAATCTAGCGTATGAATTGACTGGCTCATGATATTACCATAACCCACTTCAGATTTTTTTACGGCGCCATGGTTTCGATTCATAATAAACCGGTTCTCTGAACCAGGTCACTAAACCTTTAATACCAGTGATAGTGCCAGTTTCTTCTTTATCTAACCAACGCAACAGTTCTAAAAAGGTTTGATTGTATCGATTTTGAAAACAGACACATATCTTAGCATCTAACCGGTCCTCTAATTCCTTTTGTAGCAAGCCTTCTTCGTAACTAATGGAAACAGGTTTTTCAAGAAGGACATGGATACCCTTCTCAACACAGGCTTTTGTTACAGAGTAATGGAGATGATGAGGCAGACAATTATGAATGACATCAAGGTCTTCCTTTTCAAGCATCTCTAAATAATTTGTATAAAAACTGACCCCTTCTACTTTTAGTTGAGTAGCTGGGTCTGTATCACAGACAGCCATTAGATCAGCCTCTTCATGCATTTCTATTGCTTGTATATGAAAAGAAGACACATCTCCTAGTCCTGTGATGCCAACTTTCAAGCGTTTATGATCACTCTTCATTCGTTTCACTCCTTGATCGGTCTGTTAAGTCGTGATTACATCATCTTCAAAGTTATCTACCGAACTTGACTTCTCATAAAAACGAGGGGCATGACTCATGACTCCTTCTTTTGTATAGAAAGGATGCGTTTCATTTAACGGTAAGGAAACTTTTTCACTTGATTGAGACGACGCATATATAGCCATAATCAATTCAAGCGTTTGTTTGCCTTGAATGCCGTCTACAACGAGTGTGTCTTTACCTAAAAGGAACTGAATAACATTGTTGATTTGACCCGTGTGACCTTCGTACGGGAGGTCTTCAAGTGAGTCGTGTAATGCTTTAATCTCATCTATTTTTTGAGTATTTATTTCTGGGAAACCATTTTCTCTTGAAGAAGAAGCGTCTACTTTAAAGGGCGCTGAAATTCGGCCCTCTTGACCTTGGAAAATGAGTTGCTGTTCTTCCCCGTGATGGATAACTGAACTTGTTAGCGTTGCTAAACCGCCTTCATTATATTTAGCAATAGCGATTGATAAATCTTCAACTTCTGCATTGTCATGTGCGACGTTACTCATGACTGCCGTGATTTCATCGGGGCGTCCATTTAACCAGTTAAATATATCCAAATGATGGACAGCGTGATTCAGTGTACAGCCTCCGCCTTCTTTTTCCCACGTACCGCGCCACCATAAATCATAGTAACTGTGACCTCTCCACCAAAATGAATCCACTTGAGTGTGCAAGACGTTTCCAATCACTTTTTGATCTAGCATGGTTTTCAATTTCCACATCGGGTTGGTGAATCTGTTTTGTGAAATAATTGATAGAGTCTGTCCAGTTTCTTCTGATGCTTTATTCATTGCATCGCATTCTTCAAGAGACGATGCCATCGGTTTTTCAACCAACGCATGTGCCCCTGCTTTCATTGAATTGATAGCTATTTCAGCATGGACATAAGGAGGCGTACAAACAGATACCAAATCGATGTCTTCTTTCTCTAACATATCTTCATGATTATCGTAAACTGTCACGTCAAGATTAAATCGTTTAGCTAGTTTCTCAGCTTTTTCTGGATAAATGTCACATAATGAGACGATTCTTACATCATCTGGAAAGGCTAAATACCCTTCGACATGAAGTGGAGCAATCCCACCTGTTCCAACAATGGCTACATTTAACATCATGATAGTCCTCTCTAGTGTGTAGTTGAGCGTATAGATAAAAAAGAGATTGGGTATCCTCTTCTTCCCTTAATATGTTATAAAGCATAATAATCAAACTATTATTTTTTATTTATAACGTTTATCAAGCGGAAAAGTAGTTTATCCAACCTCTTTCTTTTGCTTAAGCAGTAATTATTGAGTTTTTTTATTCACTATCTGATATTAATTTATGAGAAAGATCTTTAATTGTTGGGTAGACTTCTTTGTAGTTTGCGTAAACGGCTTCGTATGTTTTAACAGCTTCTTCGTTAGGTGTCACTTCAGATTTATAGTGAACAAATACTTTAGAACAGTCTTCAAAGTTATCAAACCAGCCTGCTCCAACGGCTGCAATCATTGCGGATCCCATTGCTGGTCCTTGTTCTGTTTCCAAAGTAACAACTGGTGTATTGAAGATATCTGCTTGCATTTGCAACCAGTCAGGATTCTTAGCTCCCCCACCAACAGAGACAATTTGACTGAATTCTTTATTCGAATGCTTTCTCATTAACTCAAGAGAGTCTTTTAATGAGAATGTGATGCCTTCTAAAACAGCTCTCGCGAAGTGATCTCTCGTGTGAGCGATGTCCATTCCTAAGAACGTCCCGCGGATATGACTGTCTGTATACGGTGTGCGTTCCCCTGAAATGTATGGGGCGAACAATAGACCTTCAGATCCCGGTGCAATATCTTTTACCCCTTTTAGCAATTCTTCAAAACTTTCATTAGGAGCAAATGTTTTCTTAAACCAGTTCAAGCTGCTACCTGCTGCTAAAGTCACACCCATTGTGTAAAAAGCGTTTGGTACAACGTGGTTGAAGTAGTGAAGGTTTCCTTTGTAATCTTTATCTCCTGTTTCTTCATAAGATAAGAAAACACCTGATGTTCCAATACTTGCCATGCCTTGGTCGGGTCTAACAATTCCTGCACCAACAGCAGCACTGGGGTTGTCTGCTCCACCAGAAAAGACAGGGACATCTACGTCTAGACCTAATTCTTCACCTAATGCTTTATCTAACATGCCAATTTTATCCTGTGATTGAACCAGTGGTGGGCATATAGATAGAGGGACATCCACTGATTCAGCGACTTCTTTACTCCAACTTCTGCTTTCCACATCTAATAATAATGTTCCGGCTGCATCTGAATACTCCATTTGTTTGTTTCCAGTTAAACGGTAGCCTAGATAGTCTTTAGGCAGCAAGAATGTTTTCACTTTGCTCCAAATAGCTGGTTCATTTTCTTTAACCCAAAGCAGTTTTGGCAGTGTGAATCCTTCCAATGCTTTGTTTTTAGTAATATCAATTAAGTTAGGTACTTTTTCTGTAATCGTGACACACTGTTCCGTTGTACGAACGTCATTCCATAAAATAGCATTGCGTAGAACATCGTCATTCTCATCTAATAGAACGAGAGAATGCATTTGACCTGAAAAACTGATGCCTTCTAATTTAGAAGTTGCATCTGGAGTCGATTTGAAAATAGCTTGCATGACTTCTTTAGCCGCTCTGAACCATTCAGTCGCGTCTTGCTCACTGTGACCACGCTTTGGTGTTAACAATGGGTATTCAGAAGATGCTTCGTCAACAATCTTTCCTTCTTTATTAACTAAAATTCCTTTTAGGCCGCTTGTGCCTAGGTCTAAGCCTAATACATAACTCATCAGAACACGTCCATTTCTTTTTATATGATTTTTAAAGAAAAGAGGAGACTGACCACATGTTAAAGCTCCAATCTGAAATCGATTATTGCTTTGCCATTGGAGTCGGTCCCCTCATTTTATCGTTTTTTAATTAGCTTTTTCCACGTTCACCGTAATTCACTTTGCCTTTTCCTTTTTGGCCTTTACCGTAATGACGAGGTAGAGTCCAGTGATCTCTCGTATCTTCCTCTTCTTCATAACGGAAGTATTCGAAATCAGCGTATTTACCCATACCACTGTTATCGATCACGCTCATACCAACGAATGCGCCAGTAAAGAAGCCGGCTTCTTGAATATATTCGTCAGATAACTTCCATGAATCGAAAGTAGCTGGAATCACTTCCCAGTTTTCGCCATCAAATGAATAGCTGAACTGGTAGTTGTATTGATCGACTTTGACTTTAAACCATACTGCTTCTGCGTCTTCTGGTACTGGAATCACGTCATCCCCTAGTGGGTTATACACGTTATTGCGTTCAGATGCATACAGATCAATGACTTTTCCTTTTTCTTCATGCATAGTCACGTGAAGGTTAGTCCAGTTTTTAGTGTTGTAGTAAGTGACTAAACCGGCTTGTTGTTGGAATGTTTCTGGTTCAAAGAAGACTTTTGTTTCTGCTTCGAATTCAAATGCCTGCCAACGACGAGCAACTAATGCTTGCTTGTGTAAGTTAGAATGTCCACCTGCACCATAAATTCGCAAGTGACCTGGGTTTTCTTTGATCGTTGCAAATTCTGTGTAAGGAATACGCAAGGTTTGCCATTGTTCGCTTAACTCTTCTGAATCGAATTGATCAACAACTGGGAAATCAGGCTCCCATTTTTGCTCAGGTAAATTTGGTGCTGGAACGGATACTTTTGGATAGTTACCATCAATAATGTATGGCCAACCATCTTTCCATTCCATCTTTTGAATAGCTGTCTCACGGCCCAATTGGCTATATCCACGGTCCATCAACAACACGTCACCCGGTGCTTTGGTTAAGCGACTTGTTAAGTGTGCGAAGTACCATTCCCCGCCTTGTGTTTCCACCATTGACCCGTGTCCAGCACGCTGTAGCGCTAGTCTTGGATTATAGTAAGAAGAAATAAGTGGGTTCTCTGGATGATCTTCATAAGGGCCATCAATGTTTTTAGAACGAGCCAATGTGGCATGGTGCTCAAGCATGGTTCCACCTTCTGCAGTAAGCAAGTAGTAGTAGCCATTAATTTTGTAGAGGTGTGGCGCTTCAACTAAACCAACATCTGTTCCGTGGTAAATGATTTTGCGCTCACCGATTAATTTTTGTTGCTCGTGATCGTATTCTTGTAACACAATGCCACCAAAGTCATGGTGACCAATACGGTGATCCCATACCATGTTGACGAACCATTTGCGGCCGTCTTCATCATGGAATAATGACGGGTCGAAACCAGATTGATTCATAAATACTGGATTGCTCCACTCACCATCAATTGTTTCACATGTTGTTAAGTAGTTGGTTACATCTTTATAAATACCGCCCGTTACTTTCACATCTGAATAGATTAAGAAGAATTGACCATCAGAATAACTTAATTGAGGAGCCCATACCCCACCTGAGTCTGGATTCCCTTTCATATCTAACAACTCTACTCTATTCAATGGACGAGCAACTTGACGCCAGTTTTTAAGGTCTTTTGAATGATAAATGACGACTCCTGGGAACCATTCGAATGTAGACACAGCGATATAATAATCGTCACCTACACGAACCATACTTGGATCGGGATTAAATCCTTTTAACACAGGATTTTTAATTGTTGACATATTGACATCCTCCTATTACGAATTAAAATAATTTTAAAAAAGAATAAACATTATTCTTCCTCTTTAACAAAGTTAGCTTTGACATCTTTCACTATACTGAAGTTATACAAAATCCAGAGAAAGGATAAAACTGCTGGGATAGCCAGTAGTAACCACTCTGATATGGTAAGCAGTAAAAAGATGACAATGAATATGACGAAAAAGTTTCCGATAGTTAATTTCATTTTTGTAAAGAAATAATAAGCACTTAGCTTTAATAAATCTTTGTATCGGAAGGAAAACTTCATCTGAATGATGAATACTGGTATCAAATACAGTGTTACCAATGCAGTCAACAAGAAAAATAGATAACCCAATAGAATATATTGGCTTTCTGCTAACGTAAAGTAGTAATTGATATTCACTGAAAATAGGTAGACAATGACTAAATAAGGAAGCCAGACTTTTAATGAGTCTAAAAAATTCTTCTTATAATACCGTCTAAAGTCTTTTCCAGGTTCAGAAAAGTCATCTTCTTCTATGACTCGTATAGTCGAACTAATTAAAGCGCCTATGGCTGGTCCTAAAGGAATAATCCCTACTAGATACCAGACGATATTAGCTAAGGTCGGCTCTAAAAATAAAAAGAAGAAGAACAGTGGGATAAAACTCAAGTTAAACCATAAGGTAATAATAAAGAACCATGATATATTTTGAGAAATTTTATACAACCGGTTATTACCGGCGTATTCATTGTAATCGTTTGACATATAAACTCCCTTTCCTTACACCGTTTTCAATTAGCCATTGAAACCGTGTATGTTGCTCTTCTTATTTTAACTGACATCAGATAAAAGGTTAAGCATATTAGAAGATTTGAAAAGGTGTTTTTAATCAGCTGAACAGTGACTATCCTTTGCCCCACCTTTATTATTGTATCTTTAATCATGCTAGCTGTCTTGGACCATCCTTTTAAACTTATGGATAAAAATCGTGTTTTTGTTCTATATGTGCTAATTCTAACCTATTTATTGTTTGATTTTTCACTATGTAAAGACAAAAGGTCGTCCTCTGATGGCCCCGAGTGAGTTTCACTTGGAAAGCCTGCATCATAAGGATAGCAAAAGTCTACACTCTTACTTATCGCTTATTCGTTCAGAGGACGACCTTTGTCTAAGAAACCGTGTATTCGATAATACAGACAGTCTCTAATTTCTATCTTCCATCAGAAATCTTAGTTAGCGTCTTCTAGATTTGCTTGGAATTCTTGGTATGCGTTGTTGATGATATCTAGATATTGGTCAACGTTTTGGTTTTCCAAATCAGCCATGAATTCATCCCAACGATCCAATTCGAGCTGACCAGTGATGAAGCGTAGAGTGTACGTTTCAGTTGTGTCTCCAAGTGGCGTACCAATCAATGCTAATTGTTCTTGATCAGCTTGAGCTAATGGGTACGCAGGGTTTGGTGTGGCTACTTCACGGGTTTCATTTGTCATATTTTGGAATTCAATTTCTTCTGCGTCCATTACAGATTGTAGTAACGCAGTTGGTCCACCAGAAGCAATGATACCGTTACGGAATCCGTGGTCTTCTTGTAAGTGCTCAGTACCATCAGGGTTTAATCCTAGGTAAGTGATTGGGTCAAGAGGCATAAATCCACCAGGAGCTTCATCTGTCAACTCGTAAGTTACGCCTTCTTCACCCCACCAAGCTAAGTGGTTTCCTTCATCACTGTAATATAACCAGTCAAGGAACTGTAGTAACGCTAAGAAGTCATCACGTTCTGCTACTTCAGATGAAAGCATGAATCCTGCTACAAAACGGCTTCCCCCAACAATCGGGCCAGCTGGTCCTTCAGGAGAGACAATTTTACCAATTTCGTATTCGCCTTCACCGTGAATTTCAGCCATAGATTCTCTTTGTCCAATAACAGTTTGAGAGTTAGCAGAAATAACGTAAGATTCTAGGTTGTTAAATGAGTTTTGAGCAGTTTCATCTTCTTGAGTGAATGATTCAGGATCCATTAAACCTTCGTCAACTAAACCTGCAAAGTACTCAACCATGTCACGGTAACCTTGTTCCATAGGTGCATACTTGAACTCCTCAGCTTCTTCATCGAAGATAACTCCGCCACCGAAGCCCCATCCAGCTACTGTACCAAACGAATGAGAAGCATAGTTTAATAATGCTTGCCCAGTCCATTGGTCATTAAATGGAACGTTTCCAGTTTCGTCACGTAAGATAACTAAAGCGTCTCTTAACTCATCCCACGTAGTTGGATCTTCAATACCATACTCGTCAAATACAGTACGGTTAATCATTAATGTGTAGTCATGACGAACGCTTTCTTCAATACCAGGTAAGATATAGTATTTACCATCTGCTTGACGGTTTTGGTCTAACTCATCTTGTACATCCCACTCTTCAATACGTTGAGACAAATGAGGCATTAAATGTACATAGTCAGAAATTGGTAGTAAAGCGCCTGAACCTACGAATTGAGCTTCTTCACCAGGATAAGCATTGGCAATAATGTCAGGTGCGTCCCCAGCAGCGATTAGAACGGAACGACGCTCAGCAAAGTCAGATAATGGTGCAACAACGTTGTTAAATGTCACGTTAGTTTTTTCTTCCAACATTTGATAGAATGTCCACTCTTCATCAAGTGGGTAGTTCGGGTGGTCACGGTATAAGAATGAGAATTCTAGTGGTTCTTCAGAATAGAATGTATCTCCCACACTGAAGTCTTCCATTGCGTTAACATTTCCAATATCGTCTGCAGTGATTTCTGCACTTTCTTCACCGTTTGTTTCTCCACCAGCGTCAGTTGATCCACCGTCGTCAGTTGAACCGCCTTCAGTGTCCCCTCCACAAGCAATCAATAATGTTGCTGTTGCTAGTGTTAAACCAGCTAATAATTTTTTCTTAAGTGATGATCCCATTTTTTTCCTCCTAATTTTTCCTTATTTTTATAAAAGGTGTGATATCTTTCCTTTGTTGCCGATCAAACTATTCTGTGGCATCGCCCCTTTAGTGTTCCAGAGAGTAGTTTTAGCAATAAGCTACGCAGCCCCATGATAGAAAGGTTAACTCCTATGCATATAGCGTAATCAATCATTATAAGTATATAGTCCTATTCTCATTACGTTGGCTTATTGCAGACAGTGATACAAGGACCTTTCTGTCAAGCGCTTACAACTTTTTTTATTAATCAAGCTGAAAGCATACTTAACTTTCAGCTTGATTGATTTACCAGGATTATTCTTTTACTGATCCTAACATGATTCCACTAACAAAGTATTTCTGTACGAATGGATAGACTAAGATAATCGGTAAGACAGTTAAGAACATCGATACTGAACGAACGTTTGAAGCTATTTGAGTACTTCCAGCTTCAGCTGCAGCTGCTTCTCCTGTTGCCGTTGCACCTGAGATTAAGTTTCTCAAGAACAAAGTAACTGGGAAGAGTGTCCAGTCGTTCAAGAACATGAACGCTTGCCACCATGAGTTCCAATAAGCCACAGCGTAGAACAAGATCATTGTTGCAAGAATAGGTTTAGAAAGTGGTAAAATAATCTTCAAGAAAATACCATAAGTTGACATGCCATCGATTGATGCTGCTTCTTCCAATGCTTCTGGAAGGTTTTCGAAGAATGATTTCATAATTAACATGTTGTAAATACTTAATGCCATAGGCAGAACAACAGCCCACATAGTATTCGTGATGTTTAACGTGTTGTTGTAAAGAATGTAAGTTGGAATAATCCCACCTGCAAAGAACATAGTGAAGACAGCGAATCCAACCCAGAAACTCTTACCTTTCAAGCGTGTTTTAGGTTTTGCCAATACATAAGCTAGCAAGGTTGTTAATACCATTGCAATGGCTGTTCCAACGACAGTGTACAAAATAGTGTTACGGTAGTGAATCCAGAATCGTTGGTTTCTTAAAACGGCTACATATGTTTCGACGTTAAATCCTTTAGGTAGAAGGAAAACTTCACCTGCAGTAATAAAACGTTCACTACTGAAAGATTGTGCGATGATATTTAAGAATGGGATAAAGGTAATCGCCACGATTAAAATCATTACTACTATATTGAAATACCTGAACACTTTATATCCTTTAGTATCGCTTAAATTCATAATGTTTTCCCTCCTCTTACCATAAACTTCTGTTTGTTAAACGTCTAGACAGTAAGTTTGCACCCATAACTAGAATGAAACCAATAACTGCCTGTGCTAAACCTATTGCTGTTGCATAAGAGAAGTTCGCACTTCCTAAACCAATACGGTAAAGGTAAGTTGAGATAACGTCTGCTGTTTCATAAGTTAACGGGTTGTAAAGTAAGAATACTTTCTCAAATCCAACGTTCATAAAGCTTCCGATGTTTAAGATAAGCAATGTAATAATGGTTGGCAAAATACCTGGTAAAGTAACGTGCCAAGTTTGTTTCAATCGTCCTGCTCCATCGATAGCTGCAGCTTCATATAAGTTAGGGTCAATGTTTGTTAAGGCCGCAAGGTATAAAATTGCTCCCCAACCAGTACGTTGCCATACTTCTGATGCTACATAGATAAATCTAAACCATTCTGCACGTTGTAGGAAGATGATTGGATCTCCACCCGCACGCATGATCAATTGGTTAACAATTCCGTTAGCAGATAACATTTCCATAATCATACCTGCAATGATAACCATTGAGATAAAGTGTGGAAGATACGATGCTGTTTGTACGAATCGTTTAAATTTCAAGTTTTTCAATTCATTTAGTAATAGTGCGAAGATAATTGGAATCGGGAAGTTAAATAGTAATGTATATCCTCCGATAATAATCGTATTTCTGAATACTCTCCAGAACGTACGGTCATTCCAAAACATTTCAAAATAGCGTAGTCCTACAAATTCTTCACCGAACATGCTTCCGCCTGGTATAAAACGTCTAAAGGCGATAGCATTACCTGCCATTGGCAAGTATTGAAAAACGAACAAGTAGATGACTGGCAAAATCAAGAATGTATATAATTGCCAATCTTTTTTCAGTGACTTCGTTACACTTTCAAACTTAGATACTCGTGTGTTACGTAACTTTTCTTTGTATTCATCCATACTCATTGTACTTGGCGCAGAAGCAATAGCTGTTTCGGGGTTATTACCGATACGGCCTATTTCTCCTCCTGATGCTTGGCTATCAAAATCCAATGGGATTCCTCCTTTTAATTGCTTTCATTATGCTACTGTCTTACGTCTTATACAGACGTCCCATTTTCCCTCGACTCGTTCTTCAGCTTATCCAACAGGTCCCAGGCGCCCATCATGTACATTATGCCCATAGCACGATCGTACAATCCATAGCCAGGTCTGCTCTCTTCGCCCCATACATGTCGACCATGATCTGGTCTCATGTATCCTTCGAATCCGATTTCATTATACGCTTTCATTATTTCCAAAATTGGAAGCGATCCATCTTGCTCTCTGTGCGATGTTTCAATAAAGTCACCATTGTCATATATTTTAACGTTTCTAATATGTGCAAATGGAATACGGTCTTTAAATGTCCGAATCATATCCGGTATGTCATTAGCCGGATTTGCTCCTAAAGCCCCACTACATAAGGTTAAACCGTTTGACGGGCTGTCAACAATATCCACTATTCGCTGTAAGTTCTCCTTAGACTGAACTATTCTAGGAAGGTCGAATACTGGATAAGGCGGATCATCTGGATGAATGGCCATCTTTATACCGACTTCTTCTGCAACTGGTACGATTTCTTTTAAGAAATATGCCAAGTTTTCGAATAAATCATTTTCAGAAATTGGTTCGTAAGCTTTAAATAGCTCTTCAATTTTACCTAGACGTTCAGGTTCCCATCCAGGAAGAGTTAAATCTTTTGCTGCATGTTTCATCTTTTCGACTAATTCGTAAGGTTCTGCACCATCGATTTTCGCTTTTTCGTAAAACAAAGCCGTTGAACCGTCTGGTAACTCTTTAGCCAAATCTGTTCTTACCCAGTCAAAGACTGGCATGAAATTATAACAAACAACCTTTACTCCACCGACTTTACCTAGGTTACGTAAGGTCTCTTTGTAATTCTCGATGTATTGATCTCTTTCTGGAGTACCTAACTTAATCGATTCGTGAATATTTACTGATTCAACGACATCGATTCCTAAATCATACTCAGCTGCCTGATCTTTTACTTCTTGAATGCGTTCGACAGGCCATACTTCCCCTGGTTGCATGTCATGTAAAGCCCATACAACACTGTGCATAGAAGGTATTTGCCTAATGTCTCCTAATGAGATAGTGTCGTTTCCTACTCCGTACCATCTAAAAGTAGTTTTCAAAAGTCTATTTCCCCCTTCTTTCATCTGACTTGCTTTAACATACTGGCGGGAGGGCTCTCCCGCCGTATGGGTAGTTAACTATAAATGGTTCTTCCGTGTGCGTCTTCTACACCTGACTTACGGTAATAATAGGTGTTCACTTGATCGCGCCACTCTCTTGCTACTCGTTTTTGTTCTTCTAAACGTTCTTTAACGTTTGTGTAAGTCGCTTCATCCACTTCATCTTTCAACGTTTCCCATTGTTCTTGGTAGGATAAAACGGTGTCATACCCTTCAAAGTGAGTATCGTAAATGTGTTGGATAATGGTCTTACCAGATTTCAACTCGTAGCTGTATGGTAGATGGTGGAAGAATAAAAGCAATTCTTCTGGACAGGTTTCTACATTTTCATACATTTCATAATTTTCATCATGGTATTGTCTAGTGTAGCCTGTACCAGATTTGACTGTGCGGTCCACACCTAGTCCATTACGATCTGAGAAGTGGTAAGTTCCCCACATATCATATTCGTAACCATCGATATTTGGTCCGTAATGGTGATTTGGCTGAACCATCCAACCGATGCCTAATGGTGATGTGTACTTCTCATAGGTATCCCAGCTTGTCATAAGGATTGACAACATCGTTTCCTTACCTTTTTCAGTTAAGGAGTACGTCGCATCTATCCACTCGCTAGCAATCTCTTCTGATGAGAGAGTTGGGTCCCAAATGAGTCTACCATATCCGAACAAGTTGGCTTGAGATAATTTATGGCCAGTCCAGTTGGCATCCATTCCTGTGTTAACTACTGCCGTGATTCCATTACGCTCCGGATTATTAGGGTACTTGACTAAAACATCATGAACCGTTGTATTTGGTCCGTCCGCATAAGTGTCAAAATCCAATACTTCCTTCCACATAGGAATCAAGTAACAAATATGTTTTTGCTGACCAGTGTATTCTTGTGCAATTTGGAACTCAAGTACCTGGTTCGTTTCACGTAGCGCTCCAAACATAGGAGACACGGCTTCTCTAACCTGAAAATCCATCGGTCCATTTTTAATCTGCAACACAACGTTATCAGCAAATTCGCCGTCCATTGGAGCAAAGTGGTCATAAGCTGCTCTAGCTCTATCTGTTGAACGGTCACGCCAGTCCTGGTGGTTATCGTAAACGAAACATCTCCAGAACACCGTTCCACCAAATGGTTTCAAGGCTTCTCCCAGCATATTCGCTCCGTCTGCGTGTGTGCGTCCATAAGTAAATGGTCCTGGGCGGTTCTCTGAATCCGCTTTAACAACAAATCCACCAAAGTAAGGGATGTGTTCGTAAATTAACTCAGCTGTTTGTTTCCAAAATGCTTGGACATCTTCGTTCAATGGGTCAGCTGTATCAACCCACTCCACTTCAATTGGTGCAGCATAATTCACACTTAAGTAAAGTATCAGGCCATATGATCTGAATATCTCAGCCAAATGTTTGACTTCTTTAATGTAAGCGTCGGTGATAAAGTAACTTTCCTTTTGGTGAACGTTAACATTATTTATGGTTAATGCATTGATTCCAACTGAGGCAAGCATTTTCGCATAGTGTTTGAACCGTTCATCTTGAAAACGAAACTCATCGTTGTTGAAGAATAATGACCTACCTGCGTAACCTCTTTCAACAGTTCCATCAAAGTTATCCCAGTGATTAATCATGCGGACTTTATTTTTAGGATTAGATAACTTGTCTATACGTGGGTTTTCTTCTTGTTGGAAAGATCTGATTAGATCGAAGAAACCGTAAACCAAACCTTCAGGCTTGTTAGCCGTTACGCTGATTTCATTTCCTTTATCTTCAATCTTAAATCCATCTAGAATAATTTCACTATTATCTGTTACATTTAATGATAACTGCTTATCTCCTTTAGAGAAATGTTCATTATAGTAATTAAATTCATTCCGTAATGTTTTCTCTAAATAATCAGCATTGTCTATCAGAACTTTATTAAATGGCCACGCCTTTAATGTGTCCGGAGATAGCCAACTTAAATCGAAGTCGAATTTGGTGGTCATACTCAATCCCCTTTTTCTATTCTATTATTCGGTATAGAGGTTAATAGCCCTTACAAAAACACATTCGTTATCTTATTGACTAATTATTACGTAAAGCTGTAATATGAAAATAAAGAAAACCTTTACATTTGTTGTTTTGTTATTTGAACTATTATGATACACTGTGTATACCGATAGTTTGTTAGTTGAATTAACTAACTTCTGGTATAACTATATCGAATCTCTTTTTATAAGTCAAGCGGTTTCAAAATCTTTATAAATTATTTTGAACAAGGCATGGCAGAGGTCTTCTTGGTAGGTATCTACCAATAAAATAAATAGTTACATGAATGGATTCAACCACTTTTAGAACATAAATACGACAATTTTAAGAAACGAGGAAAAGATTATGTTTAGAATGAAAAATTCAATTAGAGAAAATAATAGTATATTAGTTTTATCAGAAATCATTAACCGTCCTGAAATCTCCCGTGCGATGATCTCAGAACTAACTGGATTGAATAAGGCAACCGTCTCAGAAATCGTCCGACGTTTAATAGAAGATGATTACGTCATCGAAATTGGACCAGGTAAGAGTACATCTTCTGGTGGAAGACGCCCTATTCTCTTAACAGTCAATAAAAAAGCAGGCATTTCTATTAGCTTTGATGTCAGATACGATCGAATCAGCTACCTGATTACTTTCCTTGACGGGGAGAAAATTGAATATACTATAGAAGAGAAAAATATTGACAAAGAGAATATTGTTGATTTGATTACAGTCGTAGTGGAAAAATATAAAGCTGAATACTTAGATTGTCCCTTTGGTATTATAGGCGTCACTATATCTATTCACGGTATTGTTCATGAAAAACAAATTGATTTTACTCCGTATTTTAATTTGGATGAAATTGATTTAGTTGGTATTTTGGAAGAAAAGACCGGCTTAACGATTCATATTGAAAACGAAGCGAATCTGTCTGCTTTAGCTGAAGCCGCATTTGATTATGAACATCATAATATTGTTTCCTTTAGTGCACACACAGGTATTGGTGCTGGTGTCATCATGAACGATCAGTTATATCGAGGATTCCGAGGAAAAAGCGGCGAGGTTGGACATACGGTACTCTACCCCAATGGAACAGCCTGCCCATGTGGCAACCAAGGCTGCTTGGAACAATACTGCTCCACGACCGCAGTCATTAAAAAGTTTCGTTTATTGAAGGGTAACCCTGATCTCATGTTTGAAGATTTAATTGATGCCTACCATCAAAAAGATTCCTCTACATTAAATATGATTTTGCAGTTCGCAAAAGACTTTGGCATTGGTTTGATGAATGTCATTGGAAACTATGATCCGGAAGTCGTTTATATAAATTCTGAATTGTTGGAAGAAATACCAGAACTCATCAGTTTGCTACAGCATTATTTGAGTATGACTATCTATAAAAAAGTACCCTTAAAACAGTCACTGCTTGGAAGACAAGCTAGTTTATACGGCGCAACTGTGGTCAATTTAAAAGAATTCCTTCATGTCGATAATGTTGAATTCAACATGAATATTGAAAAAGTCTTGGAAGTCTAATTTTGTTTGACCCGCCCTATTGTCGCTTTTGCTATGTGCTCTTTTAGCGATCGTGATAGTCGGGTGGGTTTTTGATTACCATTCGAGTACCCCCTCTTCTTGAGTTGTAACCATTTAGCGTTTTGATTACAACTCGTGAGTTCAAGCTATCCTGGATTGTAATCACCACTTACACATTTATACGCAAAAAACCGTTCCCTCTTATTTATAGAAGGAACGGTTTTTCAATTAGTTAATTCAATGCTTTCTTCAATGTTTCTCTAACTGCTCCTGGACCTTGAATCAGTTCTTTAAAGTAAGCAACAACTTTATCGGCTAAACCGTGCTCGTATAAATCAATGCCAAAAATGTCTGTGCGAGATAAGATAGGCTGAACGATTTCTTCCAAGTTCTCTGTATCGCCTAAATTAACTTGAGCCATAATTGGAGTTAATTCATCCAACAATGGATCCGGACTTAATTCCATTACTTGGCCATCGTTATCGACTTTCATTAAATAACGAAGCCATCCAGCTAGGACAAGCGGAATGAATGTTAACGTCGTTACGTCTTTTTCCGAGTCATCAATATAGGCTTGCATTGTTTTACCATAACGGATAGACAGTTTTTGTGATGTGTCTGTCGCAATACGCTGTGGTGTATCCGGCATGAATGGGTTAGGGAATCTCACATTAATTACTTCATCGATAAAGGCTTTAGGGTCTAATATCTTAGGATCAACCACTACTGGAAGACCTTCATCGTAACCGATTTTTTCTACTAATGCTTTCAATTCTGTATCGTTCATTTCTTCATGAATCGACGTGTGCCCTAATAAGCAACCATAAATGGCAAGCGCAGTGTGAAGTGGGTTCAAGCACGTCGTTACCTTCATCGTCTCAGCTAGGTCTACCGTTTCACGGTCAGTGAAAATGACGCCTGCTTCTTCTAATGGTGGTCGACCATTCGGGAAGGCGTCTTCCACTACCAAGTACTCCGCTTCTTCTGCGTTAACAAATGGTGCAGTATACGTATTTTTTTCAGTGATAATCACGTCTGTATCTTCAAAACCATCTTTTTCAAGAATGCCTTGAACATCAGCATCTGGTCTGGGTGTGATTTTGTCTATCATACTCCAAGGGAAAGCGACCTTTTCTGGGTTTTTAATATAATCCATAAACCCTTCATCGACTAAGCCGTTTTCTACCCACTTTTGAACAAATTCGGTGACCGTTCCTTGTAATAAGGCACCGTTATGAGATGCGTTATCCATAGAAACTAATGCGATGGGATCAGCCTGATGCTTATAGCGCTCATATAAAAGAGCCGCTAATTTACCCATGTAGCTGACTGGTTTAGACGGACCGTTATTAAAGTCTTCTTGAACAGGTGCCATAATGTCTCCGCGACCATTAACTAAGCTGTACCCTTTTTCGGTTATCGTAAAGCTGACCATTTGTAGAGATGGCGCTTTAAAAATATCTTTCAAGCGATTAAACTCATCTTCATTGTCACTGTCCATTCTTAACGATTCGACAACTGAGCCTACTACAGTTTTATCAACCGAACCGTCAGCTTTCAAGGTTACTAATAGACTTAACTCTTCGTATGGACGGTAAGCTTTTTCAATAATCTCGTAGTCAAAACCTTCTCCAACTATGATGCCTGTATCCATTTTACCTTCATTAAGTAGACGGTGATTCAACATCGCAGGAAACGCTCGGAAAATATTGCCAGCTCCTAAATGAAGCCACTTAGGATTTTCCATGGTGTTTTTTGTTATGTCGTCTCGGTTATAGGTCGGTAGAGCATACCCTTTTTCTTCCCACTGACTCTTATTTTGTAATGCTTGATTAGATAATTTCATTTATTTCTCTCCTTTTTTAATTAAATTTAAATCCTTTAAAATCAAATTGACTCCCTGGCAAGAAGATAAATGTTAATGTTCCTCTTCCTATAAGAGGTATTAAAGAAAAACGCGCTTCAGACGTTTCGGTGGTTTGTATAAAGTCTACGACTTGTTCAACACTATTTCCCTCTTCTTCTTCAAAACGAACATGAATTGTATTTTTATCAATTGACGAATGCCCTTCAATTATCAATTCAGTTGCTTCTTGAGTAGAAAAATCCATGTCTTTAAAAACTAAGGAGACGTTATTTCCAATATGTGTCACCTGTTCATCTTTTATATCAAACGCATCTCCATAAATAAAGTCTGCATCGACCGCTTTATTATAAACAAAGGCTCTGTTTTGCTTCTCAAAGTAAAAGCCTTTTAAATGGACCTTCGCTTGCATGACGAAGTATAAAGTCGTCACACCTGTTAGCCGCTTCGGTAGTGTGTATGTTTCTTCTTGATAAGTATTCCAACGTGATTCTTTTTGGTAATGGGCTTCCAGTAACTTCGTGCTCGATTTATCTTTAGGGTCACCTTCCCAAATGTCAATTAGGTAATCCTCATCACTTAAAGCGAAAATAGGTAAGGTGATTCGGTCGGAACCGTATGATCCAAAGTCGATGTCATGGTAGCCAACCACTGTTTCCCCGTCTCGACTAGTAGCCACCCCCCTTTCATTCCCATTCGACAAGTCTCCTCGGAAATTATCGTATAAAGAACCGGATACTAATTCATAGGGGTCTTTGTAAGCCAAGCCCATATCGGTAATGACCATATCAAGCTCAGAAATGAGTTTAACTTTTTCTGTTCCATTTTTACTCGTGCATCTTACACGGAAAGGTCCATCGCCTTTGGCAATAATCGTTGCTTGACTGCCATCTGCTTTGATTTCTGCATGAGTCATGTCGACACCGGCATCATTGACGATACTCCATTCTACATCCTTGTATGTTGCATCTTCTGGGTAAACAACGGCCTTAACAATGGTTCGTTTAACCTCAGGATGCAAATGCTGCCCATGAGAGCTGGTCAATTCTATTTTTCTAACAGGTGTGTCATCCAAGCGACCCGTTTCAATAGGAAGATTAACGTTCGCAGTGTTTACACCAGTTGTTGGCGCATCATCTGCTTTTATTGATCTTAACGCCATGCGGGCTGACTCAAGGCCTTTTGAACGAATGTCTATGTTAATTGAGCCCTCTTCTCCAGTTGCTTGAATGATAGCCATCACTTTTCCACTAAACAAGCGGCGAGATACCCCTTTGTATTGGTCGTAATCCGTACTGTCTCCATTATCTAAACCGACTAAACGACCTGCACCCGTCACGTCAACTGTTACTCTATTGGTCGCATTTTCAACTGAATGGCCGTATTGATCTTCTGCCGTTACCTCTACAAAGATTAAATCTTTTCCATCAGCAATGAGTTCCGTTTTATCTGGATTCAGCTTGATTTTCTTAGCATCTAGAAAAGAATGCCTGATACTACGGCCGATTTCTTGGTTTTGTTCGTCGTAAGCAATAGCTTTCAATTCGCCTGGTTCATAAGCAACCTGCCAACTCGGAATGATGTCATAGTCTTCTTGATGATTGATCAATCGCTCTCCAATTTCTTTATCATTTAAAAAGAGCTTTACTCTAGGGGCATTCGTTGCTACGCGCACATCGATTGTTTGCCCAGGGTTAAAATCCCAATAGGGAAACAGATGGATCATTGGGTTTGTTTTGAATTCAGTCCAAGCTGCTTGGTATATATAATACGTATCTTTTGGAAAAGTTGCTGTATCCAACTGTCCAAAATAAGAGTTTTTAGTATGGTAAGGTGTGGGCTCTCCGATATAATCAAAACCAGTCCAGATGAATTGCCCGAGTGAATAAGGCGTATCTCTGTCTTCAGTTAATAACTGTTCTAGAGAATTCGCCCCCCAGCTGGTCGCACTGTTTCCTAAAGCAGAACATTGTTCATCATCATCAGCAAGAACAGATTGTTTAAGAGGGAAATGGTAAACACCTCGGCTTTGAACAATTGACCCTGTTTCGCTTCCGTAAATAACCCAATCCGGGTGCTCTTTATGTTGTTCTTCATAGTATTTCTCACCATAATTGTAACCAGCAACCTTTATAAAGTCAGCTACCTTTTGCGCATTTTCCCACGGCATATAGTTAGAGCCAATGGTTACTTTCGCATTCTCTTTTGGATCAAATTCTTTAATATAGGAGACCAGTTCTTTAGCAATCTCAAGTCCACGTTCATCTGCGTGCGTATCATAAATTTCATTTCCAATGGTCCACATCATTAAACTAACATGATTTCGGTCTCTCTTGACCCAACTCTTCACATCTTCATATGCCCATTCTTTAAAAAATCGAGCGTAATCATACGTTGTTTTTGGCCGTTCCCACATATCAAATGATTCAGAGACAATTAAAAATCCCATCTCATCTGCCAGTTGCATAAAGGCTTTTGCTGGCATATTATGAGACGTTCGAATCGCATTCACACCCATATTTTTTAGTAGGGTCATGCGTCTTCTCATAGCAGACACATTAAAAGCTGAACCTAAAGCGCCTAAATCATGGTGTTCGCAAACCCCTCTTAATTTCATCGATTGACCGTTTAAAAAGAACCCTTTATCTGGAATCATATCTACTGTTTTAAACCCTATCGCTGTGGTTTGTCTCTCAATGACTCGCTGACTCACCGGATCAACTAATGTCGTTTCCAAATCATATAACTTGGGATGATTGGGACTCCATTCTTCAACATCTAGTTGAGAGAACGTTGTCATTTTAGTTCCTGAACTATTTACTGGTTCTTCACTAGTAGCTATGGTTCTCCCTTTATCAGTAACTTTCTGTACTAAGATAAGGTCGTCTTCTACTTTAACACTTGTCTCAACATCAAGTTGATAAGACGTTGAAGCTACTTTCGTTGTTGTGATATACAAACCATTACTCTCAATATAAGATGGGCCACGTTCACTTAACCAGACATCCCTATAGATCCCTGCACCTGTATACCAACGGCTATTGGGTGATTGGTGAGTCACCTTCACTACCATTTCATTTTCTCCGATAGTCAAAGCTGATGTGATATCAAACTCAAAAGCAGAATAGCCATATTTCCATTCGCCTATCTTTTGGTTGTTCACGAAAATAACGCAGTCCATATACACTCCGTCAAAATAAATACTCACTGACGATGACTGTCCATCATATGTAAATACTTTCTTGTACCAACCAATACTATCTTGATATAAATTTAGCGTGTCTTCAATCAACCAGTCGTGAGGTAATTCGACTGGTAAGAATTCAGTTGGGTAGTCGCCGGATAAGCCCTTTACTTTTGCAAATTGCCATCCGTCAGTAAACACTTTATGTCTATTCATCTTTAAGCTCCCATTCCTAAAAAGCCTCGTTTTCGTTAAATCGTTTACACTTCATTGTTACATATAGTTAGTTTAATTTATACTCAAACAATCTCTTTAAGATTAAGCTTTTTTGTAACCGATGTCAACAGACGGCCCTCTTTATCACTCTAAATGACGTTAATTTCTGAAACAAGGGTATGGTAACTTCTGATCTGTCTATGATAAACTAAAGAAAAAGGATGTGATTGAGCGTGACCATCATAGTGGACGCTGATGCCAGTCCAAAAAAAGATAACATCATAAAATTAGCTGGTCAGTATGACTTAACTGTCCTTCTCGTATCAAGTATTTCTCACTACTCTACTACTGACATGCCTGAATGGGTTAAACGAATCTGGGTAGATAAAGGGAGCGATCTGGCTGATTTTAAAATAGTTGCTTTGGCCAAGGAAGGCGATATTGTGTTGACCAATGATTTCGGTTTGGCCTCTATGCTTCTTCCTAAACGGTGCCGAGTTCTTCATCACGATGGCTATGAATACACAGAAACCATTATCCAGCAACTGATTGATGGGAGGCATTTATCTGCAAAAGAAAGACGGACGAACAAAAGAAGTCGAGTAAAATCTTTGGCCCCTTTTGCAAGTGAAGATCAGCAGCCTTTTGAGGAGTTGCTTGAACGTATTATCAAAGAACAATTAATAGGAGATAATAATCAAGAAGGACGTGACGACATAAGGTGATTACGATTGGATTAACTGGATGGAGCGATCATGATTCTATACAACGAAATAGACAGCGCAAATTAGAGGAATATGCTAGTCATTTCCCAGTAGTTGAACTAGATACTAGTTTTTATGCTATCCCGTCCAAACAAAACATCGCTCAGTGGATTAAAAAAACGCCTAAATCTTTTACTTTTATACCTAAAGCTTACAGCGTCATGACCCTGCATAGATCTTTTGAAGAGGATTTTAATTCTATGGAAGACGTTTTTAGTATTTATACAGAAGCTTTCTCACCAATGATTGAATCTAAAAAAGTCAAAACCTTTCTCTTCCAATTCCCACCGGTTTTTGATTGTACACGAAAGAATGTAAATTATATTCGTTTCGTACGTAAGCATATGGGACGGTTACCTTTATCAGTAGAATTCCGCAATCAAAGTTGGTTTAGTGAGGTCAATAGAGATCATACGTTAAACTTGTTGACCCAGCTGGATATGACACATGTGGTCGTTGACCAGCCGCAAACGCCGAATAATAGCGTGCCTAAAATAATTGCAAATACAAGTAGTGAGCTTAGCTTTGTTAGACTGCATGGACGTAACTATGAGGGATGGCTCGGTGAAAACGTGACAGATTGGCGTGCCGAACGAACTTTGTACAATTATTCTCTTGAGGAATTAGAAGGTATGAAAGATAATGTGAACCAACTCGAAAAAGAATCAAAAGAAGTGTGTGTTATATTCAATAACAATTCTGGCGGACACGCCGCCCCTAATGCAAAACAGTTGCAGTCCCTGCTTGGTTTGTCGTTTGACGGTTTAGGCCCACAACAATTGGATTTGTTTTTATAACTAATAGAACTGCTTCCCTTAAAAAAGAGAAACAGTTCTTTGCTTCGTTTTGATTAACTGAAATAATCCATTTACCGAAGAATAGAGAATAATTCCAACGGTTGCTCCGGCTGTATCTATTATGACATCCATGACAAGCGGCATACGACCGGGAACAAAATATTGATGAATTTCATCGAAAACAGCATATAAAAAGCACAAGAGAATAGCTAACCCAATCGATTTCCATCCTTTTAGTCCAGATACGGTCAGCGCATTTTTTACAACGCCGCCTAAAAACAAATAGATAAAAAAGTGGGCGTATTTTCTTAAATAGCGGTGGATGACCCACCTGTTCATCTGAAAGATGCCAAAAGAATCGACTCTAGGTAGGATGACTCTAAGAATGACGTATACAGCAGATAGAGACATCACCAAGAATAGTAAAAACAATAAAATTTTGATGATGTAATGTGACTTCATTCGGACTACCCAGACTAGAACGATATGGTAAATGATAATAAAAGAGAGAATACCGATCCCTTCCCAATGACTAACAAATCGTCTGCCTACTTCCATTACACCTATACTTAACTGGGCAGATTCTGTCGCTGGCTGTGATGAAAACCAAAATAGAATCCCCATCCACAAAAGAACTAGTCCCCATGACAGAAACATAGCTAGTGCATTCTTTCCATTATGTCTTAGTACCATCATCCACTTCCTTTGGGTGTCTTATGTCTATAAATTAATCAGCAACTTGTCCATTTTCCATCACTTTTTTACCATCTATCCATACAGTAGGTGCTTTTACTACGCAGTCAATGTGAACACCAGCTTCTGTTTCTCCACCGAATGGTTTATTTGAGCCGAAAGCGATGTGAATCGTTCCAAATACTTTCTCATCCTCTAATACGACTCCAGTGATCCGAGCAGCGGGATTTGTACCAATACCAAATTCAGCGATGAGACGGCCTTTATCTTTTCCAAGGAGAGTTAAGAGGTCTTCCCCTTGGTCGCCCGTTGCCTCTACTAATCGCCCATTTTCAATAGTTAGGGTTACCACTTCTGTCACTTTACCGATTTGAGCAATGGATCCATCAACGACTAATTTTCCATTTGCAGATGTTTCTAGTGGAGCAATAAACGCTTCCCCAGATGGAACATTCCCTGATTGACCTTTCTCGCGGAAAATACCCGTACTGGCAATACCTTTTCTGTTAGCTATTGAAAAGCTAAGGACTTCTCCATCTTTCTCAATTGTGACGTCAGAGGCTTGGTCTAGTAGTGTTGTAAATTTAGCAGTCAGCTCTTCCACTACTTTAGGATCAGCTTCGATAGCCCCTTTTTCTAACATGGACAATGTCATACCTGGCATGGTTCCAATTCGGGTGCCTGTTGCAGCAGCCTCTTTTTTTGCATGAGTATGTGTCAGACTGGCTGATGTCACACACAAAGCAACATCGGCGTCTTTCATAGCTTGAGCAATGATTAGGGGTGGTTCTTCTCCTGATTTATAATTAGCAGGAAACTGTAGGAATACAGTCTCGTTCCCTTTAATACAGGCAGCTTCATAAAAAGGCATGGCTTCGCGTCTCATACGATCATCAGTGATAATAACTACTTTTTCATCTTTCTTCAAATTGAAATTGTTCTCAAATACTTTAATCGCATTATCGATATAATTAGTCATCTTGTCATCCTCTTTCTAAGCTTATCTAACCGACCGCTTTTCATGTCCATTATTATTATGTAAGTCTAACTATTCTGAAAGGGTCATTCATCTATTCTATCGAAAATTAAACCATTTTAAAATGGCATATTAATGAAATGTTAAAAAGAACGCTTGTCATTGCCATTTAACCTTGAAATCGCTAGACTAAACTTACACAACAAAATGAAAGGATGGAAAATATGAAAAAGAAGATGACACAATTTGGATTCACCGTTCCACAACTGGACCAAGACCTTCCTACTTTTGAAAGAAGAACGGTACCAGTACCCGAACCAACAGGTCGCCAATTGCTGGTAGAAGTAAAAGCAGTTTCAGTAAACCCAACTGACTTAGCTACACGAGCAATGAAAAAAGAGAACGATAATTCCTTTACTGTTTTAGGTCGAGATGTGTCGGGAACTGTGGTAGCTAGTGGTCCAGATTCCGATTTGTTTAAAGTAGGCGATGATGTATTTTATCCAGGGTCAACCAACCTTGAAGGAACGATGGCAGATTATCATGTGGTGGATGAACGCATGGTGGCTATGAAGCCGAGGAATCTGACCCACGCTGAAGCAGCCGCTTTACCTCTAACTGCTCTTACTTCCTATGAGGTCTTTCATGACCGACTATCATTATTTGAAACGGGACAAAAACCCGAAGAGACCACCCTTTTAATCGTTGGTGCTTCTGGAGGCGTCGGTTCAATAGCCAGCCAAATTGCTTTAAATTATGGCTTTCGAGTTATAGGGACAGCCTCTCGCGAGGATAGTATAAATCATCTGAAAAAAATGGGCCTCAAGCACGTCATAAATCACAAAGAAGCCTTTAAAGAGCAACTCGAGGAACTTGGTATCGAATCAGTAGATGCTATTTTACTAGCTGCTAAAGCGGATGACAATAGTAAAGAAGCGGGAAAAGTTATTAAGCCACAGGGACGTATCTGTTCCTTACTCCCCTTGAAGCAGCCTCTTCCGATGAGTTATTTCGGCAAAAGCATTCAGTTCAGCTATGAATTGATGTATACCCGTTCTGTGTATGAAACGCCAGATTGGATCAAGCAGCACGAGTATTTAACCGAGTTGAAAAATCAAGTCGAACAAGGCTTGATTAAAACAACGCTGTCCAAATCATATTTAGAAATGAATGAAGACACCATTACAGATGCCTTCACAGCCTTGAAGACTGGTCACACGATCGGAAAAATAGTATTGAATCATTCAAAATAGGGTAGCCGTAGTTAATTAACAAAAAAACCTTGCTCAGTTGATTTTAAGTCAACTGGTCAAGGTTTTTTATACGCTCCCCTACCCTTTGATAAACAAGGGTAAAGCAAAAGGCAGGAAAACTTAAACTGAAGAAAAAGAGTAAAGGAACAAAATATAAACTTAGAAGGACTTGAGATAACAGTACCGCTACTAGTCCTAAAGAATATAAAGGGTAACGGCCAGTATAGACTATTGCCGTAAGTAGTCTCTCTTTCAATGATTTTTTCCTATCTATCACCCCTGCATGGTGGTAAAAGAAGAGAAAAATAAAGACAATAGATAAAACGATCAATGCTCCCATCAGAAAAGGCCGTATTGTATTGGTACGTGGCATGACAGATACAACGATTGCATCCACTAGCATCACTAAACCTAAGATAAAAAATGGCGCTCCACGTCCAATACTCGACCACAAGTTAGCTTTAACATAGTCTTTAAATGTCTTCCAAATAGGAAAAGGTTGTTTTTTAATTAATAGAGTGACGCAATAAAAAACGGCTTCCGTCGCAGCGAATAATGGCAAGATTAGAAGAGAAGACAACAGCCAAAGCACATTTAGTTGAGCCAATCCAGAAACGTATTCTGTAAAGGTCACCACAACGGATTGTCTTTTCCCGTTTTGTGTTTCTCTGTTATCCATCTCTTCTCTCATCTCCATTATCCTTTCGTCCCTCCCGTTAAATCCATTCCTTGAATAAAGTATTTCTGTGCAAAGAAGAATAACAATACAGTTGGTATCATAACCAATGTCGCTCCCGCCATCAGATAATTCCATTGGGTGGTTGATTGGTTTTGAAAGCTCTGTAATCCAATTTGCAAGGTATACATATCTTCTCTTGTAATGTAAAGCAATGGTCCTAAGAAATCGTTCCATGCTCCATTAAATGACATGATGCCAACCGTAATTAAAGCCGGCTTTGTCAGAGGAATCATCAAACGACTCCAGATATATAAATGGTTGGCCCCGTCAATTTGTGCTGCCTCGGTTAATTCATTATTGATTGACATATAAAACTGTCTGAGTAAAAAGATATTAAAGGCACTTCCGAAAAAGGAGGGCACAATCAATGGTAAATAGGTTCCAACCCATCCAATTCTGGTGAACAAAATATATTGCGGGATCATAGTGACAAAGCCTGGTACCATCATCGTAGCCAGAACAAGTGCAAACAAAACATTTTTACCCGGAAAGTCAATTTTAGCAAAGCCATAGGCAATAAAGGAGTTCGATAAAATATTACCTAATACAACGAATACAGTGATGAACAATGTGTTTCTCATGTATTTGAAAAATGGGAAAGCTTGAACGGTCTGAGCATAGTTCTCAAACTGAATAGTCTCGGGTATAAAAGTTGGTGGGAATCGAACAATTTCCTCCATCGGTTTTAAAGAGGTACTGACCATCCACCATAAAGGAGCCAATAATATAACACTAACTAAGATTAGCACAATATAGACTATGATTTTACCAATCAGTTGCTGCCTTTTTTGACTTTTAAAATGCTCTCTTTTAACCTTAGGCTGGGCTTTGTCTCCCGCCAATACGTCTGAAGTAGCGATATAAATTCCTCCTTTCCAAAAGAGTCGCTCCATTATTAGTCTTCATCATTAGTAATGCACCCATCTTGGAGCCAACTTCAAGTTAATAAAAGTCAAAACGAGGACGATAATGAACAAGATCATGGACATGGCCATGGCGTATCCCATATTACGGGCAACGAAAGCCTGGTTCCACATGTGTAAATTGTAAAACAGCAAGGAGTTTGCCGGTCCGCCGGTTCCACCTTCTGTCATAACGTAAGCTTCTTGGAATATTTGAAATGCGCCAATGGTTGAGGTTACCACATCATAAAAGATGATAGGGGTAATCATAGGCAAGGTAATATTCAAAAATTTCTTAAAGGATCCTGCTCCGTCCACCTCAGCTGATTCGTATAGCTGACGCGGTACATTTTGCAAAGTGGCTAGATATAAGAGCATGGCTCCACCGACACTCCACATCCTCATAAGAATCAGTGCTGGTTTTGTCCACTGCGGATCAAACAACCAAGCAGGTCCGCTGATGCCAACCCATGATAAAATAGTGTTCACTAAACCTGACGAAGGGGATAATAATTGCATCCATAAAACATATACCGCAACCCCTGACAAAATCGATGGTAAGTAGAATATTGTTCTAAAGACTCGAATACCTCTAATTTGACGATTTAGTAAAACGGCTAAAAACACCCCTCCAGCGGTAGTCAAAGGAACGTTGAATAAGACATAATAAGCAGTGTTATAAAGCGATGTTGTGAATAGCTCATCTTGTGTAAACATTCGTCTAAAGTTGTTTAAACCGATAAAATCCATTCGGTTTGTAACGTTATAGTTAGTAAAACTTCCGACAAAAGAGAACAGCATTGGTAAAAACATGAAGCCTAAAAAACCAATAATAAAGGGCGATACAAAAAGCAAGCCCCATAAAGCCTCTTTCTTTTGGCGTTTTGACCATCTTCTTTTCTTGAGTGTTTTAAATTCACTCATTGCTTTTCTCCACTGAGACTGCTGGGTATTATCCATACTACACCTCCTCGTAAAACAAGGTCGAGGGGACGGAAAAGTCCCCTTTCCCTTTAATTAATACTATCAATTTATTGATACTGTTCAACCAAGTTCTCAACAGATTCTTGAGCATCATCCAATGCTTCTTGTGCTGTTTTTTGTCTAAGGAAGGCAGCATCGATTTGAGTATTTACCAATGAAATATAATCAGGTGCATTCAGTGGGACTGGAGTAATGACGGTCGACTCAAGGTTTTGGTGAGCCATCTCATAAACCATTTGCCCTTCTTCATCCAATTCTTCATGAGTCATTAAGTTTTCGTTAGCTTCCATATTTGCCATAATATCAAAACTGTTTAAGCCAAAGCGTTCCTGAACCTCTGGTGACGTCAAGTATTTGATAAATTCATAAGACTCTTCTGGGTGAGCGGTGTTTTCAGGAATTTCTAACACAAACCCACCTCCCCAAGACCAGTTGCCATTGCCTTCTTCAAATTCTGGAAGAGGCGCAATACCAAAGTTAAAGTCTTCAGGTGCATTCTCTTTTAAGTTTGTATAGTAGTTAATGTTTTGACCTCTCATAGCTACTAAACCAGAAATGAATGGGTCAGCTACCCCTTGACCAAACTCTGCTTCATATTGATTAATGGTATCTGTGCCATAATAATCTTGCCATTCAAGCAACCATTCCAAAGCCTCAACTTTTTCAGGTGTATTAATGGCTACGTTACCCTCTTCATCGAACCAAGATACCCCACCATCAGCATTTAAAGCCCAAACGTCGGCTCCTATGTTCCATCTTGGGTAAAAGCCAATCGTTTCCCAATTTCCTTCAGAACCTTCATCTAATGTTCGAGCGGTTTCTTCTATATCATCCCAAGTAGCCAAAGCTGTTTCAGGATCTAGACCTGCTTCTTCCAAGGCATCGACATTATAAAAGATCACTTGAGTATCTGTATTAAATGGAATGGCATAGGCTTCGTCTTCATAAACAACGGTGTCCCATAATTGCGGGTAAAAATCGCCTGAGATATCATCTTCATCTATAAATGATTGTAAATTAGTCGCTTCTTGTCCTTCCGCTCTTTGTCGGACACTATTAATATCTTGAACAATAACATCTGGAGCATTTCCACCTGCGATAGCAGCTAATGCTTTTGTCCAAATATCTCCCCAAGGTTGATAAACGTATTCGACCGTAATCGTATCATGAGACTCATTGAAGTCTTCTACAATCGCTTCAATGGCATCTCGTCTAGGACCAGATCCCCAAAATGACCAGAATTCCAAAGAAACTTCTTCACCAGATTCGTTGTTAGTATCTCCATCGGTTGCTGGCGAATCCCCACCACCTTCATTGGCCGTGCCGCCATCTCCACAGGCTGCTAATAGTAAAGGAGCCGCTGTTAAAACGAGACCGTAACGCATCTTTTTTCCCCAACTTATCTTATTCATTTCTTTTCATCCTCTATTCCTATAGGTTTATTTTTGAAAAAACGAGGGTGGTATGTAGAGTTGTTTTTTCACTTTAAATCATATCTAATTAAATCACTTCTCGCAAATAAAAGGACTTAAGCACTGCTAAAATATTAGAAGTAATTAGAGAAGCACTTCCTTTAAAATCAACATTCCTTCATTTTGGATAGCCATAATTATGATTATGTTAACATTGCATTTTTAGTCAAAAATCAAAAAGAACGAGAGAAGAAGTCCTTCTCTCGCTCTTTTATCTCTCATTATCCTTTTCCAACAAGTTAAAATATTTTCAATATAGTTCAATTTCTATGCTCTTTTATTAACAAATAGGTTTTCGATGACCTCTTCCAATAATCCTCCGACTACGAAGATTAACCACGTCCATCCCCATCCATTAAACACGTAGCTTAGAATAAAGTAGGCGATAACGATTATTGGCCAGTATATCTGCTCAATAATATGTTGGGCTCTCTCTTTACGTTTATGAATCATTAAGTCTTCATGGATCGTTTCCATCGGTTTGCCATTACTTAACAAGACAGTGAAGGCATTCCAGTAATTACCGCTATAAACAAAGAATAAAACACCGAGGCCGGCCATAATGGCCATCATCCCTACCCCTGCTAATACAGAAAAGCGAGGGCTTTGAAGAATGATACTTAAAAATAATGGACTGAATGACAAGATACACAAGGTGACGCCCGCTACTATACTAAAGGAATACGACCGCTTATACAGCTGTCTATTTTCTTCGAGCCAGTTTTTGTCCTCATCTCTTAAAACAAATGGCTTGTGATAATGAGTGGTATCGCTTAATCGCATACCCTCAACAATAAATAAACCGACTCCTAAAGCGATTAATACAATGGCAAACAATAGACCCGCATATAAAGGTATTCCTCTTAAATTAAATTGGCCCCGCAAAAGGAGTAAACTGCCTAGTCCTGTTAAACAAGATAAAATTCCAAGGCCTATATTCATCCCTGCTTTTCCTTTTATCATGAGATAGTTGGACAAATCTTCTTGTTCCATAACTTGAAAGCTTGGTAAGTCATCCCCACTAGAAGAATGCCCTATCCCCATTTCCTCCAACAGTTCATCCACATTTCCAAATTCAGCAATGACGACGCCGATTGCTTCATGTTCTGAAGCCCCTTCTTCTTTTAATGCCAAGTATTTATCTTCCATATTGGCGAGCATATCTGTTTTTAACTGCAAGGTCTCTTTGGTAAGCGGAACTGTCTTAAAGATTTGCTCGATGTAGTCTCTTATAGTATTCACCTTTTTTCCCTCCAACTAATTGATCAACCACAATTTTTGTGATTTCCCATTCCTTTTGTTTTTCTTTTAAATAATGAATGCCGTCTTTAGTAATTCGGTAATAGGTTCGTTTTCGTCCTTGCGTCTCATCCCCCGGATAAGCTTCTATGAAGCCGTTTTTCTTCAGCCGTGTAAAAGCTGAATACAGTGTCGTTTCTTTGATTGAATACTTGCCATCCGTTCGGTCCTTAATTTCTTTTGACAAGGCATACCCATATGAATCTCCTTCGCTCAGTAAGGACAGTAAAAACGTGTCATTATACCCTCTAATTGTATCTGAACTAATCACATGTCCCCACCTGCTTTCCTTTCTATCTTTACTACGTCTGTCGTTGTACTTAGTATAGCATATCTTTTAAAATTTACTACGCCAGATGCAGTAAAATAGAAAAAATCAGACCAAAGACTGATAGGTCTTCGATCTGACTTTAATTAATCTGTATCTCTCTTCTTAAAGCCAACAATCCCTAGAACAGAAAGCAAGGCAGCAATAGCTGTTAAGACTAGAAAAGCTTCCCAACTAAAAGCATCCATCGGTATATCTGGTACGGCTTCATAAGGAGACATGAGTCTAAACCATTCAGGTAGTTTAAATAGTTCCGCAAAATATAAAATGAAAAACGAGAAGGTCAAATACAGCCATATCATAGGTGTTGCTTTTGGTATCCAACCGATTAGACATGCAGCTAGTCCAGTCAATACCCATATGGCTGGCAAGTAACTGATGCCTGCTAAGATTGGATCGATAAAGGAAATATCAAAGCCCATCGCTACAGCTGCGCCAGAAAAAGCGGTCATTTGGATGAGTTGCATCCATACACTAGTCAACACACTGAGGAATAAAAATGACCCCATAATCTTTGTTCGACTGCGTGTCCCTGATAATTGATGCGCCAAACGCCCTTTCTTTTCTTCTCCTCTTAGTTTAATTAACGCCTGAATACTTGGAATCGTAGCTGCTAGTGATAAAACCCCAATGATCGTCACCATAAACTGTTCTGTCATATTAGTGGTTTCATCACCTCCTAGAACTTGCTGAACGATCTCGTTGCCTTGAATAATCTCTTCTACATCCCCAATAACCGAACCATAAGTTACACCTAAAACGGCAAGAGCAACGGTCCAGACAATAAAAGGAGTTCTGATTAAACGGAAAGCAAAGCCAACCGGTGTTTTTATAAAGGCAGACGCACCACTTTTTCCAGCACGGTCAGGTAACAGACCGGAACCTAAATCCCTTTTTTGTTTAAGGTATAAAGCGAATAAAATCAATAAGACGCTAACCCCTAAGCCGACTAAAACTGGCCACCAGTGATTATTAACAAAGGGTTCTGTTCCATATAATAAGCCTAAAGGAGATACCCAGCTCAATAACTCAATGCCACCATCTCCTATGATTCTTAAAATAAAAGCGAATCCTAGTAAAGCGAAGGATAGTGTCAATGTGCCTCTTGCACTGGAAGATAACTGAGCCATTACTAAGGTTAACGATCCGAATAACAAGCCAGCTAACCCGTATATGAGGCCAGTCAATACTGCACCTTCAAGTGTGATGCTAGCGTCTCCAAATATGAGTAATACGACAGCTGAACCAATGGCTGAAGCACCGTTTACCAATAGGAGCAATAGAATGGTTGACGTTGTATGAGCCAGCCTCCCAGTAGGAAGAGCTTGCAACATTTCGACCACGCCATCCTCTTCTTCTGCCCGCGTATGCCTTACAACCAATAGAATCGATTGTATAGAAAAAAGAATGAGAGTCATAATTGTCATCATATGAGAATACATGGCTCCAATAGTATAATTGTCACTGCCAATCATGCGACCAAATATAGCTTCCATGGCTGGATTTGCCATTGCCATCGCCATCGCTTGTCTTTCCATCGGGTCATAATAAATCTCAACGAAAGCGAATATCCCAATGAATACAAAAAGTAAACAGCCCAACCACCAGAGAAACAGTTTCAACCATTCTTTTTTTAGTGAAAAACCAAACAGTCGGTTCGTTTGTTTAAATGCGTGGGTAGCCATTAAGAGTCACCTACAGTCTCGTAATGACGCATGAATAAATCTTCTAACTTAGGCGGCGCACTCTCCAGTTTAACGACTGAATAAGGCGTGATGAAATGTAAAAAGTCATTCATGTAGTCACTGTCTAACTGGAAGGTATAGGTTCCCGACTTTTCTTTGACACGATGAGCCCAAGCTTGGTCTTTAAGAGTAGGCACAGCCTCTTTCGTTTTGACCGTCATCAACGTACGAGTCAAGTGTCTTAAATCATCCAAGTTACCTTCTTCAACTATTTCACCTTGCCTGATAATTGCGACTCTATCACAGATTTGTTCAACTTCTGATAATATATGACTGGATAAAAGGACACTAGCACCTCTAGCTTTCACTTCTTTTACGTAGTCCTGAAACACTCTTTCTTGTAAAGGATCCAAACCGGAAGTTGGCTCATCGAATATATAGACGTCTGCATCCGCTGCAAAAGCGGCTATCAACGCTACTTTTTGACGGTTTCCTTTTGAATACGCCTGGCATTTTTTAGTTGGATCGAACTCAAAGCGTTTAATTAATTCTGCTTTTCTTTCTTGATCGACTTTTTTCCCTCTCATACTCAAAAATAAATCGATGACTTCACCGCCCGTCAATTGCGGCCACAAGTTCACATCGCCAGGAACATAGGCCACCCTTTCGTGAATCGATACAGCTTCTTTCCAGACGTCTTGACCAAAAATAGTAGCCGTTCCCCCATCTGCTTGAATCAAACCTAATAAAATGCGTATGGTCGTCGATTTACCCGCTCCATTTGGACCAATAAATCCAACGACTTCTCCTTTATTGATCTTAAACGTGACCTCTTTTAAAGCCTGTGTTTTCCCGAACGTTTTTCCTAACTGATTCATTTCTATAACTGTTTCCACTTGTTTGCCTCCTCTACTCATTGTAATAAATTGTCTTCAGTGTTTCTAAATAGCCATAAAACTCTTCATAATAGGGTCTCAAATCTTGGTTTTCCATTGTCTCAAACTGCAGCTGTTTCATGCGTGCTTCCAATTCTTGTCTATACCCTTCGACGGTCCACCGTATCAAGTTAAAGGCAGTTTCTTTTGGAATATCTTCTCTGAATTTTGAAAAATCAATGTTTTGAGTGAGTACTCCTGCCCACTTTGCTTCAGCTTCTTTCCTTTTCACACTCAGCTCGTCAGATAAATCCGTTTCCTCTGCATGCATCATTGCAAAAGCCAAGAACTTGAGCGCATAGGGATACCGCTCGTACACTTCCCACTTGAGTTCGGTGGTTTGCTTGATGCGTTCGAAAAAATCTTTGGTTTCAAAATTGATTTTATTCAAGTATTCTTCTTGAGCAATGGTGAACGCTTTCTCGATAAGATAATGAAAAAGAGACTGCTTTGTGTTGAAGTAATAGAAAAGAGTCCCTTTTCCAATACCCGCTTCTTTTGCGATGTGATTCGTAGAAGCTTGTTCGTAGCCCTTTTCGCAAAATTCTACAAATGCTGTATTGACAATCCTCTCTTGCTTTTCTAAAGGAATCCGTTCAAACGCTTCACTCATGTTTCTCCTCCTTTTTGCTGTTAAAAGCAAATTGACCACCCTGGTCGATAAGTTGAGTTTACCTCATCTGACCAGGGTGGTCAATATCCTATTCTATTTAAATACTTCTTTTTTCGGTGACTCTTTCCATGAGGTTCATGCCTATGCCCATAAACAAAACACCCATCAATAATAATGCGCCAATCGGTTCTCCTAACTGAGTTAAGGACCTTTCTTGAATGACTGCGCCCATCATGCCTTGAATGCCGTATTTAATAGGCATTAAGTCTGATAAGAATAAGAGGATGGGGTTACTGACAATCTCCAGTGGCCAAAACGCACCACCCAACATGGCTTGTGCTGTTGCGACAATGGGTATGAGAACTTGTAACTGTTGCGTTGTTTGAACAATACCCATCAACAGCATGCCTAATGCAACAATGGCAAAAGTAAAACAACTGACGACGACTAGGATAGATAACCAATTGTGACCCAAATCAATCCCCGTTAGATAGCTCAAAATGAGAAATGAAAGTGCAATTTGAAATAGACCAGCTAGAAAATAATGGAGCAATTGTCCGGTATAGATTTTCGTTTTACTGACTGGCGAGAAAATCAATCGATTCCAGGTTCCCATTATTTTCTCTTCTAATATATTTTCCATCAGGTAGAAAATGGAATAAATAACAAAATACAAGGTCATGCCGACTAATACTGCTACTCTATAGGCTTGATTAGTGGATGCGGTCTCCGTGCGAGCGCTCGTGTTTAATTCAATGATTGGCAGCCATTCGAAGGACTGAATCATACCACTCTCTTTCACTGCCTGTATTCTCATTTCCGTTGCATACACGTCCTCCACATATTGAACCAAAGTGGATAATTCAGCATCTTCACGACCAGAAATGAATCGGTAACTGTCTTCCTTTAATTCTAAAGCAAAAGGGATTTCGTTCATTCTCAACTGATCGATCACTTGCTCCCCTTCAGCTTCTACGAACAAGAAAGTCTCATCCTCATTCAAGGTGTCGAGCCACTCATTGACTTCTTCCGTCGGTAACTCATCACTAAAAGTAGAAACAGTGATTTGACTAGCCCCTTGGGAGCCACCCATGAAGTAAACAAAAAGAATGGTCAAACCTAGGAATGTCATGACCAGAGTTGGTTGCCTGAACAACCGTAACCACTGATGTTTAAATATCGTCCACATCTAAGTCAACCTCCTTTTTGGAAACAGGGCAATGCTAATGATGACAAATACAGTAGACATAACGGCTAAACGAATAAGTAAGGGCAAGACCTCTGGGATGGAAAATCCTTGCATTAATTGTAAATAGGTCGTCATAGCCGCCCCATTAGGTGTCCAGTTTCCTACTGATCTGAGTACTTCTGAGAACTGCTCGACTGGCGTAAAGCTTCCTCCTAAAAAGGCAAAGACCGTCACCAACAACCCGCTGAATATGCCAGAAGCCGCATCGTTATTTGCATAGAGACCAATGGACGTTAACAAACTGGCAACTGATCCAACAGCGATTGAAAACACTGCAGAAACCAAAGCGATAGCCATCCACAAAGACAAATCAAATTGGCTAAAGGTTCCAAAAATTAAGGTGCTGGAACCGAATAGAATGACTAATTGAATAAAAGTAATGAAGGTACTCGACACCATTTTGCTCATTAAATAACTGTACGGTTCAGTTCCAGATAGCATCATTCGCCCAAAAATATGTTGTCGCTTTTCTTTGTAAGCGAGACTCGATATGGTGGGGGCAACATATAAAGCAAACATCACAGCCATACCGATTGTATAATATTGAAAGGAGCTTACAGGGTCATTAGTGGTCAAGGTATCTAAACTCCCATAAGTCGTCGCCTCCACCTCTGGCAAGGCTTGACCTTGCGCTGCTATGGCAATAGACGCTTCTAAATTGTATCGATTAACGAAAGTAGATAAGACGCTTCGAATAATATCAGATGGGATGCTTTCGTAGTCATTTACAATAAGCTCTAATGACGATGAGTCAACAGTATGATCGTCAGGAGTCACCGTATTTGTCCAAATGGTTGACGAAAACCCTTCTGGTATCACAATAACGCCTCGAACGTCTCCTTCGTCTAAATCAGCCATGGCTTGTTCTCTTGAATCATAAGTTTCAATCGTCATCCACTCAGCTATGTCGTCGCTTAAAAGGATGGATTGAAGACTGTTACTAGGCTCAGTCATTTCGGTTATCATGAGCCTTTCATTAAGCTGTTCTTCTGGCAGCCCTAGATCTCTAAGGCTTTGTTCGAACGTGTCTCTTTCTTCTGAAAAATTTTGCTCAACAACCATTGCGACAGGAAAGGCATTAATCGAAAACCCTCTCATTGTCAAGTTCCCTAAAGCTAATCCAAGAATCGAGATGAGTATGAAGGGCATTAACAATAAAGAAATTAATTCTGAACGATCTCTCCTCATTAGAGAGAAATCTTTTTTTACAAGATGAAACATGACCCCTCTCCTCCTTAGTCTCTTAATTTTCGTCCGGTTAGATGCAAAAAGACATCCTCTAATGTCGGCGTTTGAATATACACACCGGTAATTTTTGTTCGAACGTCTTTAGCCATGTCAAAGACATCACTCAACAAGTTGTCTCCTTTGGCAGCAATCACTTTATAGCCTGTCTCTGATTCAGCCACTCGTTGTACAGATGGGTGGTTATTCAGTTTGTTTTCCAGTTCAGATGAAGCAGTCAGTACATCTATATAAATCGTCTCTTCATTAGCTAAAATAGCTTTCAATTCCGCTGTCGTCCCTGAAGCAATGATTTCGCCATGGTCCATGATATAAACTCGGTCACATAACTTTTCAACTTCTTCCATGTAATGACTCGTATATAAGATTGTTATATTCTTTTTTCGGTTCAACTCCCGAATCATATCTAAGATATAATTTCGTGACTGAGGGTCGATTCCCACTGTCGGTTCATCCATAATCAAAATCTGCGGTTCGTGAAGAAGAGTGACACCGATATTGATGCGTCGTTTCATTCCGCCAGAATACGTTTCGATACTGTCTTTTTTCCGATCGGTCAAGCCAATTAGATCTAGAACTTCTTCTATTCTTTTTTCCAGCTTCTTCCCTCTTAACCCGTATAATTTTCCGAAAAACTTCATGTTTTCATAGGCACTCAATTCGGTATACAGAGCAATTTCTTGAGGAACTACACCAATGATATCTCTTAATACCCCTGGGTGTTTTAACACGTCTTTTCCGTTATACCTGACTTCGCCCGAAGTTGGTGGCAAAAGGGTGGACATCATTGATATGGTCGTCGACTTCCCTGCACCATTAGGACCTAATAATCCAACTGATTCCCCTTCTTCTAAATACAGACTCACACCTTGGACAGCTACGGATGATTTAAATGTTTTACGCAATTGCTTTGTTTCTAACATGTTTAGCCACTCCTCTCTCTTTGTATTCTTCGTATTTCTTGTAACATTAGTCTACAAAAAAAGAGACAGCACAGACACTGTCTCCGGTCACCAAGTCTTATGACTTTAGTCACTTATTTAACTTCTGTGGGTTAGAGCATAAATCGCAATTTGCGTTCGGTCTCTCAAATTTAATTTATCTAATATTGTGGTGATATGGTTCTTAACTGTCCCAACTGATAAAAAGAGTTCAGCTGCGATTTCTTGATTCGACTTGCCTTCACTTATTTTTTTCATAATGCTCAGTTCTCGTTCAGTTAAGGAGGGGTCAACCTTTGTGACTTCCTTCTTCTGTTGTTGAAGCAAGGTTGGCATGAGTTTGGCCGCAACTTGTCCTTCTATCATGAGACCTCCCTCTAAACAGAGGCGAATCGTTCGGATTAATTCATCCGCATCGCCATCTTTAAGTAAGTAGCCGTTCACTTGGTTTTTCATTGCCTCCAGTGCATACTCTTCATCATAAAACGTCGTGAGAATAAGTATTTTTATATCTGGCCAATTCTCTCGTATGAGACGACTGGCTTCTAAACCCGTCATCTCTGGCATGCGAATGTCTAATATAACCAAATCGAAGACTTGCTTAAAACAATAGTCAACTGCCTCTCTTCCGGTACTGGCTTCCGCTGTCACATTTAATTCACGGTCGGTCTCAATCATCATCTTCAAGCCTTTTCTTACCAACGCCTGATCTTCGGCTAATAAAATAGATACCATTTACGATTCTCCTTTTGTAAGTCCTTCACTGCTTTTAATAGGCATCGTGCCACTAACAGTCAGTTGGCCATTGTCTTGCGAAATAGACAGATAACCTCCTAATTCTTCCAGCCTCTGCCTCATACTCCCTAAACCAAAACCTTCTTTGATGCTTATTTTCTCATCTATGGCATGACTGACTTTGAATTGAATGACTTGTTTTCCTAAAATAGCGAATTCCACAGTTCCTTTTCTTGTTTTACCATGACGCATCATATTCGTTAACGATTCTTGAATCGAGCGGTAAAGAACAACTGACTGTTTATTGGATAGGCTCGTATTTAAGACGCCTGCTTGAATAACGAAACTTATTTCTAAATGGCTTTCTGTTTCTAATTTTCTAATTAATTGTATGATCGCTTGCAAGCCAGCCGTTTCATCCGACCTTAGAGCATAGACTGCTGTTCGCGTGTCTTTTAAACTTTGTTGAGCGAGCTCTTTTAGTTCTTTGAACGTCTCTTCTTCTTCAGTATGTTTCGCCTTTACTCTTGCTACTTCCAAATGCATCAACAAGGCTGTTAAGCGGTGGCCAACAGAATCGTGAATATCTCTTGCGATTTGTGTACGTTCTGCCTGTCTCGCCATCTGCTCACTACTTAAGAGCTGCCTTTTCGTTTGAGATAATTCGTCAGCCAGGTGTGTCGCTCGGTATTCATAGTGGCGACTGAGACTATCCGTAGTTAGGGTTGAATATAAGAGACTCATAAAAAAAACAAATAAAATAAGAGAGGCTAATACCGCAACCCATAATCCTTTAGTAATTAAAGAAATAAGTAAGAGAGCATACACATATGAACCATAGTAAAGAAGGTTTTTGATGCTTTTAGAATAACTATAATCAGTTATTAGTACGAGAAGAATCAGCCAAAGGAATAGTGAAGAGGTGGTTTCCCAAAAGGCGAAGACAGATAAAAAAGGTAAACTGATCAACACGGTATCTTCTGGCCATTCCTTTAACAAGGGTAAGCTAAAATACATGAGGAAAAAAAGAACACTCAAAACAAGGAGTGTATTGCTTACACCGACAGTTAATGCACCCATCATCCAACTTGCCAATAGTATTGAAACCTTCATCCAAAAAGTCATTGACCATTCACCTTCTTCATAATTAACTGGGCTTTGTATTGACTTAACTATACCATATCGATGCCTTTTTCTAATACTTGAAAAAAGATGTAAGTGATTAACAGCTAAGCACCCGAATGAGTTAGCATCATCCTATTACAACTATCTTGTATTTTATCTTGATTTTAATGTTCTAATAAGAGTAAAATAGAAAATGGCTCAAAAAACATTTCTGTTTCGATAGGTTTCAGTTGAACCTCAACCGATTATTCGTTATGATTTACAAGTGGAACATCCTTAAATTATTGTAAACAAAGAAACCAGCGGACTACCCAGTGAGAGGAGGAACCCCCTTGAGTTTCTATGAGAATATAAAGGATTTTATAAAGAAACATTCTGGAAAATCCAATCAACTCATTAATTTTAAATCTCTTAAAGATTTTACTCAACAACGTCCCTTAACTATAAAATATAAATTTAGAATACATGCTAGTGAGTTATCTTCTGATCAATCAACTATTAATGATATCGTTAATAAAATTATTAGAAACGACTCGTCTAAACGAGCCTTTGCAGGAAAAACCGATAGTGAAATTGGCCATATCAATGGGCCCATTTATCAGTTCGAAAGTTACCGTACCCAACAAGTCAATTTAGTTCCATCTGGTGATAAAGAATTAGATGTGTATGTGGAACAGATTCACTTAGGCAGCTTGCCAACAGAATTTTATGAAGATGCCATTTATCATTTGCAGTCGACCATATTTATGGCTTTTGCTTACGTAACAGGTGGTCCTTATAAATATTTCGATGAAGAAAAAGGCCGCTTGGTTGTTGATAAAGAGCCATTCGATTTAATCATCTATGTACAATTTAGCTAAATAAAAACCCGTCCCTTAATAAAAGGTGACGGATTTTTATGTTTATAGGACGGTTGCCCCTAATGTATTGGTAAAATGAGTTAATGACCAGTCATGACCTATTTGATTAAAGCTAGCTACTGCATCTTGGTGAATAACAATTTTGAAGCCTTTGTTATAGGCATCAACAGCTGTATGCAAAATACAAATATCCGTGCACACTCCAACCAAGTGCAATTCTTTAATATCTCGTTCTCTTAATTTGATTTCCAAATCGGTCCCTTGAAACGCACTGTATCTCGTTTTATCTGTATAATAGACTGTTTTTTCATCTTTGATTTTTTGATAATACTCTTCTAAATCACCGTAGAGGTGTCTACCTTTTGAACCTGCTTCATTGTGAGGTGGGAACAAGGTCGTTTCTGGATGATAGTCATCACCTGCTTCATGCTTATCAATGGCAAAAACGATATAATCCCCCGCTTCAAACATTTCTTTTGTTAGTTTCAAAACTGTATCATGTATCGCTTGACCCGGTTCTCCTGCAGTCAACGCCCCATCAGACGCCACGAAATCATTCGTATAGTCGATGTTGATTAATGCTTTTTTCATTTTATCCCCCTGCCCTTTATTTGAAAATAATAAACTTGCTTACTAAAAAATTTGTCGTCGCTACAAGAATTTCTACACAGACTTTCGCCCAATTCGAATTCATCCCAAACCACTAGACAAGTATAAAGAGGCCGCCCATATCAATCGAAGCCGATACTAAACGCGAACCGGCAAATAAACTGAACTCACGCCAAATAACCTTTTTATCTTGTGAAACGGATTTAAACACAAACTTTTTGTTAACATAAAAGGAAAACAGAATGGCTACAGAAATTGATAGCGCATTGGCCAATAGATAATGAAGGCCAACGATTTCATTTAATATAAAGTACAAGCCAACGTTAAGCGTTGCCGTTACAATACCAAAGAGAAAATAATCTATAAATTGTTGAAAACGATTATATAATTTTCTCACTATAGACAATCCTCTCTAATCTTTAGTTATAGTCTAATCTAAACGGTCGGCCATCATGTGCTGCATGAATTGCCACACACCGTTTGCTAAAAAGAGTTCCTCTCGTTCTTCAGAGGAAACCGTATAGCGAATGAGATGTTCTCTTCCCGTCACTATTTTATTAACGATATGTGGATCGGCCAAAATAACTCGTCCTAAAGCAACGGCATCACTGTGTTTCAGGGCTTCTTTTGCGTCTGCTCCATTTCTAACGTCACCTACTGAAATGAATGGAACTCTGCCGTTAATGTGTTCATTTAAATAAGCTATCATGGGTTTTTCTTGATAATCTGTTGATTGAGATACTTGATTGAATTTGCCTAAAGACACATGTAAATAATCAATCGGCATTTTGGCCAACTGATCCACGAGGTACAAGGTGTCATTAAATCGTATACCAGGCGTTTCATATTCTTCCGGCGAAAAGCGGTAACCTACAATAAACGGACTGGTGCTTTCACTTTCGACCGCATCAGTGACTTTTTTTACTAACTCTTTAATGAAGGTGAACCGTTTCTCAACACTTCCGCCCCACTTATCGTCACGTCGATTAGAATGGGGAGAGAAAAATTGTTGTATTAAATAGGTATTTGCTCCGTGAATTTCAACACCGTCAAAACCTGCTTTTATCGCACGAATTGTTGCTTCTTTGAAATCATCTAAGATGTCGTAAATCTCTTTTTCTTCTAATGCTCGTGGTTCTTCTGCAGTTGGCCTCTCCGCTTTAATCGCACTGGCTGAAACAGGTTGCTTGCCTCTTAGTATAGAAGAATTGGTCACGCGTCCACCATGGAAGATTTGAAGAATCGCTTTGGTTCCATTGGTTTTTATTGCTGAAGCGAGTTGAGCTAGACCTGGTATATGACTATCATCATAAACACCAAGTTCTCCCTCCCAGCCTTTTCCGCCTTCGGATACATTCGCAGCTGCAGTTATAATGGCCCCTGCTTCTTTTGAACGAATACGGTAATAATTTAACTCGTTTTCCGTGATGACTCCATCAAAAAAACTCATTTTATTAGTCATAGGCGCCATTAAAAACCGATTTTTGATCTCAACCCCATTTGGAAATGTTAAGGGTTGTGCATACACTTGATTCGTGTCGATCGTCATTCATGTCATCCTCTCTATATTTCTTTCATTTTAGCCTCTTATGTGACAAAAAACAATTTTAATGTTGCAAGGTCACTAAATCATCATAGTTTGGTTTGATTAAGAGGTTGTAATTCCAGTATGAATCGATTAGTTACGTATTGTGACTAGTTCAGTTTGATTTTCTATTTTAACTTCTCACCAAACGGGTTTTGATACAACTTCTATTTGATTTTCTGTTTTAACTTGCCACCAAACGGGGATTGATACAACTTCAATTTGATTTTCTATTTTAACTTGCCACCAAACGGGGATTGATACAACTTCAATTTGATTTTCTATTTTAACTTGTCACCAAACGAGATTTTCGATTAAAGTTCTCCATTTTATTTTAAAAAACATAAAAAAGCCAGATGGTGGGTATCCATCTGGCTAAGGTAAGGGAACACATTAGGAATGCGTTGCTGTTAGTTGAGGGTAAACCTGTTCAACTGTTCTTTCTGGGTCTATGACGATATATAATTTGTCTTCGTATAGGCTTGATGTTTGGTTTACGTTATCGTTACCGTCAGTATCCAATGCTTTATATGGGAAGTAAATACGGTCTTTTTCGACGTTCATTCGTTTGTCACCATTTACTCGGTCACGGTATAAAATATCCATCATTTCAATATCACGGAATTGAGTGACTCGGGCAAACATCCCCGCTTCTAAACCGCCTTTGTTAATGTCGTTTGAGTTAACATGATCCGCTTCACTAGATAGTTCGATTTTTAAAGATTCGCACGGATGGATTTCTTGGAAATCATCTCCTAAGCGTCCAAAGCTAGTAGTTACTTGTTTAATCCACAAATCCCCAATATGTTCGCGTTTAACTGTCCACGTTTCACCATTTCTAAAAACAAAGCGTAAGGCGCACATAACTTTTTTCATTTTAGTCTCTCCTATTGGTTGGTATGTGAATAGTTTAACAAATTAACAAGCAAAAGGGAATAGCTTTGACCAATTATTTTTGTCTTAATTGTGTCTGTTTGAACAATCAGTGACGGTAACAAAAAAGAACAACCCGGAGATCCTACCACTCTCTCCAGATTGTTCTTTCATTTATCTTCCGATATTCCATCCGCCATCCATGAGTACGGAAGATCCATGCATGTAATTGGACTCTTCAGATGCTAAAAAGACAGCTAATTTTGCAATCTCTTCTGGTTTGCCTGCTCTTTTTGCAGGAATATCTTTCAAGCGTTCTTCTTCAGACCCTTCAGTCATAGGTGTTTCTACATATCCCGGGGCCAACAAGTTCGCTTTGATACCTTTTTCTCCAAAGTCAAATGCCAATTGTTTCGTGAATCCTTCTAAGGCGTGTTTCGATGTGACATAAGCCGAGCCACCTGGTCCCGCAACAAAAGACCCTTGTGAGCCAACGTTTACAATGGTTCCTTTGCCTTTTTCTAAGAATGTAGGAAGAACCGCTTTAGTTGCCAAATAAGGACCTTTTAAATTGACTGCCATTAACTGATCGTACTCATCTTCTTCCAATTCCAGAGCGTTTTGGTACTCATCGTGAATGCCTGCACCATTGTAAAGTATATCAATGGTTCCATATGCATCGAGTGTCTTCTTCACTCCTTCTTTCACATCAGCTGCGTCCGAGACGTCCATTTTGACAAATAATGCTACATAACCTTGATTCTTTATACTGTGAACCTCCCATCACTACAGTGACGGGCTTCTTGGGTCGTAGTCACTTTTACTAGCTGACCAAATATACCAAGCTCAAAGGGGTGAACCCTCCCCGTTGTTTTTTACCTTACTAAATTGAGTAAGTTCTTACTGGCATTA
>NZ_PREX01000022.1 GCF_009935905.1 Alkalibacterium sp. MB6 | reverse complement strand
CAAATCGATTTATCCACAACTGAATAAGTCAAAAAAATTCTGGAAAAAGTCATCCGCTGCGCCAGCATTTGACTTTTTTGAAAATTTTAAAGAAAACTAATTGTGATTTAATTAACAAACTGCAATCAACAGTGATTTCTAGTTTTATGCAACACTAGTGAAATAAAGAATAAAATCCCTTACGGTATCTATGATTTAAGCTGGGATTCCCAATAATACCTTGATTTCAGTACAGACCGAAAACCCGAAGAGAGTGCCTTCTTTTCGGGTTTTCTTATATAATCCTCGAATGGTTTCCATGCCTTTAATCGTGGTAGAGGCAGTGCGTAAACTTCGATAGAATTTATTGCGTCTCTTTACTGGACGATGGTCTTGTTCAATCAAATTATTCAGGTATTTAATGGTACGATGTTCTGTCCCTTGATAAAAGCCGTATTCTTTTAGTTTCTTAAAGGCACTTGTAATAGAGGGGGCTTTATCTGTGACTACAACCTTCGGTTCATCAAACTGCTTCACTAACCGCTTAAGAAAAGCATAGGCTGCTTGTGTGTCCCGTTTTTTACGTAACCAAATATCCAAGGTTAAACCATCTGCATCGATGGCTCGATACAAATAATGCCATTTTCCTTTAATTTTGATGTACGTTTCATCCATTTTCCATGAATAAAAGGATTTTTTATTTTTCTTTTTCCAAATTTGATAGAGTAGTTTGCCATATTCTTGCACCCAACGATAAATCGTCGTATGAGAAACGTTAATGCCACGATCATATAAGATTTCTTGAACTTCACGATAGCTAAGGTTATAACGAAGATAGTAGCCCACGGCTACAATAATCACATCCTGCTGAAATTGCTTTCCTTTAAAATGACTCATCGTCATTCCTCCTGCTATCTTTTTCTATTATTCTACCTTATCTGATAGTAGATTTAAAACTTTGCAACAGAACCGTTTTATGCAACACTAGTGAATCGGAATAATTTCTGATTCGCTTAACGTCAGGCCTTTTAAACTTGCATCCAAATCCATTGTAGTTCGTGTTTCAATACCTACCATTGAGGAAATGAGCATTCCTCCTTTTAGAATGACATGTGACCGATACTTTGATTGAGAAATTCGCTCCAAGAAACGTTCAAGCATATAATTTCTTAGGACCACCTCATGGGTTAACCCCTTCTCTGTTGCCAAATGCTTAACTTTAGCATTAAGCTGAACGGCATTTCTCATAATAAGACCTCCAGGTATTGTTTAATTTGATTTGTTACTTTGAACCTTTTTGCCAAGTCCATTAGTGTGTGAAGATCTTTATTTTTTCTATGACTGTAGGTTTTAAATGCATCAATAATTACACTTTTATCCATTCGACTTTGACTTCTCACGATGTCACATAATGTGCGTTCCATGGAATATACTTTTACTTTGTTGCCGAATATTGTTTCTATTTCTATTTCACCCAGCTGATACAACTCTTTTTTTACATAGTACACATCAAATCCAAGCTCTTTCAACTTTCGGGAATTATAGCCTCTAGAAACGGAGACACTATAGTTAAGAGGATCTCTGTCTGTCAAGTCGTGCAAGTACAAAGCTGTCTCGTGAGAGTAAATAATATTACGTCGTCGCTGATAAACATAAAGCATATCTATTTCCTGATGGCTTCCTACGTATATTCCATGATCGACCCGTTCAATTTTCCCTTGCTCCTCAAGTAAGTGAAGTCTCTCATTTGATATTCCATATTTGTTGGCCTCTTTAGCTTCAAAGTACTTGTTTTTTTCCAAGTAGTCTTGTATATCTGAGGTAGTCATAACCGTCTCTCCTAAACTTGATTTTTATACTGCAATTATAACTATTTGTAGTATGAAAATCAAATTCTAATAAGAGCTTCTCAGTCTGAGTTTAATTACAGCGACTTTATTATTTCGAGCTCACAAAAAAGACCACTAACTCTCTAGCGGTCTTTTCCTTATTTCTATTTAAAAGAAGGTCGACAAGAAGCCCATCAAAAATGGTGCTAAGATAACGATGATGATACCTGTGATGATAATGGATAGGCCCGACATGGCAGCTTGAACATCTCCCAGTTCAATCGCTTTAGCCGTTCCCATAGCGTGGGAACCCGAACCTAATGCCACACCTTGAGCGACTGGGTCGGTAATGTTAAAGAGGGCAAAAATCGGTGGTCCGACAATCGTACCCAAGACTCCGGTAAAGACAACGATGGCGACTGTTAAAGAGACAATGCCTCCCAATGATTCTGACACGCCTAAAGCAATGGCGGTCGTTACAGATTTTGGAAACAAGGTTGCGACTAATTCTGAATCGAAACGGAAAAGGATACTCATGATAACCAATATAATGGTATGGAAAACGACTCCTAAAGCAATACCTGACAAAATCGCTCCATAATATTTTTTCAAGTAGTCAAAGTTCTTTTCCAACTTGATAGCCAGAGCAACAGTAGCGGGCGTGATCCACATGTTGACGAATCGTCCGCCTTCATTGAAGTTCTCGTACGGAATGTTAAGTAGTAGCAAAAGCAAAATAATACATATAATTGAAAAAACTAATGGCGTAAACAAAGGGTTAGGCCACCGTTTATGAAGCATTGTCCCTAATAAATAAAAGAAAAAGATTAAAAATAAACCGAAAAATGGGTTGGTACTTAGGATATCTACCATATTAAACAGACTCCTTTACAGACGCCTGATTGTTTTTCTTATCGGACTTTCTTTTCAAATATTGCACAATGACAGCGACAAAAGCAATCATCAAGATGGTCGTTACTGCAATAGTCACTAATAGCTGCCACCAAATGTCACCCAATATGGAAAAGTTAGTCATCAAACCAACTCCTGCTGGTACAAAGAAAATAGCCATATTATCTGTCAGCCAATTGCCCACTTCATCCACTTGATTAAGTTTTAACCATTTAAAACGTAAGGCAGCAAACATCAAAACCATACCGATTACACTGCCTGGAACGGCAACTGGACTAATCAAAGATAAATAGTCCCCTAAAAATGAAAATAAAAAGATCCAAAATAATTGTTTTAGTTGTCTCATGTATTTTTCCTCCTAAGACGTCTTCCGACTTAGTTTAATCTATCTTGTCTTTTTTTGAAAGAGTGTGAGAACCCTTTTTCATTAATTGTGCATTATTTTACATATTTCCAAGCAAAAAGACCCGCACCAATTGATGGGGTCTGTATGTTATCTATTATCAATACAGTCTTTCGCAAAAGCTAACGCTTCATTTTTGACAAGGGTTCGCATGATACTAGCCGGTCGGTCTTCCAAACGGTACTTTTTCACAATCGGTTCTTTAGCGTGTATGGCAAAACCTATATAAATTAAACCTGTTCCTTTATGGCCGGACTCATCCCATTTGATATTCCCTATTACGCTTAAAGCTACATCCGTTTCAAAGCTTTCCCTACTACGCTCAGCTAATTCTTTAACTAAATCGGTACCGGTAGTTTGAGGAGCGACACCTAGTAAGCGCTGCTTACTGGTATCAGTTTTACATATAAGGCCACCGGGAAAAATGGATGAAACGCCTGGAATACTCGTCAAGGCATCCATAATGTGCCCACCCGTAAAGTCCTCAACGACACTAATGGACAAGCCTTTTTCTTTCAAAGTATCAACGAGTAGCCCTTCCATCGTCTGGTCTTCCCCGTAGCCGATGAAATAAGGTTTCAATACAGCAGTCATTTTATCAGCCAATTCTTGATTCAACTTTCTAGCCAAATCAACATCACTAGCATTGGCAGTCAACCGAACAATGACGTGTCTTGGTTTCGCATAAACGGCAACAGTTGGGTTAGTCTGGTTTTCGATATAGTCATCCAATACATCCGCAACCCTCGACTCCCCCACCCCTTGAAAGTTTAGGTATAAAGACTCAATCACTCCATCCGTTTGAATATGTTCTTGTATATAAGGGACGGTACTATTAGCCAACATGTGTTTCATCTCAAAAGGAGGCCCAGGAAGCATAAGGAAAAATTGCATACTGCCATCTTCACGTTGACGTTTGTAGGCTGTTCCACAAGCGAGACCTACTTCGTTAAAAAAGGTTGTCCCGTTTTTTAAGGTATACGCTTGTCGGTGCATATTAGCGGGCATGTCTTCACCTTTGTAGCTTGAGTAGCCTAGAATTTTTTCCAGCTGTTTCTCATCTTCAATGACCTCATCACCAACGAATGTAGCCACGACTTCTTTTGTAATATCATCTTTTGTAGGTCCCAATCCACCAGACATGATAATCAAGTCTGATCGATTAGCGGCAATCTCTATAGCTTCTTCCAGCCGTTTCGGGTTATCTCCAACGATTTGCCTGTAGTAGGTACCGATACCCATCCCTAAAAGTGCCTTGGCAATATCAGCCGAATTGGTATCCACTACATAACCCATCAACAATTCTGTTCCTATTGATATGATTTCTGTCTTCATCGTCTTTGCTCCTTCTACTTAACTAATCTAAAAATAGCAAACGTATTTCGTCTAAAATTCTAATCTTCTTTGAACTCAATCGTTTAATGTAATTCATGTCTTCTAACTCTTTTAATTTACGGCTGACTGTTTCCGGCGTAGTGCCAATGTAAGAAGCCAGGTTTTTCTGATTCATCGGCAGTTCGACTACATCGGTTTCTTTCCCTGGAGGGAGTAGGTCAACCAGATAAGACGCGAGTCTCTGCTCCGTTGATTCCGTTGAAAAACGCGTAGCCTGCTGCTCTGTCTCATCAATACGAGACGATAAAGCCTGCAAAACTTTCAACGAAATACTGGGGTAACTCATGAGTAAATCCTGTAAATCAGATCGTTTAATCTGGCAGACAGTTGTCTTAACCATCGCTTCTGCGTAATGCTCATGAACGGTTTCGTTAAATAAAGCCAACTCACCTGTGAATTCACCCGGCTTTAGCATACGAACAAGCTGTTCCTTACCTGATTCTGAGAGCCTATATATGCGCAGACTCCCTTTATTTACAATGGTCAACACATCCGACGTGTCTCCTGCTTTATAGACCAGTTCGCCTTTGTCAAAGGTTTCTGATTGAACGACTTTCATAATGTCATCCATTTGATTATCCGTTAAATGATTAAATATAGGAACAAGACGGACGCAACCTCTATGCGATAAACCACTTTGATGTGCCATTTTGAGTCTCCTTATCGTTGAACTGTTGAGTCTTTTTTCATATCATTATCATATCATATCTTGGGCGAGCCACTCTTGTTTTGCATCACTATCTAATAGATAATTAGTCTTTAGAAAGAATGTAGGAGGAACACATGGATTATTCACTTATTTTACTCGTAGCAGGTTGCGTCTTCCTCGGTGCATTAATGCGGTCGACATTCGGTTTTGGAGACGCAGTCGTCAGCATGCCTTTGTTGGCTTTATTGCCTATTCCTTTTTCCACAGCTGCTGCCTTAGTCGGATTGGTCGGCTTTACGGTTGCTCTATTTTTTGCCGTTTCCGGTTGGAAGGATAAAGATCCGGTTATCTTGAAAAAGCTAACAGGTGCGACCGTTGTGGGTATTCCATTTGGCTTACTTCTCGTCCGTTTTGCACGTGCCGAATGGGTTAGTCTTATATTGGGATTATTATTGATGGTCTACGCTATGTACTCGCTTTATGGTCCGAAAACTCATCACGAACAGCTCAAGCATCGGTTTAGAAACACCCGCTATGCCCTACCTTTTGGCTTCGTTTCAGGTATGCTTGGCAGTGCTTATAACATGAACGGCACTCCGATCGTTATTTACGCAACTATCAGAGACTGGGATCCGAAGTCATTTAAAGGAAATGTGCAATCTCACTTTATTTTATCCAGTAGCTTTATTTTAGTCAGTCACTTCTTAAGCGGTTTTTGGACTAAAGAGGTTGGCGTGTATTTCATTTTTTCAATACCGGGTGTGTTACTCGCTATTTATTTAGGCAATGTGATTTATGGCAAAATAAAAGTAGATAAATTTAAAACTATGATCTTCTATTTGATTTTTTTACTGGGAGTTATTTCTTTGTTTGATTTCTTTTAACCGTCCGTTAATACCAATCACATACTTATTACATCTTAAGGTTAACACACTTCAATACGATTAAGAATGGTTTAGCGAACGGAGCGATGTCTACTCTTTTAATCATAACAAAAAAGAACCTAATCATTTTGGAACGCCTAGCGGCCCGATAATGATAGGTTCTTTTGATTAGTATTGATTAATGTTCAAAAATTGTTGCAAGTTTTTGTCCGTTGGATTCGAGAGGATCTCATCAGGTGTACCGTCTGCAGCGATTCGTCCTTCGTTCATAAAAATCACTCGAGAAGCCACGTCTCTCGCAAAGGAAATCTCGTGTGTAACTAATAGCATCGTCGTATGATCCGTTTCAACTAACTTTTTAATCGTCTGAAGCACTTCGGAAACGAGCATTGGGTCCAGTGCAGAGGTCGGTTCATCAAACAAGAGAACTTTCGGATCGACTGCAAGCGCTCGGGCAATCCCCACACGTTGCTGCTGACCTCCAGATAATCGAGACGGATAGGCGTCTTTTTTATCTAATAAGCCTACTCTTTCCAATTGCTCTAAAGCAATCTCTCGCGCTTCTTTTTTGTTGACGTTTCTCACAGTCACTAGAGATTCCATAACGTTTTCCAGAGCTGTCATGTTTTTGAACAAGTTATAGTTTTGAAACACCATAGAGGACTGCATGCGCAACTGCTGAACTTGTTTTTTAGTGTAAGATGCCGCATCAACGGTGACATCGCCAACAGTAATCTTTCCTGTCGTCGGTTCATTAAGGTGATTCAATGTACGTAAAAATGTTGATTTTCCGGTACCTGAAGGGCCAATAATCGCGACGATTTCATTGTCTTTTATGGTTAAATTAATGTCTTCCAGAACTTTCTGATCACCAAAGTTTTTAGACAAATTTTCTATTTCAATCACATTTTTTGTCATGTTCTTCTCCTCTCTTCATAATAACGACTCGCTAGATGGGGTTTTATTAATAAGCTTCAGAGGATTTTTTGGCAACGTATCGTTGAATGACACTCAATACACCAATGATGACCAAGTAGACAATGATAACAGCGCCGTAAATTTCAAAGTAGCTAAAGGTTCGCGAACCCTGTACTCTTGCCGCTCCCATCACATCAACCACACCTAATACAAAGGAGAGGGAAGTCATTTTCGTAATACTGATCACATTATTGAACAAACTTGGTACGGCAATTCGTGTCGCTTGAGGAATAATGACTCGTTTCATCAACTGGCCATCTGTCATCCCCAAAGAATAGGCCGCATCCTTTTGCCCTTCGTCCACTGAAAGCAAGGCCCCACGAATACTTTCAGCCATAAATCCACCAGCCGTTAAACTGATGACAATCGCAACAGCATTAAGTGGATTCATGTTTCTGACAAACTCGCTATACATCGCTACACCATAGTAAAAGAAATACAGCAAAGCAATCAGCGGGGCACTTCTAATGACAAATAAATAGAGTTTTGTCAGTGGATTCAGAATTCTTATTTCATAGTAATTAATTACTGCTAAAATGAGGCCTAGAATCAGCCCAAAAAAGGTCGACACCAAGGTTAAATAAAAGGTAAACCGAGATGCGTAAAAGAGGGTTGGAAGTACTTCCAGCATGTAATTAAAATCAAATCCCAAGTGCACTCATCCTCTCGTTAATCTACAAGATCTGAATCAACGTCTTCTAGATTTTGTGTCATGTCGCTGTATAACCATTCTTCAGTAATCGCACCGATTGTGCCGTCGTTAATCATTTCTTCAATCACAACGTCTAATTCGTCTCTTAATTGAGCATGTTCTTCTGTATCTGGTAAAAAGTAAACAACAGGAGTCGCTGTTAAGTTTTCATCAATAATTCTAAAGCCAGCATCTCTTGTTTCATTGTATACATTTAATAGTGAACGGGGTCCAGCGACAGCATCCAAGCGATCAATTTGTAATTGTTGGAATGTATCTGCAGTCGTTTCGAAGCGAATCACTTCAAAGCCCATTTCTTCAGCTAATTCAGTTAATGGGATATCGGCTGCTTGACCAGCTTGTACACCCACTGTTTTCCCTTCAAGATCGGCTAACGTGTAAATCTCTTCGTTATCAGTTGATACGGCAATGGTGTTGGAATCTGCATAAAGAGGAATCGTGTGAATGTAATTTTCAGCTCTTTCTTCTGTTAAGGCATAGTTATTTGCTGCTACATCACTACGACCGGTATCCAACTGTCCAAAGGTTGCACTTGAACCAATTCGTTGAACCTCAATTTCCCAGCCTGTTCGTTCACTGATTTCAGCCCAGATATCTGCATCTGATCCTGTCCAGTTCCCTTCTTCGTCTACCATGCTGTATGGAGGTCCCGTGCCAACGGTTGCAATTCTTACCGTTTGAGAGTCTTCGCCTGTTGCAGCATCTCCATTTTCGCCTTCGTCGTTAGACGCACATGCGGCTAAAACAATCATGATCACTGCTAATAAGCCAGTCGTTCGAAGGAATTTCATCCATTTATTAGTCATTTATCTTCACCTTTCCATTCTAAAATCTTTTTTATTATAATTATTATACCTACCTTATTTTACCCTTTCTTGCTATTCTACTCCTTTCATTGGTCCATACAATACAAAAAGCCCTTGAACGTAGCTTATGCTATCATCTAAGGGCAAAGGAAATCTTCGCGGTTCCACCTTGATTTGTGCAAAATAGTTTTTATTGCACACTCAATCTGACATGTCAGTAGTTAACTACCAATCATATCAGCTTGCTGTAACGGGCAGACCCGGTATCACCTGAATTTAAGAGTCTCAGTGATACGATTCCAAGATGCACTTCCAAACACCTGACATATCCGTTCCCACTATACCGGACTCTCTTTACTGTCAACAGCGCTTGTACTTTTCTTTTCACCATCGTTTAATTTGCAATTGTACTACAGAACTATATCAGAAAATCTGTCCACTGTCAAAAAGTAAGTGATTATTTTTTTAAAAAAGCCCGTTTATCTTCTATTTAGATAGAAAACAAGCGGGCTTTTTCAGCTTTTATTTAGGCTTATAGTTGAAATCAGGAATATTGGTCCACCGTTTTTTCAACTCATGAGCAATCATTTTGGGCTCTCGGCTTCTCGTAAAGATTCCTTTTTTATTCCCTTTCACTCTGTTAATTCCAATTTTTGTTTCAAAGTCTGCAAAATTCCACACTTGCTCTCCAATCACATGTTGGAACTCGTCAAACACTTTATGGTACATGTCATAATAATTGACCTGGAATTCTTCAGTAAACGGGATATCATCAAAGGCGTGGAAGCCTGCTATTGTGTCTGCTCCATATTCTGTAAAGAGAATCGGTTTGCCCGGATACGCTTCTTCCCAAGCAGCAAGCTCGTCACGCAGAGCTTTTTCACTTGCTTTGAAATCACCTGTGTCAACGTACCAACCATAGTAGCGGTTAAGAGAAACGACATCAATCAAATCCGTTATCAAATCTGTATCTGGAGTGGCATACATAATTAAGACAATCGTTGTCGGGCGGTTTTGCGGGTCCAACTCTTTTGTTAACTTTACAAGCGGTTCAAAGTACTCCCTCGCCCCTTCTTGATAAGTGGCCGCTTCATTTGCAATAGACCACATCACAACGCAAGCATGGTTTTTATCTCGGGCGATTAGCTCGCGAAAGACTTGCTCGTGAGCTTCTTTTGTTTCCATTTCTTCCCACGTATTGACTTGCTCTGCCCCACCAGATAACATGGCTGAAAAACCAGATAATAGTCCAACTGCCGGTGTTTCATCAATGACGACAATGCCCATTCGGTCAGCCAAACGCATCATTTCTTCTGAATAAGGGTAATGTGACGTCCGGAATGAGTTCGCTCCAATCCATTTGAACAGATTCAAGTCCATAACGTTCAAACTTTCATTGAGCCCACGTCCATTGTAGTAAGCATCCTCGTGTTTACCGAAACCTTTGAAATAAAATGGTTGACCGTTAATATAAAACTGACCATCTTTTACCTCAACCGTGCGGATGCCAAAGGGTTCTTCATACACATCTATCAACTCACCATTGGTACTCACTTCTACTCGTGCCGTATAAAGGTAAGCATTCATTGGTTTCCAAAGATTCACTTGTTCAATAGTGATTGATGTTGAATTCGACTCTGCAGTAGCCACTTATTGACCATCTTCGTCTATAATAATCGTTCTAACGTGGTCATAGTCACCTTTAACAGTTACATCTAAGTGAACCGTCGCATCATCTCCTGATACTTCTGGTACCACTGTGATATCTTCAATGTAGGTTTTTGGAGTAGAGTAGATCTTGACCGGACGATGCAAGCCCCCGTAATTGAAAAAGTCAAAGTTTTCGTCAACCTTGTGAGTGACTTGACCATTTTCATCGGTCTCCTTACTGTAGTTACCAACAGGTAAAGAGGTGTAATCCAGGAGCGTACTCACTTCTACCAGTAGACGGTTTTTTCCTGGCTTGATGCTATCATTAATCTCCACTTCAAAAGGAGTGAAGCCACCTTTGTGCTCGGTTATTTTCTCTCCATTAAGGTAAACCACTGCCCGGTGCGTCACAGAACCAAACCTTAAAACGAGTCTATCCTTTAACAGGCTTGTTGGGACAACGAATTCCCGTTCATACCAGACTGATCCGTCGCGATTTCTGACGCGTGAAGCAATTGCTTGATCATTAAAGGAACCAGGAACGGCAATGACCTCTTCCGTCTGAATCGATTTTGATGTGTCAATCAATTCCGACCCATCATCCAGTAAGAATGTCCATATCCCATTTAAATCAATCGTATGACGTGTCTCTGTAGCGATAGGATACAACATATAATTTCTCTCCTTTTTGTGGTGTTTAAAAGCTGATTCTGCCGTTATTTCAAATGCAAACGCCTCTTCTCATTATAATGGATTTCATTTTTTAAATCTGATTTGACCCTTTTCAGCTGTTACCTAATAAAAATGTCATGTGTCTCCCTGTATCTTCTATGGTATGATAGAACAGATAAAAATACTTTTAGAAATGGAAGGAGCCGCAATGTCTGTGATAGTTTTAGCAGGGATGATTGGAGCTGGAAAAAGTACGTACACCACTCTAATATCAAAAGAATTAAATAGTACCGCCTTTTATGAGCATGTAAAAGATAATGCTCTTTTAGAAAAATTTTATGAGGACCCACAACGTTGGGCATTTTCTCTTCAAATCTTCTTCTTAAATACGCGTTTTAGAAGCATCAAGCAAGCTTTAGTACATAGACACAATGTGCTGGACCGCTCTATTTATGAAGATGCGCTTTTCACTCGTATTAACTATGAACAAGGAAATATGAGTTCTGTCGAGATGGATTTGTATACTGATTTGTTGGATAACATGATGGAAGAAATAGAGGGTATGCCGAAAAAAGGTCCAGATTTATTAATTTATTTAAGAGGATCATTGGATACTCACTTAGAACGCATTAAAAAACGTGGCCGCCCTTATGAGCAGATTGAAGACAACCCAGGCTTACTGGACTATTATACGAAGTTGCACAGCCGCTATGATGACTGGTTTGCTTCTTATGATAAGAGCGATACTTTAATTATCGATATTGACAAGGTTAACTTGGAAAACCCAGAAGATCGTTTATTCGTTTTGTCAGAAATTAAACAGGCGTTGTCAAAAACTGTAGACGCTGGTCTGTAAGAGTCATGAGTTAAATACACGAGCTGCCCTACACAATCGTTTAATTTTGTAGGATAGCTCGTGTTTTTAGTCATCTGAGAACCGTTGAGAGACTATTTAGCGGATTGTGACCACTTAGTTTACGATTCTCGTTTTAACTTGTTACTAAACCCATTTCGGTACCACTTAATTTTCGTTTCTCGTTTTAACTTGTTACTAAACCGTCAACTTAGTACGCTTAAAGGAGGATTCACCATGTCACCCATTTATTACACCTTACTCCACTATGATGAGTGGACTATGTATCTGGCTGCTACTTCGAAAGGGCTTTGTTTCGTTGGCTCCTCCCCTGCTTCCTTTGAAGAAATGGCGGAATGGGCTGCCAAACACATGCCACAAGCCGACCTTCTTTTGGATGATGAAAAAATGGCGCCTTACCTTACAGCTTTCATCGATTACTTGTCTGGAAAATCCCGAGAGTTAAATCTCCCTTCAGATATCAAAGGCACTCCTTTTCAGCTGGAGGTTTGGCAAGCTTTGCGTATGATTCCTTATGGTGAGACAGTGACTTACGGAGAGTTGGCTAGTCGGTTGGGGCGTTCGCCTATGGCCGCTCGATCTGTTGGAACCGCCATTGGAAAGAATCCTTTGCTGATTATCTTCCCGTGTCACCGAGTCATTCCAAAGTCAGGTGCCCCTCGTGGCTTTAGAGGCGGTTTAGAGATGAAAAGACGCCTGCTCGAATTAGAACAGACGTCTTTATGATTTAACTTTCCTTAAATTCAAACCCATCATCTTGTGGGTTATAAGCCAGTTTTCGTTTCGTATCAGATAAGTCGAGAAACTTGAAATGATTATCTGACAAGCCATGCACAATTAAGAATGGCTCATCTAAGTCGGCTTTCAAACAACGATCAATCAAATGTCCCATGTCGCGCTCGCTCAAATAAGAGTCTCGCTGATCCATCGTCAATTCCTCACCCTTTTCAACTAGCATTTCCAACGAGCGGTAACCGCCTATGCGAATGGCAATGACTTCCAGGCTTTCTTGGTAGGCAAAATAACTCCCAAGGGCTTCTCCAAAAACTTTAGTCACACCGTAAAAATCTGGTGGGCGAACGACGCTGTCCGTCTTAACTTGAACATCCTCTTCATAACCTTTGACTGCATGGATGCTGCTGGCGTAAATTAATCGCCGGCAGCCTTTTTCACTTGCAGCTGACATGATAGTAAATGTGCCGTCCATATTGATGGTTTTAACTTCTTCATAACTAGCGAGCGGAGAGGGGTTCCCCGCCAAGTGAACCACCATGTCTACACCCGAACAACAGTTCAAACATTCTTCTTTATTCAGAATATCCAATGTTTGAACCGTTATGCTGTCACTCTGCCAATCAGATAATGAAGATACCTCTTTTTCTGTCAATACCAAGTCATAATCATCTTTGAGATAAGCAATTAATCGTGAGCCGATTCGTCCGGCTGCACCTGTTATCAATACTTTGTCTCTCATCCTAAGTCTCCTTAGTTACTTATTTTGAACCCTAACTTAAATTAATTTACCGGTACGCTTCATTACGTCAATGATTCTAATAAAAGCGAGTTTGAAACATAAGAATCGCATAGACTCACCATGTTCAGAAGTGAAGTAAGCGGAGAAGACTTCGTGGCTCACGTCTTTCATTCGTTGATTCATGTCGTTTAAAATTTCTTCTTTTGATTTATCTTCATTCGTATTGCCTTGTCTCCACTCAAAGTAAGAAACAGTGACTCCGCCAGCATTTGCCAAAACGTCTGGGATAATGACTTTCCCTTGAGACTCTAAGTAGTCATCGGCATCGCGATCGATAGGACCATTGGCACCTTCTACCAAAATAGTGGCTTTAATGTCTGCTTGATTGTCTTTGGTAATTTGATTCTCAATCGCTCCTAATAGTAACACGTCGCAGTCGACGGTTAGAACAGCTTTTGGATCCTCTACGGTTGCCTCTATCCCTAACTCTTTTAGTTCACTTTCGTTTGGTAAACGGTCATGTTTTTGTTTAAAAGGGACTAACACTTCTGGATCCAAACCGTTTTCTGAATACAGAGTTGAACGACTGTCAGAAATAGCCACAATCTTATGTGGCACCTCGCAGTTGTAGGCTGCTAGAGCTGACGCTTGGCTTAAATTTCCGAATCCTTGTATAGCTAATTTAACCGGTTCATCTTTTTTACCAATCGCTTTAACCGATTCTTTGACCGATTGATGCGCCTCATTCACTTCAATTTTATCATTGGTTAAGATATCAAGTAAGTAAAGGTAACTGGTAAACGTGCCTATACCCGTTGATTCTGAACGGCCTTTAGCTCCTCCGTTCGCAATACTTTTACCGGTAAATGTGTTGATAAAGGGTTCATTTGGATGAAGGGCTTTGTATTCATTGGTCATCCAGTCCATCACTTCTTCACCAGAACCGACATCCGGAGCGGGAATATCTAAATAAGGACCGATATCGTTTTTCAACAGTCTAACGTACGCTTGACTCACGTCTCTGAGTTCACGTTTGGAGTGTTTTCTGACGTCAATGTGTACGCCACCTTTTCCGCCACCATATGGTAAATGGTGAAGGGCATTTTTTAACGTCATCAGCATTGACAAAGTTGTGACTTCAGCCTGGTTCACACCGGTACTAAAGCGAATGCCACCTTTATAATAGCCGCATGCGTTATTGTGTTGCACTCGAAAAGCCGGGTAAGTGCCTACCGTGCCATCATCTTTAATAATACGCAAGTCCCCTGAGATAACTTTGTCGACTCCTTTAAGCATATCTCCTCCAACTTGAATCAGTTGATTGCGGTTTTCACCCCACCCATTCAACGCATCCGTGTCGGTTTCAACTAAATGATCCACTACCGATTGAATCAGGCGTGTTGTTGTATTCTCTGTCATCTAAACCCCTCCATCTGTGTATTGTCTTATCCTTTATTATGAGAGTTCTCTCAAATACTCTTCACTATTGTATCATATAAAAAGGCAACGATGCGACTCCACACTTAGTGGAATTGAAAAAAACCAATGCCTTTGGGCTTATAAAAGGGTGATTCTGGCGATGGCCAGAATCTACATCTGCAAGATCTTAATCGAGTTGCATAGAGAAGCCTTCTATTCGCAACTCAGACACCGGCTACTCTCTCGAGTTGCTTAGAAAACCGTTCTCTAGGCAACTCAACGCTGAATTATTCCTCGACTTGCTTAGAGAAGGCTTCTCTACGGAGTTCACGTCGGCTATCGATTTTTACCGAAGTTCGTTTAGGAAATCGAGTCAAAAAATCCCCAACGGAATAGTGTAACATTTTCCGTTGGGGATTCCTTGACACGTTTGCTTACAGAAGCGTGCCTTGAATATTTAGTTTTTTCTTCAGGTACCATCTCAAACCAAAGGCTGCTATACCGATAATTAACGTATAGAGTCCTGGTATGAATATATTGAGTGACGCTGGGAACAGTGCTGTACCGAAGGACATCACGATAATCCAAGCAATCATCGTCAAAGTCGTCGCTAACACATATTTCAAAAAGCCACCTTTGACACCTGGTTGAGGTGCATACTTCGTAATCACCATAATGGCTAATCCACTTAATAAGAAGTTTAGAATCAAGGTAATTAAGCCTAATCCAGCAGTTTCATTACCAAATAGGTACGACACACCCGTAATCAAGGCGAACATTCCGCCTAGTAAGAGGGAGCCGTCCAAGTAAATTTTCCATGGTTCAGACTGAACAACTTGTTCTTCTTGCCCGATTCCCTTGCCTTTTCCTTCCAACAAATAAATGGCTTGGTCGGTGGTTGTGCCGTATATTTTGCGAGCCGTTAAATGATTCGCTTGTTGTTCAACGATTGTTTTCAACATGTCGTTGTAGATGGCCGTTTTTCGTTCTTCAGTCATGCCACCCTCGTCAAGCTGACGGTTCAACTTGACCATATACTCTTTATTTTTGCTGGTCAGTTGATCAAACAATCTCTCGTTTTCCTCGCGTTTGTGCTCAATGGTTTGAGTGATATCCTGTTCAACTGGTTCGTTCTTTTTTCGCATAACTCAATATCCTCTCTTTACACGTTGAAACGGAATAAGATAACATCGCCGTCTTGAACGATATACTCTTTTCCTTCTGCTCTTAATTTACCTGCTTCTCGAGCAGCTTTTTCGCTTCCAAGTGCGTCGTAATCTGCATATGAAATGGTTTCTGCACGAATGAATCCTCGTTCAAAGTCAGTATGAATGACCCCTGCTGTTTGAGGAGCTTTCATTCCTTTTTTGAATGTCCATGCACGCACTTCTTTTTCTCCAGCTGTAAAGAAGGTAGCAAGTCCAAGCAAATCATAAGACGAACGGATTAATTTATCCATTCCTGGTTCAGCTATGCCTAAGTCTTCTAAGAATTCTGCTTTTTCTTCATCATCCAGTTCAGCTATCTCTTCTTCAATAGCAGCTGAAATAGCAACGACTTCAGCACCTTCTTCTGCAGCAATTTGCTTAACAGTCTGCAAATGTTGGTTGCTTTCAGGATCAGCGACGTCGTCTTCTGCAACATTTGCCACATATAAAACGGGTTTACTAGTCAATAGAAATAGTGACTTTAAAATAGGTAACTCGTCGTCTGAAAATTCCAGTACACGAACAGGTTTACCCTCTTCTAAAACTGGCTTAATTTTCTCTAGAACACTCAGCATAGCGACTGCTTCTTGGTCTTTTGATTTCGCTTGTTTGCGCACGCGTTCAATACGTTTGTCTACAGACTCCAAGTCAGCTAGTGCCAACTCCATATTGATCGTTTCAATATCTTCTGCAGGATTCACCTGGCCTGAGACATGGGTCACATTGTCATCTTCAAAACAACGAACGACGTGACAAATCGCATCCACTTCGCGAATGTTGGCCAAGAATTTATTCCCAAGGCCTTCCCCTTTGCTGGCACCTTTCACAATACCGGCAATGTCAGTGAATTCAAAGGTCGTTGGAACGACACGCTGGGGATTGACTAATTCTTTTAGTCGGTCTAAACGTTTATCCGGCACTTCAACAACGCCGACGTTCGGATCGATTGTGGCAAATGGGTAGTTTGCTGCTTCTACTCCAGCTTTTGTTATTGCATTAAATAAAGTTGATTTTCCTACGTTGGGCAAGCCAACGATTCCTGCGGTTAAAGCCATTTAATTAATCCCTTTCTCTTTCGCCATCCTTTTTGATCCCAAGGATGGTCTAATCCGTGTCCCTATCTCTGTCTGAGTTTACTCAGCAGATTGGATTACTTTTTTCATTTTACGTTCGAATTCTCTTCGGGGCATCATGACCAAATGGTTGCATCCTGTACATTTGAGTCGTATATCTGCGCCCATACGAATAATTTCCCAACTGTTGGTTCCGCATGGATGAGGTTTTTTCATCTCTATCACATCATGCAAATCATAGGTTTTATTCATTTGGCTCTCTCCCTAAACTCTATTTCATTTAATTTAAGTCGACATCCAATTCTTCCAAAATGCGGTTCAAATCATCTGGAGACACATACTCGATTTCGATTTTGCCCTTTTCACCTTTTTCACGAATCACAACGCTTGTGCCGAATTTATCAGTCAACAATTCTTCGGATTTGCGAATATAAAGTGATTTTTTAGGTGTTGGGTCAACTGGCTGGTCTTTTTTAGGTTGTGCATTTGCTTCTGCTACCAAATGTTCCAGCTGTCTCACCGTTAACTTTTCCTTAACAGCTCGTCTAGCTAACTTAGCAATTTTAGCCTTATCTTTCAATCCTAACAAGGTACGGGCCTGACCATTTGATAAGCGGCCTTCTTGTACCATCATTTTAACCTCTTCAGGCAATGCCAATAAGCGCAAATGGTTGGCAATATAAGAACGGCTCTTGCCTAACTTTTCAGCAACCATCTCTTGTGTCATCTCTAACTTATCCATCATCATGTTGTAAGCTTCTGCTTCTTCAAGTGACGTCAAGTCTTCACGTTGCAAGTTTTCTAAAATGGCGACTTGCATCATGATTTCTTCGTTCAATTCTCTAACGATAGCTGGAATCGTTTCTTTTTCAGCTAACTTCGATGCTCTAAACCGTCTCTCTCCAGCTACAATCTCGTACCCTTTAACGGAGGACTTGCGAACGATAATTGGTTGCAGCACACCTGATTCTTTGATAGACGATGCCAGTTCCTCTAAAGCTTCTTCATTAAAATAACGTCTCGGCTGGTATGGGTTCGGGCGAATCTCGTCCAATGCAAGCTGTTCAACTTGCTCATCATTTTCATTGACTTCTTTTTCAAAATCAGGCACATCAAATAATGCATCAATGCCTCGGCCTAAGCCTTTTTTCTTATTTGCCATTACCCATCACTTCCTTTGCTAACTCCTGGTACACTTCTGCACCTTTGGATCTCAAATCATAATCGATAATTGACAGCCCGTAACTTGGTGCTTCAGATAAGCGGACATTTCTAGGAATAATAGTGCCGTATACTTTTTCTCGGAAGTATTTTTTCACTTCATTGACGACTTCAAAACCTAAGTTTGTTCGCGCATCAAGCATCGTTAATAAAACGCCTTCGACACGTAAGTCCTTATTGAAATGCTTTTGTACTAGTCGAATGGTGTTTAACAACTGACTCAGCCCTTCCAATGCATAATACTCACATTGAACAGGAATTAAGACAGAATGACTGGCCGTGAAGGCATTAATCGTTAAATGCCCAAGGGACGGCGGGCAGTCAATTAAAATAAAATCATACTGGTCTTCAACTGATTCAACCGCTCGTTTTAAGCGCGTTTCTCTCGCCATTAAGCTGGTCAGTTCCACTTCGGCACCAGCCAATTGAATGGTCGCAGGGGCGATATATAAATTTTCACGACTTGATGATTGGATCACGTCTTCCAAAGGAACCTCGTTGATTAAAACATCATAAATGTCTCTATCCACTTCTCCTTTTCGCACGCCCAACCCGCTGGTCGCATTTCCCTGGGCATCCATGTCAATCAAAAGCACACGTTTGCCTACATAAGCCAGTGATGCGCCAAGATTGACGGTCGTCGTGGTTTTACCCACTCCGCCTTTTTGATTTGCGACGGCTATAATTCGTGCCATACTCATCCTCCAAACTTTTCTTTATCTTATTTCTCTTTAAACCAATGGCCTCTTGTTAGGCGTCCCTGGTTTTCTCGGGTACTTATTCGGTGTTTCTTTTTTCTTATCAATTAAAATAATATGGCGTTCGCCGGCTCCTTCAGGCAGTTCAAAGGAAATATCCTCTCTCACTTTACCACCTAGTATGCCGATCGCTCGCTTGCCTTCTTGTAACTCTTCTTGACCTTGAGCTGCTTTCATAGCGATAAAGGTCCCATCTTTCTTAACAAGAGGGAGACACAATTCAGCCAACACACTCATTCGAGCAACCGCTCGAGCTGTCACAAAATCAAATGATGCTCTAAATTGTTTGTTTTGCCCAAATGTTTCTGCTCGGTCATGATACAGGTTCACGCCGGTTAAGCCCAACTCATTAACGACTGTCTCTAAAAAGCCAATTCGTTTGTTCAACGAATCGACTATGGTAATCGTTAAGTTAGGGTAAATAATTTTTAGGGGGATACTGGGGAAACCAGCACCTGAGCCTACGTCGCATAGGCTGTGGACCCCTTGTTTAAAATCTACATAAAGTCCGGCTGTCAGCGAGTCATAAAAATGTTTTAAATAAACTTCTTCTTTTTCAGTAATAGCAGTTAAATTAATCTTTTCATTCCATTCTTGCAACAGCTCCAAGTAGCGCTCAAACTGCTTCATCTTGTCGTCTGTTATGGGAATGTCTCTTTTTAATAGTTCACGTTGAAATTTTTCTGGAGTCATTCGACAAAACCCTTTCTATAACGAGTCGTGAAACAATCATTTGTTTCACAGAATCCCTCTCTTCACTTTATACTAAAAAGCCTATAAATACAATGACAATCTTGTTAACTTTCCATAATTTAAAGAGACAAATACAAACAAAAAAGACGCTGCGAACAAGTCAGTTTCTTCTGACTCATCGCTTGCGTCTTATTTTGGTATCCTCTTATCTTTCTTGTGTTTCGCCGGCCGCTTTCAGTGCTCTTCCTGCAATCATCGGTCCAAAGATTTCAAAGAAGACTGCGCCTGCCAAAACGACTCCGGTAATGGTACCTGAAACATTCGGTAAACTTCGTTCGGCGATAGTAGCTAACCCGATAGCAATACCTGCTTGAGGAAAGAGCCCCCATCCAAGGTACGGTCTAACCGGTTTACTAATGGTTGTAAATTGTGAAAAGACTAGTGTCCCAACGTATTTTCCAATTGCTCGTGCTAAAATATAGCCCAGTCCAGCAAGACCCACTCGACCAACAATCGCAATATCGATATGAGCACCTGCAAGTGTCAGGAAAATCACAAATATTGGTAATTCAATACGTGACAATACGGATGCCATTAATGCTTTTTTATAGGTTAAGTTAGTTATTGCAATACCTGATACAATATTTGTCAGTACTGGCGACAAGCCAAACATGGTCGATACGCCGGTATTGAGTAAGATGGCAGCCAACATAATGACTAACAATTTATCGTTGGCGGTGTCTTTGCGAATGAAAAACGAAACAAATAAGCCAGTCAGTGCACCTAAAAGAACACCAAGGAAAATATCCAATAAAACGGTCCCCACTAACATGAGGCCAGATGCCCCTTGATCACCCAAGGACTGGACAAATGATACCATCATACCAAGTACGATAATAGCCAATAAATTGTCAAAGGCAACCAGTCCCAAAAGGTTTTGTGTCATTTCACCTTTTGCTCGAGTATCTTTCACGACTTCGACTACTCCAGCTGGTGATACCGTTAAAGCGAGTGTCCCGAGAATGAGAGCATATTGGAGTTCCGTACCCATCCACCATGTGAATAACGTTCCTAATATCACTGTCAGAACTGCATTTCCGACAGATATAGTAATTAAGTTTTTCCCGAATTTCTTAAACATTGTGTAGTGTAATTCTGTTCCGACTGAAATGGCAAGCATGCCTAAGGCCAACTCATTGATGAATCCCAGATTAGTATAGACTTCACCTGTGATTAAATTGAGGGCACTCGGTCCTAATAGAAGGCCAATTAATATATAACCTGATACTGTCGGCAATCCTACTTTGCTTGCTAATTTACCTCCCGCCATTCCAGCAAGCATCAATATAGCAACATAAAGCGTGTACGACATGTTAAAAACCTTCTTCTAATATAGTTTCGTCATCGATTCCTTTGGTAAAGTTTACGGGTAGGCTAAAGAAAATAGCCGTATCCGGTTCTGTAATGTCTCCTAATACACTTTCCACTGCATGGAGAACATCTTCCCGCTCTGATTCATTCTCCACAACGGTAAAAATCGTTTTACTGTTTGCTTTACGCTCATCTTTAAGCTCAGCAAACATGGAGAACATGGGGAAGCGATTTGAAATAATGTGTCCCATCCCGCTACTGTCCAGAACCGTGGCGCCCGTGACTTTATATTCCACAAAGGCCGTCAGCAATTCGTCAAGCACATCCGTCTTATTTAAGACGATAATGACCAATTCCATTTCCATTCCTTCTTTCTTTATAATCAATCCTTTTCTAGTGTATCATACATTTTTAAAAAAAGCGGGTGGTTTTCATAAAAAGTCTACTCCAATAGGCTTATTTACGATTCGGAGAGTAATTTTCATGAAAAAAGGATGACCAATCCCTCATGGGCTGATCATCCTTTTTTTATTATATCCATGTGGTGACTGCTATGAAAAGTAACCCACCGATTGTTGCACCGACGAAGGGACCAATGATAGGAATCCAAGCATAATCCCATTGGGAGCTACCCTTATTAGCAATAGGCAACAGTTGATGGGCGATTCGTGGACCCAAGTCTCTAGCTGGATTAATAGCATAACCCGTCGTTCCGCCTAGCGATAACCCGATGGTGAGAATCAATAAGCCGACTACAACGGGATTTAATCCTTCCGTAAAATCACCTTGAGTAAAAGCTAATAAAGCATAAACCAAGACACCTGTGGCTAAGATTTCACTGATGACATTCCAAAGGGGTGCTTTTATAGCTGGTGTCGTTGAAAACACACTCAATATTGCATCTGAATCTTTCGTTTCTTTGAAATGTGGGAAATAATGCAGCCATACTAGTAACGAGCCCAGCATTGCTCCCACTATTTGAACCGTAATATAAGGTAGCACCATGCGCCATTCTATTTGGTTAGCAACAGCCATACCTAATGTAACGGCTGGATTTAAATGAGCAGGTGACAGCCAACCGATAGAGTAAATGGCCATCGTCACGGCTAAACCCCAACCTATGGTAATGTGTAACCATCCTGAATCATATGCTTTTGAGTCCTTTAATGAGTTACTAGCTCCGACTCCACTTCCTATGTAAATTAAAATAGCCGTTCCAAAAAATTCCCCTACTAATTGTTGCGCTACTGTTGTTTCCATACATACACCTCTTTTTGGTAGTTTTAAGACGTTCTAAATCAGTGTAGCAACTTTAAACGTGCTTTTCTACTTAATTTTGACTGACTTTTGACTTTTTTATCATTTATTTAGAAGAAAAAGTAAAAAAGGCATGCAAATGATGAAAACTTGCGTATAATGGGAGTAATGGACTTAGAGGGCTGGTACTCAGCACCTCTTTTTTGTGAGTCTTTTGATAAATAATAAGAACAGTCTATAGAATTGAGGAATATAATATATGATTACAGTAACAGATTTAGGTCTGCGTTTTTCAGACAAAAAATTATTTGAAGAAGTAAACATGAAATTTACCAACGACAATTGCTACGGTGTTATCGGTGCGAACGGTGCCGGAAAATCTACCTTTTTAAAGATTTTATCTGGAGAAATCTCTCCAACATCCGGTGACGTATCCATTCCATCAAACAAGCGTATGGCTGTTTTAAAACAGAACCATTACGATTATGAAGATCAATTGGTTATCGATACCGTTATTATGGGCCACAAACGCCTGTTTGAAATCATGCAGGAAAAAGATGCGATTTATTCTAAAGCTGACTTTTCCGATGCTGACGGCATTAAGGCTGCTGAATTAGAAGGCGAATTCGCTGAGTTAGACGGTTGGGAAGCTGAGCCTGAAGCAGCGACTTTATTAGAAGGTTTGGGTATTCCTGACCAGTTGCATCACCAAAAAATGAGCGAATTAACTGGTGGCGAGCACGTTAAAGTCTTGTTAGCACAAGCTTTGTTTGGTAAACCAGACGTCTTACTACTAGACGAGCCTACAAACGGCTTGGACGTTCATTCAATCGCTTGGTTAGAAGAATTTTTAATTAACTTTGAAAACACCGTTATCGTTGTCTCCCATGACAGACACTTTTTAAATAAAGTGTGTACGCACATGGTCGACGTTGACTTTGGTAAAATCAGACTGTTTGTAGGAAACTACGACTTCTGGTTAGAGTCCAGCCAATTGGCTTCAAGACTTCAATCAAACCAAAACGCTAAAAAAGAAGAGAAAATTAAAGAATTAGAAGCCTTTATTGCTCGCTTTAGTGCGAATGCGTCTAAATCAAAACAAGCGACATCTCGTAAGAAAATGTTGGATAAAATTACATTAGATGATATTCAGCCCTCTTCACGCCGTTACCCGTTCGTTGGTTTCCAACCCGAACGTGAAATCGGAAATGACTTGCTTCGTTTAGAAAATGTTTCTAAATCAATCGACGGCAAACAAGTGTTAGGTAACATTACGTTTACTTTATCAAGAGAAGATAAAGTTGCTTTCACCAGCTTGAGTGACGTTGCTTTAACGACTTTATTCAAAATTATTATGGGTGAAATGGAACCAGATACAGGTACTGTTCAGTGGGGTGTTACCACATCACGTTCTTACTTGCCAAAAGATACGTCTGATGAATTTGAAAACAATTCTCAAACGATTCTAGACTGGTTAAGACAATACGCTTCTAAAGAAGAGAATGACAACACGTTCTTGAGAAGTTTCTTAGGACGTATGCTGTTTTCCGGAGAAGATGTATTAAAAGAAGTGTCTGTTTTATCTGGTGGAGAAAAAGTGCGTTGTATGTTATCTAAAATGATGCTAAGCAAAGCGAACGTTTTAGTTATGGACGACCCAACGAACCACTTAGACTTGGAGTCCATCCAATCGTTGAATAACGGTATGATTGAATTCAAAGGCTCTGTATTGTTTAGTTCACATGACCGTGAGTTTATCCAAACAGTTGCGAACCGTATCATCGAAATTACACCTAACGGGGTTGTTGATCGTGCTGAAACCACTTATGAGGATTTCTTAAACAACAAAACAGCTCAAGATCAAATTAAAGCACTCTACGAAAAAGCTTAATAACAACGTAATGTATACCAACTTTCATAAAAACAGGCTTGTCTCATTTTCAAAATGAAACAAGCCTGTTTTTTATTTAGTTCTCGACTTTTTTCCAGACTAATTTGCGTTCAGGGTGCTTCACATTAGATAATTGCATTGTGTCCCCTTCTAATTTCACTGTACGCGTTTGATCAACACCGATATAAGACGTGATTAAACTGACTTCTACATGGGTTGTTAGCGTTACAGCATCTTCATTTAAGGTAAACGGTCCGGTATAGGCGTGGTAGCCCAATTCAGCCATTTCTTTTTCTGCTTCCGTATTAAAGTCCACTTCTCCAACCCTTTTACGGCTTTTTTCCCTATCCGCTACCATTATATGAACGGATAGCCTGTTTCCAGGATGAATATAGATGAATCCTGTAGCATCTTCTCCCATAGGATAAATCATGTTCCCCTTTTTGTCTTCTGATTGAAAAGAGACCAATTCCCAAGTCGTTCCAGATAAATTTTCTGCTAGTGACATGTCTAAACCTCCTTTCAGTAGTTCTATTATAACTGTTGTTCAATGATGCGGCGCTTACGCTCCAAGAAAGACGGTAAATAAAGCGGCACCTCGTCAAAAGCGAGTCCATCGTAAGATTCTTTAATCAACTCTGTTTCTTCTGTTGCCGTTTCAATTAACAATTTATTCGGTTCTCTGAAATAGAAGGAATAAAAGAATTCTCTATTTTTGATACCGGAATTGATGAAGTTTCGCTCGGCAATCTGTTCTTCCAGTCTCTCTAAATCTGCTTTTGATTTCACCGAAAAAGCAATATGATGCACGCTTCCGACTCCCTCCTTTGCAACAGGGTTCTCTTTGTCTTCTATAATATGAATCTCCTGATTAAACAAGGTATTTGGCTTTGACAGAATGATTGTCGGTAGTCCGCTTTGCTCGATCTCTTTTATCATCGATAATCCGTATAGTTCCTCTAATATGTTTGCTGTGGCTTGAGGGTAGCGAACCCTTAAATGAACAGAATCGATGCCTAAAATCATATGCTCTGAAGAAATGTCGTCTGTTTCTCTTCCAAAATATTCCCCAGAATCCTTTTTAACCGGTACAAGTCCAAGCTGAACCCCATCATAGTCTTCGAACCGTAAAATAGATGAGTCATTGTAGTCTTCAATTTCACAGTTAAATAGTCCATACTCATTCAGACGCTCTTCCCAAAAAAATAAGGACTCATTACTTGGTACAGCGAAAATCGTTCTCTCCACATCATCCGTCCCAAAGACCTTTCTGTCTCCATCTGCCATAGCGAAGACTGTAAACTCTGTCCCTGGCCGTCCTTTTGTATCGCTGAAAAACAAATGATACATACTTAAATCATCTTGATTGACCGTTTTCATTAGTAAATCCAATCCAAGTACCTTATTATAGAAGGTGAAGGCTTTCTGTACATTATCGTTTATAACGGAAATGTGGTGAATGAGTGGACTGTGATTCATGTCAGTTGGCACATCCTTTTAAAAATTTTAGGAGTGATACGTATATGGATTATCTTACCATACCTGGCTCATCGAAAGAGACTTTTGCTCTTTTTCACGGAACAGGAGGAAATGAATACAGTCTGCTGTCCATCACTGGAGAAGTGAATCCCCGTGCATCCATTGTCAGCTTTTTAGGCAATGAAGGAAGTGGACAAGAAAGACGATACTTTAAACCACTCATTAACGGCATGCTCAACAGAGATGACTTTGATGAGAAAACAGATGCCTTTTTAGATTTGTGGGATACCCTACCTTATTCTGATAAACCAGTTACTCTCATGGGCTATTCCAACGGAGCTAATTTTATTCTAGGCCTGCTTGAAAAACGGCCTAACATAGCCGAAGCAGTTATCCTTATGCATCCTTCAAATTTAAACTATACCTTTGCCTCTGGTTCAGACACCCACATCTTAATCACTGCTGGTTCAACGGACACCCTGTCCACTCCGAGCGACGTATTAAAGTTGGCCAATCAACTTAAAGAACATTACTCTTCCACTGCATTTAAATTGCTAGATGGCGGTCATGAAGTAACCGATTCAGAAGTTGATTTGATTAAAGGGTTTAATCAACTGTTTTCTCAGTGATACTTATAAAAAGTACAAGACTTTATCAGTAGAAGTTAGGGCTACATCCAACTACTTATGATAAGGGCTTGTTTTTTTTAATGATTTCTCTACAAACGTGGCAATCAGTGCATGTGGCCGATTTGGTCTAGAGATGAACTCTGGGTGGAATTGACAACCGACGAAAAAAGGATGATCGCTTAGTTCAATCATTTCAACTAAACGGTTATCTGGAGAAACGCCTGAAAAGACCATTCCGTGCTCCGCCAATAGTTCTCTATATTCATTATTGAATTCATAGCGGTGACGGTGTCTTTCTTGAACCACTTCTTGATTCCCATAAGCTTTTGCTGTGACTGTACCCGGTTTTAATTTGCACGGGAAGAGTCCTAGACGTAAGGTTCCGCCCATATTCACCATGCTTTTCTGATCCGGCATTAAGTCGATAATAGTGTGTTCAATATGAGGATTCACTTCAGCTGAACCGGCTCCTTCTAACTTGACCACGTTCCTTGCGAACTCGATTGCGGCCAATTGCATGCCCAAGCAAATACCTAAAAAGGGAATCTTTTTTTCTCTTGCGTATCGAATAGCCAGCATTTTCCCTTCTAAACCGCGTTCGCCAAATCCTCCAGGAACCAAAATACCGTCCACATCCTCTAGCTCTTTTTCGATGCTCTCTAGTGTTAAGCTTTCAGCGTTGACCCATTTAATCGTTATATCGGAATTGACCGCATAGCCTGCATGTTTCAGTGATTCAACCACTGACAAATAAGCATCCGGCAATGCAACATATTTCCCAACAATAGCAATACGTGTCCGTTCTTTTAGATTCAACACTTTTTCTTCTAATGCTTGCCATTCTGTCATATCAGCTTTTGGAGCGTCTAATTTAAAATGATCCACGACTAATTGATCTAATCCTTGTTTCTGCAAAGCCAACGGAATGGTATAAAGGGTTTTAACGTCTAGTGACTCTATAACCGCCTCAGGTTCGACATCGGTAAACAATGCCAATTTCTCTTTAGTCGCCTGTTCCAAAGGGTATTCTGTTCGGACGATTAAGATATTTGGCTGAATCCCTAGACTGCGCAACTCCTTCACACTGTGCTGCGTCGGTTTCGTTTTCATTTCGCCAGCCGCTTTTAAATAAGGTAGTAATGTTGTATGGATATACATCACACGATCCGCACCCACGTCTCGCTTCATTTGACGTAAGGCTTCTAAAAAAGGAAGCGATTCGATATCCCCAACCGTTCCACCTACTTCTGTAATGACAATATCCGCATCGGTCGTTTGCGCTACTCGCATCATCTTTTCTTTGATTTCATTGGTGATGTGCGGAATGACTTGAACGGTTGCCCCTAAATAATCTCCACGACGCTCTTTATTTAATACCTCAGCGTATACTTTCCCCGTGGTAACGTTAGCGTATGTGTTCAAATTAATATCGATAAAGCGCTCGTAATGGCCTAAGTCCAAATCAGTTTCAGCTCCATCATCAGTGACAAAGACCTCTCCGTGCTGATAGGGACTCATGGTGCCAGGGTCAACATTGATGTAAGGATCGAACTTTTGAATCGTTACTTTTAACCCTCTATTTTTTAGCAAACGCCCTAAGGAAGCTGCTGCAATCCCTTTTCCAATAGATGACACCACGCCGCCTGTTACAAAGATATAGTTTGTCATGTGTATTACCTCCTGTTTAATGTGACAGAGGTATAAAGATAGCTTGTAAATAGAAAAAGCTCCCTATTCTATTTAGCCGGTAGAATAGGGAGCAACTAGTTACATTCTGTTCTTTTGACCCCTCACATTCGTGAAGGGTGCCCACTAGATATATTAGCTATCTTTAATAACCCTGTCAAGTATTGAGTCATAGAGTTTACAGTCCTTGGTTACAATTCAAAAGAGTTTTCCGTATTGAGTTGTAACCATTCACTCATTTGATGACGACTCATGAAACTTATTAACCTTGAGTTGTCATCATTTCCTCTATTGCTCCAATGATTTTTTAAAACTGTCTATTACCTAGCTAGTCTTTTAAAAAAGATAGTTAATTTATCAAGGAGACTCTTACCCGTTCGTGTTATAATGCTAAAAGAACCTTTTTAGAAAGCGAGTGAGACCCATTAAACATAACGATACTACAAACTATACAATCGAAGAAGCGACTCAATTGTTGCCTTTTTTATTACAGACGCTAACTAATAAAAGTCGAAACGCTGTGAAATCTATTTTAACACGAGGACAAGTGGCGGTTGACGGACAAACCATTACTCAACACAATCACCCACTAAACCCGGGACAAGTCGTGAGCATCATAAGTAACCAGACATCACTTAAACTATCTGCCTTCTCTGGCATCAACATCCTGCATGAAGATGACGCCATTATCGTGATCAATAAAGACATCGGTGTCTTGTCTATGTCAGCTGACGGACCAAATGAAGTCACCGCTTACCAGCAATTAATGGATTACGTGAAAAAAGATAATCCTAATAATCGTATTTATATCGTGCACCGTCTGGACCGTGACACGTCTGGTGTGATGGTCTATGCCAAAACCGAAGAAGCCAAGCTCACTTTACAAAAGAATTGGCATAAAATGGTGAAAGAACGAACCTATACTGCTTTAGTCGAAGGCGAAGTGGAGAAAGATGAAGGTTCGATCTCTTCTTGGTTAACTGAAAATGCGGCTATGAAGATGTATTCCAGTCCCTATGACAACGGTGGGAAATTTGCCGTAACTCACTATAAAAAAATTGCAGGAAACAAGAACTATTCTCTACTTGAAGTTGAGCTAGATAGCGGGCGTAAAAATCAAATTCGTGTCCATATGCAAGATATTGGCCACCCTATCGCAAGAGATAAAAAATATGGTGCGGAAACCAACCCAATCAAGCGACTTGGTTTACACGCCAGCACCCTAGCCTTTACTCATCCAACAACTGGCAAATTAGTTCGTTACACTGCAAAAGTACCGAACAGTTTCTACAAGCACGTTAAAGGATAAGACCGTCTAAACTAAATTGAGCCAGACCAACTATTAATTAGAGTTGATCTGGTTCGTTTTTTTGTTTACTCTTCTTCGGCCATTTTTGTAATGGTACTGATTCGACCTTTCATGATTTTGACTGTCACATACATACCTAAGCTCATCGATGCGAAAACAACCCATCCGGATAATGACAAATTAACGATGCCTGAGTAAAGTGCTCCCACAATACACCCACTTGCCAGTACAGCTCCGCTTCCCATAAGTAAGCCACTTAAAGCAAAGTACCCCGATTCTTTCCATTTCATTTCCCAAACAAAGTTAAAGCGTCCCGAGGTTAAACCGTAAATAGCTGCACCTAGTATAATGCCGAGATTAAATAAGGTGTTTGGATGATTAAATAAGCCACTGGACAAAGCCTCTCGAACGTCTCCAAATGCCGGATGCACTTGGTTCACTCCAATAAGCTCACTTAACCAGACTGCTGGATACACTAACGGACTCGTCACTTCAAACGGTTCTCCTGTCGAGAGGAGAAATAAAGTGAGTAAAATAGTAATTAAAATCACACTTACCAATCTTGACCAGCGTCGGACAAATAAAGTGGTTAACAGGGAAGATGACAGTAAAGGTTGTGAAACATTGTCTTTTGTAGGTGTCAATTTAGGGAATGTTATGTCATTAATCTTATCTTTGGGACCGTGTTTCTTTTCATATCGCCTAGCAAAAAAAGCGATAACTGACAAGACTACTAAAATAAGCAGAACGGTACCGATATAACCCAATTCAAGGGGCAAGTAAAGCTGAACCTCGTACTGATGAATAGCAGAGTAATCGAGTTGATAGGTTAAACGTTGCCCTAGCAAGGTCCCTATTAAAATAAACACAAGCGTCCACATATGTCTCATTTTTCCATAACCTATGTTTCGAAGGGTTCCCAAACCGCACCCCTTATTTAAAGATAAGCCAACACCGAATAGGAAGGTCCCTAGAATTAATCCAAAATTTATTGGACTAACTGCACTAGTACCGGGTATGGTTTGTTGTGAACCATCGGATACATACTGGGGTACAGCTCCCGAAAGGGCTGTTTGGAAATGAATGATTGCCACTACGCAGGCGCCTATTCCAAATAGCATGAGTAAGCCATATAAACGTTTGCGGTTGCCATTAATAAAAAAATCCATAAAGCCTGTAGCCATCCCTACTTCAGATCGGGTGACGATGTAACCCAGTCCTAACCCGGATAAAATGAATATGGCTAATGTCGTTTCTTGACTGAAGAGTATTCTGGCATAATAAAGGGCACCTAAAAGCAGAAGGATGCCAAGAACGACTTTTATAATTGTCCCCTTATGATTTGTTTCCATGGTCTCCCTCCGTTACTATCTACCCCTACTTTAACAATTTAAGTATAACAAATTTACTGGATAACCATTAGTTAGAAGGGTTATTCTTTCAAATCGTATACGAATTACCTCTTGCCTTCAGTTTAGTTAAAATAGCTATAAATTGCATTACTATCCCTGTTATGCTAAATTTTGTATACTAGATTCGTTTGAGAAAAGGAGAGGATACATATGGGTCGAGGAGGCGGACGTGGCGGTGGCGGCTTCGGTGGAGGCGGTTCCCGCGGCGGAGGTTTTGGCGGAGGTCGCGGTGGCGGTGGCCGTAGTGGCGGAAGCTTTGGTGGTGGTCGCGGTGGCGGAAGCTTCGGTGGAGGTAACCGTGGCGGTGGAAGTTTTGGAGGCGGTGGCGGCTATAACCGTCGACCACGCGTATACGGAGGCTTTGGTGGAGGCTTATTTGGTCCACGATACGGAAGACGTCGCGGCGGCTTTTACCCCGGTGGTGGTGGCGGCTGTGGTGGATTAGGATGTGGTGGGATCTTCACCATTCTTATATTCTTCTTTATATTATCTTCATTGTTTAGCGGAGTAGGTGGACTATTTGGTGGAGGGACCGGTGGTGGTGGCGGAAGTGGATCCATTACAGCCTCTACCGTTGAACGCGAGCCTTTACCGTCAGGCGCCGTAAACGAAACAGCCTATTACACGGATGAATTAGGTTGGATTCAAAACGATACTCAAATGACTGAAGGCTTAAGGTATTTCTACAATGAAACAGGCGTCCAGCCACATGTCCATATCACTGGTGACATCAATGGGTCGACAAACCCGTCAATGGAGGACGTTTCAGCTTATGCCAATAATTTGTACGATGAATTATTTACAGACGAAGCACACCTGTTGCTGGTCTTCTTCGAACCTAGACCAAATGACTACATCACTTATTATGTGACAGGGTCCCAGGCAAGAAGCGTCATTGATAGTGAGGCTGGAGATATTTTAATGGACTACTTGGATAGAAATTATACCAACCAAAATATTTCTGATGAGGAATATTTCAGCCAATCATTTAGAGATGCAGCTGACCGAATTATGGAAGTCACCACATCTCCTTGGATTCCTGTTTTAATCATATTTGGTATCGTCATCGCTCTTTACTTGCTTTACCGCTGGTGGAAATCTAAGCAGGAAAGTAAAGAACGCGAAGCGAAACGAACGGAAGAAATGCTAAGCCGACCAATCGATACGTTTGGAAGTTCTGAAGCAGACGAATTATCTAAAAAGTATGAAAATAAAGATTGGGACGATTATTAAAGGTATCAAACCATAAAAACGATACAAATTAAAATTAGGAGGAAACAAGATGTCAATTTTAAACCGCTTTTCAGATATCATTAGTGCAAATGTCAACTCGATTATTGATCGTATGGAAGATCCGGAAAAAATGATCGACCAGTACTTGCGTGATATGATGGATGACTTAGCTGAAGTGAAAAAAAATACCGCAAGCGTAATGGCTGAAGAAACACGTGCCAAACGATTAGTCGATGAAAACGAAGCAGAAGTTTCCAAGTACACAAACTTTGCGAAACGTGCATTGGAAGCCGGTAATGAGGATGACGCTCGTGTATTCCTATCTAAAAAACAAGAGTTAGAAGATGTAGGAACTGGTTTGGCTAACTCTTACGCCAAAGCACATGAGAATGCTAGCAAAATGCGTCAAATGCATGATAAATTGGCTACGGATATCGAGAAATTACGTACCCGTCGTGCCATGATTAAAGCTCAAATGTCTGTGGCAGACACTCAAGACAAATTAAATGAAGTTAGCGACTCTATTGGTAAATCCAAAGGTGCGATGGGCAACTTCCAACGTATGGAAGAAAAAGCGTCACGCCGCTTGGACGAAGCCGATGCTATGGCAGAATTGAATCGCCAACCAGAAGACCCTGCGAAAACACTGGAAGAAAAATACTCTTCACAGTCCGGCTCAGCTGCAGTTGAAGATGAGTTAAGTCGTTTGAAACAAGAAATGGGCTTATCTTCTTCGGATGACTCTGCTAATGACGAGTAGTCTGATTCAGAATAAATTTAACGAATAGTACAGGCCATCCTGTTTCTCAAATGATTGAGAGAATGGGATGGTCTTTTTATGTTTGAGAATAGACGGAACTGCGTAGAGAGTGCTCCTCTACGCAGTTGGACTTTAATTCTCATGTTGAGTTGCCCAGAGACTGCTTATCTAAGCAGTTCATATAAATTATGACCTCTGAGTTGCTTAGAGAGAAGCTATCTAAGCAACTCAACTCTGTTATCAAGGATAATAAAAACGATCAAGCGAAGGCTTGATCGTTTCCTCTATCACTCATTTATTCTTCTGCAAATACTGGTGCAGTCAGGTAACGTTCACCTGTGTCAGGTGCTACGGTTAATACTTGTTTTCCATTGCCTAAGCGTTCAGCAATACGAATCGCTGCTAAAACGTTGGCCCCTGAAGAGACACCAACCAGTAGTCCTTCTTCTTTAGCAAGTCTACGAGTCATGTCCATTGATTCTTCGCTTGAAACAGCCATTACTTTATCGTACATATCTGTATCCAAGACTTCTGGGATGAATCCTGCGCCCAGCCCTTGAATTTTGTGAGGGCCTTTTTCTTTCCCACTTAATACAGCTGACTCCGTTGGCTCAACAGCTACTAGTAAGACATCTGAACGGTTTTCTTTCAAAACTTTACCCGCACCAGTAATCGTACCGCCTGTTCCTACTCCAACGACAAATGCATCAGGAGCTGTGCCGTTAAAGGCTTCTAAAATTTCCGGTCCAGTTGTTCTTTCATGAACAGCTGGGTTGGCCGGGTTTGTAAATTGTGAAGGCATGAAATGGCCTGGTTTTGAAGCTAACTCTTCTGCACGTTTATTTGCAGTGGGCATTCCTTCAGCGCCTGGTGTTAAAATCAACTCAGCACCATACGCTTTCATTAATGCTCGTCTTTCTTTACTCATCGTATCTGGCATCACAAAGATTGCTTTATAGCCTTTAGCCGCTGCGACCATTGCCAGTCCAACTCCTGTGTTCCCACTGGTTCCTTCAACAATCGTATCACCAGGTTTGATAAGCCCTTCTTTTTCAGCTTGTTCAATCATGTTTAAAGCGATACGATCTTTTACACTTCCACCTACGTTAAAAGATTCCAGTTTGACATAAACGTCGGCAGCGCCTTCAGGAACCACATTGTTTAATTTAAGAATCGGTGTTTGGCCGACTAACTCAGTAACAGAATTTACTTTTCTCATTAATTTACTCTCCTTTTTTTGACTATTTACTTACTTTAAGTGTATAGGTTTTTAAGAGATAAAGCAAGACAGGACTGTTTGTATAATGGGTTTTTCGTTTATTTAATCAGTCTACAAAACCGTCCTTCTGAAAATGTGCCCATTATTTAAGTGAGGAATAATTCTCAAAGGACGGTTTCACTATAGTTATTTAAACTCTAACTCATGGTGTTCCAATTCATCAACGTATCGTTTGTCGAATAATGCTTTAATGGACTTGTGCTGATGAATACGTCTGATCGCATCGCCCAGTATGTGAGCGACACTTATATATTCAATGAGGTCGCAAGACGGTTTATTCTCATTATTTATTGTATTAGTAATAACGACCTTTTTAATTGCGGATTCCTTAATGCGATCAATCGCTTGATTGGAAAAGACCGCATGGGTGGCACAAGCATACACATCCATTGCGCCAGCTCGTTTCAATGTTTCCGTTGCGTTAACGACGGTTTTGGCAGAGTCGATGAGGTCGTCAAATAAAATACAAGTCCGGCCGTTCACTTCACCAACGACGTTATAGCTATCTTGAACAGCCTCTTCAGCTGACCGTTTATCAATAATCGCTAGTGGGGCATTCAACAATTCAGCCATTTCACGCGCACGACTCACGCCTTGATGGTCAGGCGAGACTACAACGGTGTCCTTACCAACAAGTCCTTTATCGATAAAATAATTTGCCAGTAAAGCTGTTGCAGATAAATGATCCACCGGAATATCAAAAAAGCCTTGTATTTGTGGTGAGTGTAGCTCCATTGTGACGACTCGATCGGCTCCAGCAACGGTTAGCATATTTGCAATAACTTTTGCTGTAATAGCCTCTCTTGGGCGAGGTTTCCGATCTTGACGGGCATAGCCGTAATAAGGAATCACGACGTTAATTTTTCGTGCACTGGCTCGTCTTAATGCATCGACCATGATAACAATTTCCATGAAATGGTCATTCCCTGGATCATTTGTTGATTGAACGAGGTAAACATCATCCCCTCGGACACTTTCTTCAATATTAATGCGAATTTCACCATCTTCAAAACGTGTAATATCAGACTTTCCTAATTCCATTCCCAACTCTTCAGCAATTTCTTCAGCTAAAGGACGATTGGAATTTAATGAAAACAACTTCAACTGTTTATCAGTTTTTTCTTGATTCATGGCCGCCTCCACTTAATAAATACTTCCTATTTCTTACTTCAATCGTAATAATAAATGACTTTTTTTACAAGCTATTTCTACTATCTATTGTATATCCGTTATAATCAGCTCGCGTTTTGTAGGTATTAATGTGGACTGAATAACTTTAGGGTCTTTCTCTAAATTTAAATAGTCACTTTCTTCTTCTGGTTCCAGTATAACAGGCATTCGGTCGTGAATAATAGCCATCTGATCATTTGCATCTGTCGTTAGGATAGCATAGGTTAAAAAGTTACTCCCTTTGTCATCTGTATACCGTTCACAAATTCCTGCCATGGAGAAAATGGGTAAACCGTTCACTTCGATTTTTTTCTTTGCCTTTTTCTCTTGCCCCTCTACCTTCTGCCATTCGAAAAAATAAGTGGCTGGAACGATACAGCGTTTCTGTTCAAATGGTTCCTTAAAGGTTTTCTTCTCTAAAATACTTTCTGATCGGGCATTGATTAACGGACGTTTGGCAAAGCCTGGCGTAAATCCCCATTTTAAGCGGTAAAGCTTTTGATTGGGAAGCAACACCGTATTCTCTGTTGTAGGAAATATCTCTTCTTTCTCTTCAAAGTCGAAATCAGATGTTTTTATATTATACCGTCCTGTTAGTTCTTCCTTTGAAACAGTCAACGCATATCTTCCACACAAACCCATCACATCCCCTCTGCTCATTTCACTTGTATCCTATCAAACATTCATAGAAATAGCGACTCATACTCTGTAGCTATTATATAATGATTAGTCCATTCCTATACTTGCTTCCATTTATATATTCTTGTAAGAACTAATAACTCATACGTATCCACGCTGGCTCCCACAGGCTATCTTTTCCTTTTCAAAAAGAAGAGTGCTATACTCAAGAAAAGAATTATCGGATTGGTTTTCATGTGAAAAAGGAGGATTTATATGACTGATTACAAGACAAATTCACTGCTACCTCAGTTTCCGCACTCTTACTGGCTCGAACATGACGTTCCGCGTTATCCTACGTTGACGGAAGATATGAAAACGGAAGTGGGCGTTATCGGTGGTGGGATTATTGGTATACTGACGGCTTACTTATTAGCAAAAGCAGGTAAACAAGTGACGTTGATTGAGGCGAGAGAACTTCTTTCAGGTGTGACTGGTAACACGACAGCGAAAGTCACTGCTCAAACGAGTATGATTTACAATGAATTGATTAGTACCTTTGGTGAAGAAAAAGCTCGGTTGTATTATGAGGCGAACACTGAAGGTATGCATTCAATCGAACAGATTGCTAAAGAGTTGAGTATTGATTGTGATTGGGAAACGAAAGATGCGAGTATTTATGCATCTACTGCTAAAGGCTTTAAGCAACTTGAAAAAGAATCTCGTGCCTACGAGACATTAGCAATCGATGGCGTGTTGACCAATGGCCAAGTTAACGAATTACCTTTTAAAACAACTGGTGCTTTAACCATGCCAGATCAAGCTCAATTCCATCCGGTTAAATTTCTAGCTCCCCTACTCAACGAAATTGAGCGCCTCGGTGGAAGTATATATGAGCGAACCCGTGCAATTAAAGTGTGTAAAGGCAAGATGCGAGTCCATTTGGAAAACGGCTTTTCTTTAGATTGTGATAAAGTAGTCGTTGCTACTCATTACCCTTTTAATGACTTTCAAGGGCTTTACTTCTCAAAATTATCCATTGAACGGTCTTATTCTCTCGTCGCAACAACAGATGCTCCTCTTGTTAACGGCATGTATATCAGCGCTGAATCCCCTTCTCGTTCCTTGCGTTCGGTGAGAAATGATAAGGGCGAAGACTTCCTTCTGATTGGTGGCGACAGTCATCAAACGGGTAAGAGCAGCGAGCCGAACCAAGAGCACTATCAGAATTTAGAAGATTTTGGCAAGAGATATTTTGCTATTAAAGACATTCCTTATCATTGGTCAGCCCAAGACATGACAACCTTGGACAAAGTGCCTTATGTCGGACAGATGATCCGCTCAACACCAAACATATTGCTTGCGACCGGCTTTAACAAATGGGGCATGGCTATGGGCGCTACGGCTGCGAAAGTGTTAACGGATAACGTGCTAAACAAATCAAATGCGTATGCTGATTTGTTTGATCCATTACGAAATAAACTGAAAGCAAAAGATGTACAGCAGTTCACTTGGAAAAACACATCAGTCGGAAAAGATTTAGTCGTTACAAAAGCCAAACGTCCAACAATGACACCAGATGATTTAGAGCCCGATCAAGGTGGACTTGTTTCTGTCGACGGCAAAAAAGTCGGTGGTTACCGTGATGCGAGCGGCCATGTCCATCTGGTTAAAACAACCTGTACTCATATGGGATGCGGTTTAAATTGGAATGACGCTGAGCGGTCTTGGGATTGCCCATGCCACGGGTCTCGTTTCACTTATGCCGGTGAAGTGATTGATGGCCCAGCGGTTAAACCATTGGAAAAGTTAGACAACAGTTGTGCCTGTAAACACCAACATTAATCCATTAACTCGTTTAAGAGCAGGCCTTTACCGGCCTGCTCTTTTTGTTTGAAAATTAATCCACTATCCGAGTTAAAATAGTTTCAAAAATAATCAAAATAGTAGAGAATACAGATGAACATGAGTCATTTTTTTACGACCAGAAAGGATTGGGGAAACATGAGATTGAATACTAAAGACTTTAAAGTGACTTCCGTTAAGGAAGTCGATCTCAGTCGGACAAGTATGATAAATGATTTATCCGTTACAGAAGATGTGATTCGCGATGAATGGATTCCAAAAGCGATTGAACAATTGAGAGAACTACAAGAAAAGTTGTTTGCAGAAGAAAAGTGGGGCATTCTCGTTGATTTACAGGCAATGGATGCCGGAGGAAAAGATGAAGCCATTACTTTTATCTTTTCACAATTACCCTCTCAAGGCTTAAGAAGTACCTCTTTTAAGAAACCGACAGCTTTAGATGTTAAACATGATTATCTCTGGCGGTTTCAGTCTGCGCTTCCTGAAAGGGGCGAGATTGCCATCTTTAATCGCTCTTATTATGAAGAAGTCATTGGCACAAGAGTTCAAGGTCAGCTAGATGAAGAACAAATGCCTGACGAATTGGTAAACGAAGACATTTGGCAAGTGCGTTACCGTCAAATCAATGACTTTGAACAGTATTTATCTGAAAACGGCTTTTTAGTGGTTAAGTTTTTCATGAATGTCAGTAAAGATGTTCAAAAAGAAAGACTCTTAGAACGAATGAAAGACCCTGAAAAAAATTGGGATTTCTCATTCAGTGATGTGGAAGACCGTGATAAATGGGATGATTTTCAGGAGGCATTCAAAGATTTACTCGTAAATACCTCGACGGATGTTGCGCCTTGGTATGTTCTGCCAGCGGACGACGAATGGTTGACACGCTATTTAGTCTCTCTTATTATGATTGAACACCTTAAGGATTTGGATCCACAAAAACCGAAACCTTCTAAAGAAGAACAAGAGAAATTGGATGAGTACATTAAAAAGTTAGAAAAGGAATAAATGGTGGAGATTATCCTTTAAAACCAGCTAATATTAAAAAATTTTAATTTAAGCTTGACTTCTTCTCATTAGTCTATTATTCTTAGAACATCAACTTTTACAGGAGTGACCAACATGTCGACGAATAAACGTCATACCGCACAATTGAATCACTTCTACTTTAGCTATTTTAGGTACAGTTTGTAGTCACAACACATTGTGGATGCAAACTTCAGCGTAATGTCTGGTTTGTATCTGTGATGGCTAAAGCATTTTGAGTTGTTAAAATGGCCGCATAGATTAAATTAATCTAAGTGGCTTTTATATCTCGATTTTTGGGGCACCCATTTAGATTTGTTTATCTAAATGGGTGTTTTTGTTTTATAAAAAGAGGGAAAGATAAATAGGGGGAGAAAAAGATGAAGAAAACAGGATTAAGAAAAATGATGAGTGCAGCAGTCATTGGTTTAGCAGGATTAGCGTTGATGGGTTGTGCAGATGATTCAGGTGAAGCCGCAGACACAGAACAAGATAATGTGTCAGTCGGTATATTACAGTTCATGGAACACAATTCCTTAAACGCTGCACGTGAAGGTTTCGTTAGCGAGTTAGAAGAAGGCGGCTTTATTGATGGGGACACGATGACCTTGGAAATCATGAATGCTCAAGGCGATCAGTCTAACCTTCAAAGCATGAGCGAGCAGTTGTCGAGTAACACCGATTTGATGCTAGCCATTGCTACACCTGCTGCCCAGTCCCTGGCAACAGCTGAAGAAGAAAAGCCTGTTCTGTTTACTGCAGTGACGGACCCTGTCGATGCGGGCCTTGTTGACAACAGTGACCAACCGGGTAGAAATCTAACAGGAACAAGTGACATGGTTCCTATTGACGAACAAATCCGCTTATTATTGTCCATCGTTCCTGATGCTCAAACTGTTGGTATTATTTACAATTCAAGCGAGCCTAATTCAGAAATCCAAGCAAACTTGGCCATTGAAGCCTTAGAAGCTGAAGGAGTTACGGCAGAAGTCGCCACAGTCACTAGCACAAATGACGTTCAACAAGTCACAGAGAGCTTGATGCAACGTATTGATGCTTTATATATTCCAACTGACAACACGATGGCAAGCACCTCTGCTACAGTTGGTGAGTTAGCCATTGAGAACCAAATACCGGTGGTTGCCGGTTCAATGGAACAAATAGAAGAAGGCGGTTTGGCAACATACGGTATTAACTACAACGAACTCGGACGACAAACAGCAAGAATGGCAATCGACATTTTAAATAACGACGCATCACCAGACAGTATGGCTGTTGAAACATCGGAATTTCTGGAATTAGTGGTTAACGAAGACATGGCTGTAGAGTTGGGTATCGATCCGGACAGCATTTCGCTTACAGATTAAAGGAGGACTTTCAGTGAATTTATTATTATCCAGTTTGTCGCAAGGGTTACTTTGGGCCGTGATGGCCATTGGGGTTTACCTCACTTTTCGCATATTAAATGTTGCCGATTTAACTGCAGAAGGCAGCTTCCCATTGGGCGCTGCTATCTGCTCCAGCTTAATTGTTAATGGCATGCAACCTTGGTTGGCAACGCTACTGACTCTCTTTGGAGGGATGGCTGCTGGTTTTATTTCCGGTTTCATGCATACAAAGTGGAATATTCCCGCCCTTCTTTCAGGCATCATCACCATGACGGGTCTGTATTCCGTTAATCTAAGAATCATGGGTCAGGCAAACTTAACGTTACTCGGACAAGGGACACTGATTCGAACAGTTGAAAGTTGGGGCTTAAACAAAACCAATGCGGTCTTATTAGTTGGAGGCAGTATTGTTGGTTTAGTTATTTTAATGCTTTACTTATTTTTCCAAACAGAGATGGGCTTAGCCATTCGTTCAACGGGCGATAACAACGCCATGAGTGAGGCGAACGGCATCCGAACCAATGCCATGAAAGTCATTGGTTACATGATTAGTAACGGACTGATTGCCTTATCTGGTGCCCTTCTCGCTCAAAATAATGGTTATGCAGATATTAGTATGGGCATTGGTACCATTGTTATCGGTCTAGCATCCATTATCATTGGGGAAGTGTTCTTCCGTCATTTAACGCTGGCTAAACGGCTATTAACTATCGTCCTTGGTTCAGTCATCTACCGCATGCTCATTCTAGTGGTCTTGCAATTAAATGTGGATCCTCAAGACTTAAGGTTATTCTCGGCTATCTTATTAGCTTTGGCTCTCCGTTTGCCGGCCATTCAAGAGAAGTTACCAAAAAGACGACCGAAAGACCGTACGGCTAAGCAAAAAGGAGGGAAATTGTCATGGATGCAGCGTTAGAATTAAGAGGCATACACAAATTCTTTGAAATGGGTACAGTCAATGAAAACCATGTTCTTAAAGGGATTGATTTAAGGATTGAAAAAGGTGACTTTATAACCGTTATTGGTGGAAACGGAGCGGGGAAATCAACCTTACTAAACAGTATTGCTGGCAGTTTCCCAGTAGACAGTGGTCAAATCATGCTTGACGGAATGGACATCACTTCTGCTCCCGCTTATGAGCGAGCGAAAGATATCAGTCGTGTCTTTCAAGATGCAAAGATGGGCACGGCGACCCGCTTAACGATTGAAGAAAACATGGCCATTGCTTGGAACCGAGGAAAGAAGCGGACGCTGGCTAGAGGCTTTACTAAAAAGCAACAGCATTTATTTAAAGAAGAGTTGAAGCAACTCGGCTTAGGATTGGAAGATCGGTTAAAAATGGAAGCTGGTTTACTCTCTGGAGGACAAAGGCAGGCACTAACCCTTCTGATGGCGGCCCTTGTCACACCAAAACTCTTGCTTTTAGATGAACACACCGCTGCACTGGATCCAAAAACCAGTCAAATGGTGCTGAATTTAACCGACCAATTAATTTCTGAAAAACAACTGACGACCTTAATGATTACCCACAACATGGAACAAGCCATCACTTATGGTAACCGTCTCATTATGATGAGTGATGGTCACATTGTAGTCGATGTATCGGGTGACGAAAAACGAGACTTAACCGTTCCCGATTTGCTGGATCTGTTCAAGCGTAATAGTGGGCAAGTTGTTAGCGAAGATGCTTTATTGTTAGGTTAAAGAGAGTCCCCTTTTTCTATTACTCTATTTAGGGTAATGGAAAAAGGGGATTTTTTTAAACAACTCTTATTATCAATCGTCTTTCTCGTTTAACTTTCGTTGTTTTAGATAGGTATCAAATACTACGAAGTAAAATGAAAGACCTAAGATCATGGATAAAATAGCACAGAATGCAGCAAATTGATGCATATAATGATAATTATAAGTGTAAGTGGCAATTAATGAGAATATTAACCAGAGTGTTCCAGAAATTAACATATTTCCACCTCTTTTACCTGTATAGTATCCTTTATCTAGTCAATTGTCTATGACGGAAAAAACAAGGCTGAAAGTCGCCTTGTTTTTCAATTTAATTTAAATTGTCTGCTTCCTCCAACATCTTGTAAGTTGCTGCATAGGTTTCGCAGACGTCTTCAGGAATCGTATAATTGTTGGTTATGTTACGGAGTTGCTCGAACTCTTTTGTTAATTCTGGTTTATCAGAACTGGATGCTTTTACTTTGTCATCGATTGTCGTGTAAAGCTCCCTTACATCAAAGGTTTCTGGATGATTTTTTCCGTGAGCTCGAGTGATGGCTGTAGTAAAGAGTTCCAGCTGTGATCGGTTTTCTTCCATATACTTATATAAAGGTGTCATATTCTGTGCCTTCTTTCCTATTTTTTAAGCTCTTACTTTGGATTTAATAACAGGGTAGCCTAGATCTTCAATGGCTTTTTCAATCTCAGTAATGTTAACCATGTTTTCATCGAATTCTGTTTTAACTTTACTTGAGTTGAATAAGACTTTTACTGTCTCTTTTTCTACTCCGTTTAATCCCTTCACGGCATTCTCTATTTTTTGCATACATGATGGGCATCCTAATGGTTCTAATGATATAACTGCTTTTGACATTTCGCATTCTCCTTTTGAGTTTCTTCCTTGTATAGTTAGTATAGATCAGATTAGTTGGTTTAAAATTGACGTGGATCAACTTTTCTCATTTAAATAACTTCTGCTGGTTTTTCTTCTACTCTTTGCACCGGGGAGCTGTTACCTTTTAATCGATACTTGAGTAATCTCATACCGTTAAAGATAACGACCAGTATACTGGCTTCGTGCACCAACATACCGATTGACATGTTCATCCAGTCGCTGTAAAAGACGCTGAATAAAAGAACCAACACGACACCCACTGCGATAATAATGTTTTGTTTCATATTATTGGCAGTCGCTTTAGTTAATCCTAAAGCATGCGGCAAATGGCTGAAATTTGAGTTCATTAAGACGACGTCGGATGTTTCAATAGCCACATCTGTTCCGCTACCCATTGCAATCCCAATATCAGCCAAGGCTAATGACGGGCTGTCGTTCACACCGTCTCCAACAAAGGCTACGATCTGACCTTCTTTTGTAATTTTGCAATATGAGCAGACTTGTCTTCCGGTAGCATGTGACCATGTGCTTCAGTCAAGCCCAGTTCGCTGGCTACTAAGTCAACGGTTCCTTGGTTGTCTCCCGAAAGAACGACTAAATTTTTGACGCCTAGCTTTTTAAGTTCTTCAAGATTGTGCTTCACGCCTGGACGAATTTGGTCACGTATACCCATTAGAATCATCAACTCTCCGTCAACCGCAGTCATGACGAGTGAATTTCCATTTTCTTCAAAGCGTTTGGCATCCTCTTGAGCTTGCGGGCTTAAATCAACCAGTTCTTTTTCCATCAGAGCCACGTTCCCTACTACGACTCTGTGGCCGTCAATGTTAGCGACAACACCGCCACCTTTGACAACTTCTGTTTCTTCAACAGGGAAATAAGGGGTACTCCCAATTTCCGCAAGGACTGCTTTAGCCAAGGGATGATCCGACTCGCGCTCGACACTAGCCAAGTAAGCCAATGCCTTATCCGTATTCTGTCCATAATAAACGGTTTCTCCTACTTCAGGGTTACCAACGGTTAATGTTCCTGTTTTATCAAAGAAGATTGTATCTACTTTACTGAAATCATGAATCACTTCACTCCCTTTTAGCAAGACACCATTTCTTGCACCATTTCCAATGCCGGCAACGTTTGATACAGGAACGCCGATAACTAGTGCACCTGGGCAACCTAGTACTAAAATAGTAATGGCCAATTCAATGTTTTGGCTGACTAGCCAGACAATAAAAGCTAATAGTAAAACAGCTGGTGTGTAATATTTGGAGAAACGGTCAATGAAACGTTCCGCTTCTGATTTGGAATCTTGGGCTTCTTCAACTAACTCGATAATGCGGCCGAATGTGGTGTCTTCCCCTACTCTGTCCGCACGAATCTGAATGGTTCCATTATCTAATATTGTTCCAGCGAAGACTTGTGAGTCGATTGATTTGGTAACGGGCACTGATTCACCAGTGATACTCGATTCATTAATGTAGCCTTCTCCCGTTAATACAGTGCCATCAACTGGTACTTTCGCTCCTGTTTTAACAAGTAAGATATCGTCTTCATCGACATCATCCACGTCGACTTCTTCAAAACCACCTTCTGCATTTTGTCTTAAGGCAATTTCCGGGGCCATATCTGTCAGCTCTTTAATCGCTGAACGCGTTTGGTTTAGCGTTCGTTGTTCCAGGTAAGCTCCAAATAAAAATAAGAAGGTAACGATTGCTGATTCCTCAAAGTTTTGAATCAGAAATGCGCCGATAACTGCAATGGTCACCAACACATCAATACTAATTACTTTTACTTTCATTGCCTGATATGCCTGAATGGCAATCGGTGTGACCCCTATAATTGAAGCAATGATTAAGGCGATTTCGAATCCTACTATATTATTTAGGGCAAACCGACTAAAGAATCCAAAAATAATTAATATCCCACTGACAACTGTGATTTGATTTTTCTTGCTTAATAGTGTTCTCTGCATGACATTTTCCTCCGTTTTTATTTTTATCTTAAACACAGTATATCCCGGTTAAAACATTTTGAAATTGACCGCCATCAAGAATTTGGAATTTATTTAGTTTATTGAACTGTTTAGGTTTCTCTTGATGGCTGACTACAGTATAGAAAGTTTTAGCCGTTTAAAAATTGATGGAGGTCAAGAATTGGATCTTATTGCTGAATTCATTTGTACTATGTATGCAGTAGACTTTCGACAGATCTTAGTGTGGGTATTGATGAAATCCTATCAAAAAAAGATTCTACTGCTTTTTTAAGCGGTAGAATCTTTTTTTCAAATATGTTGGCTCTCCATGTTAAAGGTTTATTTATAAACATCTTTTCTATGGCCAATTTCTAGTACTAAAATGGTTATCGTCTCGTCATTAATATCGGCTATTAAGCGATACTCACCGATCCTGTATCGCCATTCACCTGATCGGTTGGCGGTTAATCCTTTTCCATGCTGCCTAGGATTTGTACAATTCACTAGATTCTTTTGAATCCACGCCATAATTAAAAGAGCCTGATTTTTATCCATTTTTTTTAACACTTTTTGAGCTCCTTTTTCAAACTCTACTTGATAACCTGAGCTCATTTAATCAGATAGCTCCTTTAGCATGTCTTCAAAAGTAATACTTTGTGGATGCTCTTTGTGTTCCTTCATAGCTTGGTTATACAGATCTAAATCAATTTCATCCTCAATTTTTTCCAAGACAGAGCTTCTAATTAGAGCCGAGACTGACATGTTGTTTGCTTTAGCATATTCTCTAATTAATTTATCTTCTTGAGAATCAATTCTTAGTGTTATAACAGCCATTAGAACCAACTCCTCTCCCTTTTGTGCATACATTGTAATACAAACGAGGGGAGGTTGCAAGCTCTAAATCTTTTACAAAATCAACTCCGCAACATATCCTAAGATAAATCGAATAAGAGCTCATAATGAAAACTCCCTTTATCCAGTTACCCTTTTACGAGTAGCTAATATAAAGGGAGCTGTTTCGGTTTAGTTATCTTCTGTTTTTATCTTTGTCTTCGCTGAAAGATTCTCTAATGCCTTCTGTTGCGCCTTCGACTGAATCTCTTGTGTCGCTTACTTTTTCTTTCACTTTTCCTGATCCTTGTTCTGCTTTACCTTTGGATTCTTGTTTCTTATCATTTGTTAACTTCCCAAGACCTTCTCTCGCTTTACCTTTAGCTTGATCCCATTTGCCATCTGACATAAAAACCATCCTCCTTAATTTTCACTTCTACACTTTGAGTATATAGCCTTTGTTGGAAGAGACCAAATGATAAGCTTTAGTTCCACTTCATATATTTAAAATAGTCCTTACTATTAATTGTACTTATGATAAAATAAGGTAACCTCTATACATTAAGCAATTAAAAGATAACACAACTCCTATACATAGAAAAGGAGGGATAGCAATCAGAATAAGCAGAAAACGTTTTGGATAATAGCTATTTCTTATTCATTAATAACCTTTCTTTTACATTATGTTTTTCCGACCGCTTTAGGACAGTTCTTAATCACTGTCAGTTACTTTGCTTTGGCTTTCGGTATTCTTGGGTTGATTTATAGATTCATAAGCCTTTCTATCAAACAAAGTATGTATAATAGAAGGAAGCGACGAGAAAGAGACAAGATTAATGAGTTTAAATAAAATCAAAAAACACATTTTGGGAGGAATCAAATGGAAACAATGCATGATGAAAATAGAAAAGGCAGACAATCTTTCTTTGACGGAGGTCTTTTAGGGTTAATTGGGTGGACGATTTTGGGAGCTATCGCTACAATCTTTACTTTGGGGCTACTCTATCCTTGGGCCCTTTGCCAAGTGTATGGTTGGAGAATTAATCACACCGTTATTGAAGGCAGACGTCTTCACTTTTCAGGTTCCGCTTTAAGCCTTTTTGGGCATTGGATTAAATGGTGGTTATTGACTATCATTACTTTAGGGATTTACGGCTTTTGGGTAAATATAAAGCTTGAAGATTGGAAAGTTCGTCATACATATTTTATTAATTAACATGGACTGAAAGGCTATCTTAATGATAGCCCTTTATTTTACTCATTATGTATGATATAGTTTACATAAAGTCGGTTATACTTTATGAACGGAGGAATGCAATGGCTAAAAACCTACGACTTAAAGCCGCAAGAGCACAATTGGACATGTCCCAGCAAGCACTCGCTGACGCGGTGGATGTCACCCGCCAAACGATAAGTGCCATTGAGCGGGGAGATTACAATCCATCCATAAAATTGTGCATTCGGATTTGTCAGGCATTGAATGTCACACTTAATGATTTATTCTGGGAGGAGCATGAACATGACACACTTTGATGAGTACCAGAGATTCTTGCGCTATAAGTATGGCTTTTATTCTTTTAATATTTTGTTGGGATTGTTTGCCCTTAATCTGTTTCTCGGTATGGTTATGGAGATTCAATGGGGTGAAACAAGGGAACTGGAGTATATTCTTCTTGTATTTTCTGCAGTGTCTTTCTTGGTCTGTCAACACTTTTTTAAACAAATTTTATAAGGTGTATAATCGTTCAAGACCGTTTTCTTTTTTGCCTCCCTCAT
>NZ_PREX01000021.1 GCF_009935905.1 Alkalibacterium sp. MB6 | reverse complement strand
ATCGGCTTTCTGTACTTTACACACCATACTATATGGTACTGAATATAGTAGACGTAACCTCTTCCTTTTAGTGCTTTTTTCACCATAATCACCTCTACATGTATTTTATCATATGTAGAAACAAAAAAACATGCAAAATCGCTTACTCACGACTAAAGTCACGAGAATGAACTCATAAACTCTTCAATATGCTTTTTTATAATCAAAAAGTAAAAAGCACGGACCCCTCGACAAAGAAGGTCCGTGCTTTCATAAACTGGCTTAATTCTTAGTACTGTATTCGTTAACAGCTAGGATAGCGTAAGCGACTTGTTCAGGAGTGATTTCTGGATCAAGATTTTCCATCGTTTCTCCTTCAGCTGTAGCTACTTTTCCTATTTCAACCAAGTCTTCAAAGGATTTACCATTTAGATGCATCTCTTCTAAGGTTGTTGGCATATCAACTGATTTAAAGAAATCGACATACTTCATGATTTCCTTTTCTGACTTTCTTTCTAAGACCAATTGAACGAGGGTCCCGTAAGCTACTTTTTGCCCATGAGACAAGTCATGAATATCCCCATCCACTGCGGTGAAGCCATTATGAATCGCATGTGCACCGGCTAAGCCCCCGTTTTCAAAGCCTAAGCCGGATAACAATGTGTTCGCTTCTACTACGGCATCGACTGCTGGTGTTACCAATTTTTGCTGAACGGCTTTGTAAGCAGCAACTCCATGCTCAAACAGAACTTTTTCAGACATTTCAGCTATTGCTCTACCTGTAAAAGTGGTTTTGCCTCCTGCCATCGTATCCGCATTTCGCTTCATCGCTGCTTTAACTTCAGTTAATGTTGCCATCGCATCTGCTATTCCTGAAGCAAATAGTATCGGTGGCGCATTGACAATAATACCCGTGTCCACTAATACGAGATCAGGGTTCTTGTCATAAAATTTATACCCTTCAAACACACCGTCATCTGAATAAATAACGGACAAGGCGCTTGTTGGTGCATCTGTAGAAGCAGTAGTTGGAACAATTACGACGGGTACTCCAATGCCATCAGACACGGCCTTGGCTGTATCGAGCGTTTTCCCCCCACCAACACCAATGACTGCCTCAACCTCATTTTCCTTTCCAACATCGATTAATCGTTCTATCTCCGTATTCGATGATTCTCCACTGAATTCTTCATAATGGTACTGACTTTCTGTATCGCTAAAACTACCTTCTATATCATCTTTTACAATACCCCAAACAACTTCATCTGATATGAGAAGTGACGTGTTGGAGATGGACTCCATTTCTTTGCCTAGCTCCTCAATCACTCCTTTTCCCTGAACATAACGACTCGGTGATTTAAACACATACTTTTGCATGTTATTCCTCCCTTTCACTAGTTGTACACTATAAGTGTAACATAAAGTTTTATTCGTTTACAAAGGATAACCCTATGACATCCCTCTTATTTTTTGTAAGCATATCATTGATCGATATATGTCATCCTTGTTACGGTTAATAGAGCCCTAGAAGAAGGGGCGCGTGTGGTTCTAGTTGATTTAGACAAAGATGCTCTGGAAGAAACGAAGAAAGAACTTAATCAGGATAACCGTGTTCGAATTGTAGAAGCAGACGTATCCAACGAAGACGATGTCTAGCGTTATGTTAAAGAAACAACGGATGCTTTTGGATCCATTGACGTCTTTTTCAATAATGCTGGAATTATTGGTGAAGTGAATACCATTCACGATCAAACCTATAAGAATTTCCAAAATGTCTTGTCCATTAACGTTGGTGGAGTATTTTTAGGTATGAAGCATGTGTTGAAAGTCATGCGTGAACAAGGTAGCGGAAGTATCATTAACACCTCGTCCGTTGACGGATTGAGAGGATCACCTGGCTTATTCCCTTATTCAACATCTAAACACGCTGTGGTCGGATTAACTAAAACAGCTGCTTTAGAAAATGCCGAAAAGAAAATCCGTGTTAACTCTATACACCCATCTCCAGTAGGTACATCGATGATGGACGAAGTTGAAGAGGGACTTGGAGAAGGGTCTCAAAACACTCTTCAAGATTCCATCCCTATGGGTGAATATGCAGAGGCCGTGGACATTGCTAACTTAGCTATTTTCCTTGGCTCAGATGAAAGTAAATTTATTACTGGTTCAGAGTACCGTATCGATGGAGGTATGGGCGCTCAAATGTAAACAAGTGAAGCTAAGTGAGTTCAGACTAACAAAATAGAGATTCACGATTAATCATTAAAAAGGAGTCGTCAAATCCCCTTTTTTCACATGATTGGTCGTGCATTTTTTTTGTTAAAAATATGTTGAAAACTAGCTTTCATTACTATTGCTAAAGGCAAACTATGAGAGTATGCTTAGGTCAAATAAAGAATGTTATTTAAGTATAACTTTTAGGAGGCGTTAAGCATGTCAATTAAAGAATGGCTTGTAGACAATAAGGTGAAATGGTCTGAAACCTTATCTCGCTTTACATGGCCGATTGTTTTTATTTTTATCACAGCAATTTTATCGATGGTTACCATTCAGACAGACGGAAGTCCTGACTTATATATTGAATCTCTCGCATCGGGACTGTGTGCTTATGCCCTTATTCTCATTCAAGTAATCGTCGAACGATTTTACTCTGCTAACAAACGAATGCAGACTATCTTTGTCGCCTTAACCATTTCTCTGTCTCTACTCTATTATATTTACTTGAGACAGGCCCCCATGGAAGCTAACCAATCAGGTTCCATTCGAACAATGGTCCTTTTCTTTATCATAACAGTGTCACTCCTTACCGTTCCCACATTGAGATCCTCTCTTAGAATCAGTGACACCCTTGTTCAGTTAATTAAAGCTATTTTCTCAAGTCTCCTGCTATCACTGATATTGTTTTTAGGTGTGACAGCGGTCATCGGTGCTTTCAGTGCCCTCATCTATTCACTCAGTTACCATTGGTACAGCCAAATGGGAGTGATCAGTTTTTTACTTATCTTTCCCATAAATTTCTTGATGAGACTGCCTGTGTATACTCCTGAAAGTCTATCTAAGCCTAATCAGCAATCGACAGCTATACCCCCTTTGTTAGAAAGTATTGTCGCCTTTGTCGCTATCCCATTACTATTTATTTTTACCGGCATACTCATCATTTATATCATCTTAAATATAAATACCATTTTCTGGCGAAGCAATATGATGGAACCCATGTTAATCGGCTACTCTATCAGTGGTCTAGTTACTTTATCCCTATCAGAAAAATCCTCTCGTCAAGTAGCTCGGATGTTCCGTTGGCTCTTTCCCTTCCTTCTACTAGGCATAGCGATATTCCAACTCTTCGCTTCCAGTTTTAAAACAGTTGAATTAGGAATGACGCACAGTCGTTATTTCGTTCTTCTTTTCAGTATCTTTTCCATTATTGCAAGTGTCTTGTATAGCTTTTCTAGAACCAAGCAAGAGTGGATACCAAGAATTTTAATACTGCTTAGTGTCATTTCTATTTTACCTTTTATCGATGCTGTTTCTGTTGGTATTTTCAGCCAAACGAATGAAGTTAATCGCATTGCTGAAGGCATGTCTTGGGCAAGTGGACAGACCCTTCAACCCGGCACACAGTCCCTAAATGAAAATGAAAAAGTTCAACTTTCTTACAGCTTTAATTATTTAAATGAACAGGATGCTTTAAACCGATTTGATTGGCTTCCTGATAATTTTAACTATTACAATACCTTTGATTATGTCTTTGGCTTTGATCCCTATTATTACAGTTACGCTCATAATGACATGAATGAGTATAATCCGGACTCTAGACAATACGCTTATATTCAACTAGATGAGTCCACTCCAATGGTTCTTGACATGAGTAACATTGATGCCTTTGTAGAAGTGGCCACTTACAATAATTATGCGGAAAGTTTTACCTTATCTACCGGGCATACTCTTGATTTTTCCGCAACAAATGATGATTTTTCAGTTGCCGTTTTAGATGGAGATAATGAATTAATTCATTATGATTTATCGTTTTTGAAAGAAACCATTTGGGAACTCAATGCAGAAAATCCATCTTATACGTTAGACGACCTCACTTTTCATAAAGAAAACGACCAGGTAGATTTGACTATTATGGTTAAACGATTTGAAATGGAACAAGGCAGTTACTTTAGTGGTGACTTCTTTGTATTAATAACGATAAAGTAAGGTTCAGACAAAATTAAAGCATTTTCATAGATAGTGGTGTACACTAGAGAAGTAGTATATTTTAAGGAGGACTTTATACATGATTAAAGACACGTTTACGTTTCACAATGGGGTAACTATACCAGCTATCGGTTTTGGTACATGGCAGATTCCAAATGAAGAAGCTTACGACTCAACCATGATGGCCTTGAAAAATGGTTACACGCACATTGACACAGCCTTAGCTTATCGAAATGAAGAAAATGTTGGTAAAGCGGTTAAAGATTTTGATTTACCTCGTGAAGAGATTTTCATCACGAGCAAGTTGCCTGCTCAAATTAAAGGGTATCAAGAATCCCTTGATGCATTTAACGAGACCATTACCAACTTGGGTGTCGACTATTTAGATTTATACCTCATTCATGCACCTTGGCCTTGGGATAAAAAAGGCGAAGACCATACTGAGGGAAATATTCAGTCTTGGAAAGCCATGGAGAAATTGTACAATGATGGTAAAATTAGAACAATCGGCGTGTCTAACTTTGAAATCTCTGATATTCAAGCTCTTCTAGACAATTGTGATATTGTTCCAATGGCTAACCAAATTCCATTTTATGTTGGACGAGATCAAGAAGACTTGCTTGCCTTCTGTAAAGAGCACAACATTTTAGTTGAGGCATACTCTCCTTTAGCGACTGGACAGTTATTGGATAATGAAGACATTAAAGCAATGGCCGATAAATACGACGTGACACCAGCACAACTATTGATTCGCTACTGTTTAGAAAGAGGAACCTTACCTCTTCCTAAATCAACACACGAAGAGCGCATTATTCAAAATAGCCAAGTAGACTTTAGTATTTCTGAAGAAGATATGGCTACATTGAATAGCTTTGATGATGTAAGAGGCTAATTCATCTAATAGACAGGCTCAGAATTAACTTCTGGGTCTGTTTTTTTATGCTTATTCTAGTCGCTTAGTCGATTCACATTCGCCTTATCTAAAAGAAAAAGTGCCTCATTCGAGGCACTTTTGTGGTGAGCTTACTTTTTTTAAAGCTTTGTATACGGCTAAGCCAATCCCAGCTGTCGCAAGGATGGATAGTACGGGTCGTTTTTTAGCTTTTACCATTAAACTAGGTGGTCGTTTCCACCCTAAATTGCTCCCTCGCTCCATCAGGTCTTCTTTAGGCTCATATAAAATTCCTGCTTCTGGCGCTTTCGCCTTTCTATCCGTATCATAGTTTGTTTTAAACGTGTCTATTTCCATCATATAATCAACTAGACGTGGCAACGCTCGGCCGACAATGGAGAAGAATTTTGATTAAGTGCCCACATAGTTATCCCGCTTCGGTTTTTCTGTAGCCAATAAAATGGCTTCCGCCACACTTTCCGGTGGGTAGACGATGACGTTGTGAGCCGGATGTCTTTCAATATAACTCGTAGCGTGATCCGTATAGGGTGTATCGATTCGAGCTGGGTGAATTTGAGTAATGACAATAGGCACATGAGCTTTTTCTTATTCCATTCGTAACCCATCTATGAATCCGTGAATGGCCATTTTTGCGGCTGAATAAAAGGTCTGTAGAGGAAACGCTCGGTTCCCTGTCACACTACCAATAGTAATGATGGTTCCAGGTTCCACTTTTTCCTTAAAGTAAGCGACGGCCTTACGAGTCCCATACACTGTTCCCCAAAAGTTAATCTCAAATAGCTGTCTGACGTCTTCAATTGGCACATCATCAGCATAACTATATAAAGCAACCGATGCATTATTCACCCATGTATCATACCCACCAAACGCTTCAATCGCTTTCTCTTCTATCAAAGCAATGTCTTCTTCATTGGAAATATCAGCTTTAATGTAGACCACTTCTGCTCCCTTTTACCCTCTCTTGTATCACTTAATAACGTTTAAGATTGCTCACACATCAACTCACATTCATGTAGTATATTCTTCTTATTTGCTGTATTATAATATTAGTTAATATAAATGCTTTTTGATATAAATTACCTTTTTTTTGTATTCTTTGCTTCTCTTTATAAAATAAAGTATGTTATACTATATTTTATAAAGAGTAAAAATGTCATTATAGAAATGTGGGATAAAGATGAAAAAGTACGAAGAAATTTATCAAACGATTAAAGAAAAAATATTGACTCAAGATTATAAAGCGAAGCAACAGCTTCCCTTCGAGAAAGATCTTTGTGAGACATTCAACACAAGTAAAATGACAGTTAAGCGTGCCTTAGATATGCTTGTCGAAGATGGTTTAATTATCAAACGTCGTGGTTCTGGCACATTCGTGAAAGATTTAAGCAAGAGTGAAATTCAGCGTATCGCACAAACGTCTCCTACTCCAGGATTCACATCCCTTTATCAATCATGGGGTGACAATGTTTCCACTGAACTTTTAAACTTTAGCGTGGTTCAGGCAGATGCCAATGTAGCTGATAAGTTAAATATTAATGTTGGTAGTTTTGTTTACGACATTCAGCGTTTACGCTCGACTGACAACGAACCTATCGTTATTGAAAAAACGTATTACCCGATTGATATTGTTCCTGGACTTGAAGAAAGTCATGTAAAAGGTTCAATATATGATTACATTACAAATGAATTAAGTCTTAATCTTCAAAGTGCCCACCGCTATTTCTCAGTGAAGACAGCCGAGGAGGAAGAAGCTGATAAGTTAAACATATCAGTAGGTGCTCCAGTGGCGGTCTCTGAGCAAATTGTTTTCCTGGATGATGGGGAAGCAATGGAATACTCACTCTCTCTTTTCCGTCATGATAAATTTAGAGCGGAAATGATTGTCACTCGATAATTAACAAGCGAATAAAAGTCACAGATTAATTGGGATGGTCTCCCGACTAATCTGTGACTTTTTTTATTGATACATGCTAAAAACAGGTGAAAAAGGGACCTTGCATGAAAGAGGACTCTTACCAGTAAACAAGGTCTGAGACTTTTTCTTTAGGAGTGGAGGATGAGAGTATGCAAGGACTATCATCGAAATAATAATACCGTGACAATCGTCGCTAATCCTCAATTGAGGTACCTTGATTCTTGTTGAACAAGAGGGTTAGTGAAGCGAATAAAGTTTAATAAGGTCCAATTTTTATACAAGACCTCTTATGCTGCTTTTGGAAAAATAAAATTATACAGAATTAAAGTTATAAAAGGTGGCTCCATTTGGCATTCTCCTAACTGAGAAATAATCGATACCTTTGTGAAATAATCTTTGATTAATGACATTCTAAGCCGAATCTCATTTTTAATCAAGTAAAGATATTACTCTAATATTAACTAAACCCTTTAATATCAACGCTTCACTTCGATATTCCACTATTATTTTACATCATATAAATATTATTTAACTATATAAAGTTAAATCTGACCCTTCAAAAGGTAAATCTTACAATTTCGTTACGTATTATAACTAATATTACATTGGTACAGCTTAAACTAACCTAAATTTAGCATTTTATTTACTCTAATGTTTAAAAAATGTAGCCTCTAGTTTCTCTAAATGAATAAAAATATAGAATATCCATTATTGACATAAAGAATAGATTTTATGCTTTATAAATATCGGATACAAGCTATTGTTTCCCCGTTTATGCTTTCATTTAGCAGGTACTTTAAAGGGTGTACACATTACTTCTCTATCATTGCTTAGTTAAAATAGTGGGAATAGAAAAAACCTTACTTAATGACATTACCGTCAAAAAGTAAGGTTGACTCTTATTTAAATTTATAGTCAAGCTGCAAATTAATCGCTTCAACAGTATTCTGACTGTATAAGCGAGGAATGTAGTCGCTGAGCCATTCTTTTAATTGCTCATGATTCTCATGCTCTGGATCATTTATGACGTCCATCATATACTTATAACCATCAGGTCCGCCACTATTTTCTGGAACCGGATTACCCATCATCATAAGTAATTTAGGAGGCACGGCTTCAGAGGATACCCAAACTTTTCGAATGGTAATCGAATGTTCCCAATTATCGCCAAAGTCATATACATAAGTCAGTTTTCTATTATCTTCAGTCGATAAAACGTCTGAGAGAAAGGTCGTGTCTCCTGAAAACAACTGCCTGTCCTCGCTTATGGCATAGTATTCCATCTCGGCAATCTGCCTAGAACTAGTGAGTCTCGAACCATCGTCTAAAACAAATTGATAAAAATGACTGTTTTCCCACAGAAATACGGTTTGAATAATCTCATGTAACGCTCCAAATGGAAGATTTAATGGCGTGTGGATTAATCGAATACTGTCTTTTTGATGCTCTAATTTCAATCTTATTTCACATTCAGCCATTGGAATAGTTAACTGTATAGGGCCAAATGTCTTCACCCATTCATTATAAAAATGAGTTAACCTTGACTCATCGTGACCATCCGCATGGCTTTTTAGAGAAGAGAGTGCATAAGATAACGCCTCTTGAGTAAGATAGTCTTCATCAATCAAATCAGTGAAACGACCTAATGCAGCTTGAACAATTGAATTTTTTCCGATTTTTTTCATGTCTGTCGCTTTAGTTAATCTATGGCCATTAACCGACTGAGTATATTGACTAATAATATGTTCAGGGAAACCAAATCGCGACAGCAACTGGGTCAACCCTTCTTCGAATAAGTCAATAAATTCAATTAATTCATCTTCAACCAGATTTAAAAACGTGAGAGTCATCCCTGTCGTGTTGTGCGTAAAGATAAATAGTTCATCGTGCCCTATTTCTGATAGCGTTCCATGCCAGTGATAAAATGGATCTGTCTTTGTTTCAGTCTTTTCAATTAACTGAGCATCTTCAATTGACTGCCCCATCACTTTTTCAGTTTTAAAAAATCTTTTTCGTAACTTTTGGGTTAAATAAAAATCCATTCCCTCACACCTCTCATCTCTCGCGCTTTTTTTATGCCCATTTTTGCCCTTTCTTATATTCTCCTAGAGCAATTGTGATTAATGCGGATTTAGATAGACCTTTTTCTTTAGCCATTTTTTCTAGGTCATCTAGTACAGATTCCGCCAAAGTAATCGTTAATCTTTTTTTCTTTTTTTCCATTTCATAACCTCCTAACAATCGCTAGTACTTACCAATTTTTTTGTTTTTTCGTGCTATTTTAATGCAACTATCGTTGCTCTATCAATTGAAATGCAAAAAGGCACCTCTTCCCCCCTTAATCTGATAAAATGAAGTTCACCAAAACAAACATTCATCACTTAAGGAGTGAAAAGAGATGCCTAATCTACTTCAGATTATCATGTATTTAGTTAATAAAATCAAGTGGCAGAACAATTTAATTCAACTTTTGAATGATTATATTGCCTGGCTGGAAGATGAGGGAGATCGACCATCTAAAGGGACCGATATCACAGATCTTGATTACAACAAATTGACCCTTGATGATCCACCGAAAGTTGTAAAAGTTGAACGGGTGGACTATAAAAGTCTGCTAAAACAAGCTTTAAACTCAGGTAAACCGATCAAGCCCATTCGGCGATACAAGTCTTCTTCAAAAATATACGTTGTGCCAAATGTAATGCGCCCCAAGACTATCTCTATAAGAATAACGGGACTCTCGGACAGTACCAGTGTAAGATTTGTTCTACTTTATTTAGCGAAAAAAATCGTTATTCTAAAGATGTCATTCTCAAATGTCCTCACTGTGAAAAGTGTCTTGAGAAGATTAAACAACGGTCCGAATTCGACATCTATAAGTGTAAAAACAACACCTGTCCTTATTATCTTCAGGCATTAAATCAGTTGAGCGATGAGCAAAAGGAACTTTAAAACGTCGCTCCGTATTACTTAAAGTTACGATATGTCTACCGCCAGTTTCATCTTAACCTCGAAGACATCAAGTCCTATGGACTGATTGAATCGCCAGTTGACTTAAATCGCATTCATGCCTCACCTCGATTATTAGGTGAGATTCTGACCTACCACGTTAATTACGGACTGCCTGCACCCAAGGTAGCCGCGTTAATCTACGACATACATGGAGTAAAGATTGGAAGACAGACGATATTAAACTATGCGGCAGCAGCAGGGGCTCAACTTTATACCCTTACGCAACATTACCCCTATGATCTTTCTGATCAGATTTGTGGAGACGAGACCTACATCCGTGTCGGGAAAAAATGGCACTATATCTGTTACTTCTTCGATGCAAAGAATAAAATCATCTTATCCCAAAGAGTGTCTGACAAACGCAATACTGAATTAGCAATCAGGGCCATTCATGATGTGCTTGACCACTATATAGCCAGTGAAATCCCTGAGGATTTGAACCTCATCGTTGATGGGAACCCCATTTATAAACTGGCGCAGCATTTCCTAGCCCAACATGATTTGAACTTCGATATCACTCAGGTCATAGGCTTAACCAACCAAGATGAGATCTCTAGACAGTATCGCCCACTTAAACAAATTATTGAACGCTTGAACCGGACTTATAAAGGGAATTACCGTGGAACCCATGGATTTAAATCGCAAAACGGTGCACGTGCTCACGTTGCCTGCTTTACTGCCTGTTTCAACTTTCTGCGTCCGCATCAGTCATTAGATGGCGAAGTTCCTGTGAGGATCCCATTTGTCCATGATGATGCGAAAACAATGCCCGACAAGTGGATCCGTTTATTATCTTTCGGGAACAGTGTTCTACAGTACCAGGACTAATATTGTATAACTGATTTTACATATCTCGAAAAACTTCAAAAAACGAAGTTTTTTAAACATGCCTTCTTATACTTCTCGTTGCTTTACTGGGTCTGTTATAAAGCTATTTAATCCAGACATTGATTGGATTATATTACCTTGATCGACAGGAATCATCAGAAGAGCAACGAGAGTTTTGAAAAACATAGTTTTTCATAGATTATTGGGAGTTACCCAATCGCTTAATTTGAGTGTAACTAAACTACGCATTGAATGCAACAAAAACCATACAAAACCCGAAAACTCGCCGCCACAAACCCTTGCCCCACCTGGCTTCGTGCGACTTTTCCGCCGAAATTGGCACTCGGCACTTAAAGGGGGGGTCGTAGTAGTCCCCCCTTTTTTCCGCTCCCACCCAAAAACCAAGACCCAAAAACCCAAAAATAAAACCCAAAACAAAAAGATGAAAAACACCTTTACAGGCATTTTTCATCTTTCCATTTCCCGATTCTGTTCAAGACGTCGCTCACGCTTGTGTAACCGCTCAAATTCGCTTCCAGGAGTTTTCTCCTTTACTTTATCTACTAAATCTTTAAAAGCGCTTCTGAAGGCGCTCAGACCGCTTATACGCTCTTCTAAAAAATCTTTAGCACTTTTATATACAAAACCGATTTCTCGCTTCAAATCGCTCACACGAGCTTTTAACGATTTATTTTCTTGAACCAACTCGTTATGATCCTCCACCATTCCATTGAATCGGTGAACAAGATCATTGTATTTTCCTCTCAGCACTTCATGGTTTTCACGTAAACCCCTATTTTCTTTAGCCATATCAGTATTCAGTACCTGTTTTAAATGGATTTTCAACTTTTCATTATCCTGTGCAGCAGCGACAAATTTTTATAATCAGTTCGCGAAATAATAACATTTTCAGTTGGTTTTTTTACCGTTTTTGTTTTTTCCTTGCCAAATAAATTTTTTTTTACCAGTTGACACTTCAACATTTTTCGTTTGCCGCTTCGCTGGAACGGTTAAATCAGATTCCACTTTCCCGATGAATGCAGTCAATTCATCTTTTTTGGTCACAATATTTTTTTCTAGAAAATCAATTTCTTTTTCCAATGTCTGCTTTTTATATTTGGTGGTTTCGATATGTTGACGGTCAGAACCTTTTTCCCCACGTTCCAAATCAAAGCCAAGCTTCTGCATATGCTCTGGAAATTTATCCTGCATCCAAAGTAATTCAGCACGATTAAAAACGTTTTTCCCTTGAAGTTTGCCGTCACGCATTGGCACGACTCCGATATGTAAATGGGGCGTTTTTTCGTCATTATGAACAGTCGCATAAGCAATATTTTGCTCACCATATCTCTCTGAAAATAATTTAAAACTTTCTTCAAAAAATCGTTTTTGCTCAACTGGATCTAGTCGCTCAAAAAAATCTCGGTCCGACGTTACGAGCAACTCATTTACCAGCACTGCATCTTTTCGGGTTTTCCTCGATCCTGTTTTTTGCGATTCAATAATCTCTTTTACTCGCTCGTTATAATCAATATTTTCATCGTTTACGAAATCATAATTTTCATGTGAACGCTCTTTATCAATATCGGAATTCGTTTTACTTTCACGTTCTCTTTGATTGTGAAATTGGATTCCTTTTAAGTCATGTGATTTCATTTTTTGCATTCTGCAGATAGCAAAACTCATCTATATCAGCCCCAATTTTTCGGGTACAAAGGTGTACCTGTTTTCGGTCAACTTCCATGTAAAGTATAACACGCTATACTTTACATGCGTAAAGGTGTGCCTTGCCAGGGGGCTATTCGGCTACCGCCGCATGCTTTCGCATGAAAAGAAAAGACCGTGGCGCTGCCACACCGCAAGGGAGAAGTTCTCCCTTAACCCCCTCCAAAAAGCTCCCCCAACCCCCTCACTTTTTGAGGGGGCTCCCTCGCCGGTTGGCAGGTCAAAAGGTGTTGCCTTTTGACGAGCCAAGAGGGTTCGGGTATAGCGAAATTGTCAACTCCTTAAATTCCTTCCGCTGGCGCTCCAGTCAGACATTTACCGTTGACAATTGCCACGTTTTTTCTTCTGCAGCAAGTTTCACTTTTGGCCGAAGAAAAAATAAAAAAGGGACTGGGAAATAAGTCTCATTAAATCAAGTAGGCTAAAAAAACACGAACAATCATCATTAGCGGTGTAAAAGGACGACTTTACGTACATCTCTTTGTAGCATCTATGATGCGTACTAAGAGAGTAGTAAAGCTAGTTCTGAGACCTTGGCTCAGAACGGTCCCACCGCTCTTTAAGGATGACTGTTCGTGTTTTTATGATTATTTAGGTACTCCTAATAGTTTATTCCCAGCTCCTTCCGATCTTCCGCAATCGCGCCCTTTTGTGTAATAGGTAGAAGTCAACTTAATGTCGCATCAATCCTGAGTTTACAGGCTTTTATTAATTAAATCATCTTGCACATATGATGAAACTATTTAATGATTGCACATTGTCATTTGAGCCATTCATCAGTTCATAGTAACAGTTGACCATTGATTGTATTCTTTGGGGAGATTCGTTGAACTCTTTACGAATACTATTCGCATAACCTTTTTCCCACTCTGCATCCTGCAAATACATAGCATTGACGGTACTTTGCTTTTCGATATGGAAATTTGCCTTTTCAAGCAACTCTTGAATTTGTACTTTGTGAAACAAGGTTTGAATATTTCCATCATTGTTTACGAAGTTAGAGTACAAGGCCAAAATGGAAGCTGCACAAAAATGGGCACGCTGGGTTATGTCTATAAAGTCAAGATCCCATTCCGCAAAGCATATACGTTTAGCCACTTTTCGCAGTTTCTTAAAATAACGGAATAACTCCTCGGAACTTTTGAAATACCAAGAACTGTGGGATAACACTGCTATATCAAATACTTCGTTTGAATCAAATGCGTCAAAATCCGTTTCAAAATTAAATGTAATGCGTTCTCCCAATACAGACTTTTTAATCAAGTCTGTTGCCTGTCCCAAAGTCAAAGGTTCTCCATAATTTCGACTGGCAATATCAATTCCGACAACCTTTCCATCTTCCCCCACTGCGTCCGCTAATGCTACCGTTGTATCGCCTTGACCACAGCCAATTTCTAATATACTCATACCTTTCTTTATCCCGAATTCCTTTACTAAGTCTAATCGATGCTGTAATTGGACTTGCTGAATTTCATCTCCTTCAAAAAGCTTATAGGTAGATAAAAATGTTGTTGTAGAATCGTTTAACTTTATTGGTTTCAATGTTATACCTCCAGATTTACGGTTATCCTTAATATGTTTCAAGACTATCTTAATTTAAGTTAAGAGATCTCCATCTTCAACTAAATGGCCCGTTTGTTGAATATCTTTTTTATCTCAATAAACCACATGAACTAAAACCGATCCATCATCAAAAACAGAAATTTGAACGGGTTGATAATCAACTTCGTCAAAATAGCAAATATGATTTTCGTCTAATCGCTCACGGTCACCTTCACGATAACTTTTACCATAGCGTTTTCTAAAATATTGTTTTGCTTCCAACACTGTTTTAAAATCGGGGAAATTCGCCTCATCTTCTCTAGTAATCATTCAATCTACCTCCTTTTTTTTGTCATTTTAATTCGCCTGTTTCTTTGTCAAAATCGCCTCGACCATATTTCCTTTCTTGATAAACAGCATCGAAATACAATCTAATCAATCCAGTATGCGACCGCAAAACAGAGTTTATTATCTTCATGCTAGGCAAATTATGTTCAGCCCCACGAGTTCTGACAAATCTCCTTAACTCACGAATGTTTGCTAGTCCATGTTCATCAATCAGATGAGTAAACCGACCTAATGTAGCGTGAACGATTGATTTTTTCCCGATTTTTTTCATATCTGTTGCTTTAGTCAGTCTATGACCAGCAATCGATTGAGTGTATTGATTGATGGCGTGTTCAGGGAAACCAAATCGCGACAGCAACTGGGTCAACCCTTCTTCGAATAAGTCAATAAATTCAATTAATTCATCTTCAACCAGATTTAAAAACGTGAGAGTCATCCCTGTCGTGTTGTGCGTAAAGATAAATAGTTCATCGTGCCCTATTTCTGATAGCGTTCCATGCCAGTGATAAAATGGATCTGTCTTTGTTTCAGTCTTTTCAATTAACTGAGCATCCTCAATTGACTGCCCCATCACTTTTTCAGTTTTAATAAATCTTTTTCGTAACTTTTGGGTTAAATAAAAATCCATTCCTTCACACCTTTCATCTCTCACACTTTTTTATGTACATTTAGTATACCCTACAAAAAAGAAAAGATGAAGATTGGTTTGAAGTCATTTTTAGTACGACCTCTTCCCTTCTTCATCTCACGTCTATTAAATATCAATCAAATTCTTCATACTCATTCGGGTGTTGGTCTTGAATACGACCATCTGGTTTGTCTAGTGCATCGATTCGTTCTCTATCTTCCTGTGTTAACTCGAAGTCAAATACATTTAGATTGTCTATTTGATGTTTAGGCGTTGAGGATTTCACCACACTCAAGACATCATTTTCGATATTCCACCTTAAAATAACTTGTGCAGGAGTTTTTCCGTGCGTGTTGGCTATCTCTTGAATCGTCTCATGACTAATCACGTCGTTAATTTTTCGACCGAAAGGACTCCATGCTTCCGTAATGATTCCCAGTTCTTGGTTGGTTTTCACTAACTCTTTGTTGTTAAAGTATGGATGGCGTTCGATTTGATTCGTCGCCGGCGTTACGCCCGTTTCATCAATGATGCGTGTTAAATGCTCTTCTAAAAAGTTGGACACACCAATTGTTTTAATCAGTCCAAATTTTTGTGCATCGACTAGTGCCTGCCAAGCCTCAACGTATTGATCCTGTTTTGGAAGTGGCTAGTGAATAAGATACTTGTCAAAGTAGTCAAGACCCATACGGTAAAGAGATTCTTGAATCATTAAAATGGTTTTATCATATTGATGAGCAGCACCAGGTAATTTTGTACTAACAAGAAATTCCTCACGGGGAAGAGACGATCGCCTAATCGCTTCTCCTACCATCCCTTCATTATTATAATTGGTTGACGTATCAATTAAACGGTAACCATTGTGAACAGCTTACAGCACACCATTCACTCCTGCTGCACCTTTCATTCCGACCGTTCCCAAAGCAATGGCTGGCAACAAGGATCCATCATTGGCTGTAAAATAATGATTGTTCTTCATTGGAATAGCTCCTTCTTTATTTCTTTTTAAACACTTGTTAACTTAACGACTACCTAGTTTCTTTTTCATATAAAGTAAAATGATAATATTTGCCACATTGATGATAAGGGCACTGATAAAGGCTGGGACATATGAGCCTGTAAAGTCGTAAATGAAACCAACAACCGATAGTGACACGGCACCGCCTAAACTCGTTGAGAAGGCCAGTATCGGATACAAACGAATAAAATGATAACGACCAAAGAACTCTTTCGTTAGTAAGGTGACACTAACGGATGGAATAGCATAAATAGCTCCAAAGAGACCCGATCCCACGTATAAAATAGGGACGTTTGTCGTCGCTACTAAAATAATACTAGACAAGCCTATTAATGATAAAATAATGATTGAACTTTTGACTGGTCCTACTTTGTCACTAATATAACCTAGGCCTAATTTAAAGATAATACTGCTTACCATAGCAATGGATAACATGGTTGCTCCCACTTCAGCTGGTTGAGATAGAGTAGCCGCAAACCCAGGGAAATGTTGAGGGACGCCGATCAGCATCGTTTGGAATAAAGTGAAGATAAATAAAAGGGAGAAAAGCCATCCTGAAACGTCTTTCGCCTCTTGTCTTGAAATCACCTGACGCTGCTTCTCTGTGGTCCCCGATGATTCATCTGGTGCGCCATAAGGCAAATAGCCACTTTCTCTTGGATCTAATGAAAAAGGAATCAAAATAATGGGCAGTGAGAAAAGAATCATTAAGATTCCCATTAATCTATAAACGGGTGCCCAGCCCATTGTTTGGATAAGTGATGTAAATAGTGGAGAGAAAACAGCTCCAGCAATACTACTGAAACTTAATACAATACTAGTGACTAACCCATGCTTTTCTCTGAACCACTCATTAATGACAATCGTTAAAGGGACCCAGGCTAACATACCTGCTCCGATACCTCGGAGGATCCCTAGTATATTAAATACCCATATCTGATCGGTCCATCCAAGTAAATAGTTGGACACACCAGCAAGGATAACCCCTACCGTCATCAGCTTTTTAAAGGTAAACCGTCTAATTAGCGCAGGGACATATAAAGACATAATTGCCTTGAGCAACAAAGTCAATGTATTGTGCATAGATACCGTTCCACGGTAAACGCCTAGATCATCTGCTATGGGTTGAATAAAAACACCATTGGTCATAACGGGTAAACCTACTGCACTAATTGCCACCCCGCACAAGGTCAGCATAACAATCCAGTGCATCTTACTCCTATTTTGCAACACTCATTCTCCTAACTGTCTTTTTAGCTAAATATTTACTGAAGCAAACTCTATTTATCAATATATCTATTATACGGCTTTACTCAGACGATTGTAAGGCTGCTCATAAGTATTTTAATTCTTGCTTGTAAAAATCTAAAATAGGACCCGCCATGTCGATAGGCTCCCCTATCCAAGGAAACATGCTTACTGGTCCTGGACTAAACTCTATTTCCGTAGGAACATAGTTGTCATTAGTAGGTGCCTGCGTAATATCTTCAGCAATTATATCGAGTCCGGCGTAACGCAAGCCCGGGATGGCTTTTATTGCTTTTAAAGCAATGTCTTTGAATCCTGGGTGACAACTCTCCGTGTAATCAATACTTTCTCCACCATTAGCAATATTTGATTCCTCTCTTAAGATCACTTTCACTCCTTTTTTTGGCACATCTTCTAACGTAAGCCCTTGAGGAGTCAATCGATTAAGACTCTTAACATCAGTAGGGATTGGGTAATTTTCATTGCCATATTCTTTAAACGGCCTTTATTTTTCTCGTCTATGAGTTGACGAATCGTCTGCTTGCCATCCCCAACGACATTGGCCCGTGCACGTTTGGTGCAGGCAACAACTTGTTCATCTACCACGAAAAAGCGATAGTCTTCACCTATAAATTGTTTTTCCACCAATACTTTTTCGGTATCTATGCCAATGAGGTTAGTCAGTTTTCTTAAACGATTCCTTAAATCTTTTTCATTGAATATGTTTGTAAAGACGCCCATGCCACGGGACAAGTCATTTGGTTTTAATACAATGGGATAACCCACTGTTTCGGCAAACGCTAAGAATTGCGCCACTTCTGTGAGTCGAGTATCTTTGGATTCTGGAACAGAAAGGCCCGCTTCTTTAACTAACACACGGCATAAGTGTTTGTCATCTATAAGCAGGTTCATGGCAGAAGAGGATAAGGGACCATTCATATCTCGAAACAACAAGTCTTTGTTATTAATCGTTATAATCATTGTATCAAAACTGAGGCGTCTTGTTTGATACCCTCTTTTTTCTGCCTCTGCTTCGATGACACGGGACTTCAATCCTTCTATTTCTTCCCAAGCTTGTTTTTTTGCTTCAAATTCCTCTACACTCACTACTTTTTCTTCAAACATATTGACTACCTCCCACCTTTTGATTAAACGTTAATTAATTTTATCATACTGTCAGTTTGAAGGAGGGTGCTAAGTCCCTCATTAAAAGCAAAAAAGCTACCCATTTGGATAGCTTCTCTAGTTAAAAATCAAGTCGGTTTAAGTGTTTCTCGTAAAAGTCAAGAATGGGTCCTGCCATATCTCGTGGTTGGCCTTTCCAAGGAAACATACTAACCGGTCCAGGGCTGAATTCCACTTCGGTGATAACATAATTATCCTTAGTTGGTTTTTGAGTAATATCTTTTGCGATGACATCGACCCCTGCATAATGTATGCCCGGAATGGCATTTACTGCTTTAATGGCTAATTGTTTGTACTCTTCATGAGCCGTATCAGTAAAATCAATACCTTCTCCCCCGCTAGCAATATTAGACTCATCCCGAATGTCAAGCTGTTGACCGGCTTCAGGAACGTATTCTAATGAATTGCCTTCTCTGTATAATTTTTTTAGCGATGATGGATCGGTGGGAATTAAGAAGAATTGAAGATCGCGATCTTTTTTTCTTAATTCATTTTTTTCATGAATTAATTCTAGTACCGTTTTCTTACCATCTCCTGTAACATTTGCTCTAGCTCGTTTTGTTACAGCTAAAACCTGACCGTCAACGATGAAAAAACGGAAGTCAAAACCGATAAACTGCTTTTCTATTAGTAGTTTGGCTTTTGAGTCTCCGATTAACGCTTCTAGTAACGCTAACTTTTCTTTTAATGTTTCATCACTATCAATATGAGTATAGACCCCTTGTCCTCTGGAGAGGTTATTTGGCTTCAATACAACCGGATAAACTATGGTGTTGGCAAATGTTATAAACGAATCAACGTCATCAATCTTAATGTACTTTGAATCAGGAACAGAGACATCTGTTTGTTTAAGTAACTGTCTCGTTAAGTGTTTATCATCCACAATCTCATTGATAGCTATAGAAGAAAAGGGTCCATTCATATCTTTAAACATCATCGGTTTCCCTTTTATAATGACGATTAGTTTATCGAAAGTCAATCGCTCAACAGGGTACCCTCTTTTACGAGCCTCTTCTTCTAACAATTGAGATTTTAACCCTTCCCTTTTTTCAAATTCCGTCCATTCTTCCTTCATACCTATTCACCCTCCATCGTTAATTAACCTAAATACTACGTTTAGTTTAACATAGTTAACCATCTGCCATGGTATTTAAGCTTTTAAGTCATGTTAGGCACACTAAATAACAAAAAAGAGTACCCTTTTTAGGTACTCTCTTAATCTTGTTCTTCTACAGTGAAGTCATCAAATACTAAATAAGCAGTCTGTTTCTCGTCCGATGCATTCGTTGTTTCGAAAGTGTTGGCGCTACTTTCTCTCCAGACGACATAATAACGCCGAGCATGTTCATCGATATACACATGGCCATCTCCACTATAAACGAAGGCTTCTGTTTCCGGCCCAACCACTTCAGATAGGATAGATAAGGCCTTCTCATATGAATAATCAGGATCCTCGTCCTTCCCAAACCAGGCTTGCTCGCGGTATTCATTGATGCTCATCGTTAAAGGAGGAATAATCATTCTATCTGCCGGTGAGGTATTTAAGATAGATGAGTCCTCTTCAACGGATCCACTTAATTCCTCGTCCATAACTGATACAGTCATAGAAGACACGCCCAGAGAGTTTTCGATAGATGTCTGTAAAGAGGCGGTTGCTTCTTTCAAGCTAGTGAAAAAAGGGTGATTTAACTGTTTATTTGCTAGTAATTCTGACACACGTTCTTGTGCTTCTTCTACATTATTCTGTTCTAAGAGTTGTTTAGCTTCATTATAAAGTTCTTGATAATAGCTGGCCTCTTGATAGGTCGTTTCTATAGTGACCATCAATTCCCAAGCCCTATCTTTTAACAATTCTGTTCCACCTTTAAACTTGGCTGCCAGCTCTGCTTCTTGTCTGGCTTCGGTAAAATCACCGATTTTATGTAAGACAAATGCTTTGTTAAATGTTTTTGATTGCTCCAAAAGTAAATGAGCTTCATCTCTATCCGGCCACTGTTCAACAGCTAATTCAAAATACTCTTTTGCTTCAGCATAGTCTTCATTCACTATTGCTTCTAATCCACTTTGAATCGTCTCAGAATACTCCTCATCTGTTTCCACTGAGCATCCAGACAGAACAACGATAACAAGCAAAAAACTCAGAAACAGTGTCCATTTGCGACTAATATTCTTATCTGCTTTCATACGTTGTCCTCTCCATCAGACTATTATCCTCATTTAATAAAGTCACTATTATGTTGATTTAATTTAATATTTATACATTCTAAGGCAATTATACCAAAGGACGACTGACTTGACATTAAAACTTTTAAAATAACGACTATTTTTACTCTAAATTTGAACAAAATAAAGACACCTATCATCGAGTTCCTGACAGGTGTCTGAAAACCTTTAACTATGCTTGATATAAAGCAGTTCAAACAGTGAGCGACTTAATTGTTCGACATTTAATTCATTAATCATAGCCATCAAACTGAGTTCAGATTTTGATCTGATAAAAGTTGCAAATATATCTTCTTTTAATTCATACTCGACTTGCGCTTTATCCAACCTCTTAAATACTTCTTGAGTGATATCTTGTTTTTCGATGATATCAAAGTTATCAAACTCCAAGCTAATCGTTTCAACTGACTGTTTGGGTTGAAGAGTGATGCTGGTTCGGTTGAGAGACGGGTCAAATACTTCATCTACAATGGTTACATTGTTAGTATCCGTCAATTTTACTAGAGTCGATGCATCAAAATGAATGATGTGACTTCGGTTCTCAGGTAAGACACTCTTATCCCCATCTAGTTTTATCGACACTTTTTTATTATCTCTATCGATGGTTAACGTTGTCGTTACCCTATCTTCTCCTCTATCTTCTATCAAGTCATAAGAATGAGAGGCTCCTGGATAAAGATGCCACTCCAAAACTTCTGGTAATTCAGTTGCCTTCGTCTTAGTTGGTTGAGCATCTAAAGGAATAATACTTCCTTCTTTTGCAAAAACAGGCATAGCCGTTTCTTCTCTGAAAATTTGAAGGACCGATCCGCCTTTATAACGGAAATTAGTGAACACATCAAACCAATTCCCTTCTGGTAAGTAAATCAATTCACTCCCATATAAGGTTTCATTGTCTTTTTTTCTAGTAATAGGTAGAACGAGTAATTCATTACCAAAGTAATATTCGTTCCTTATTTCGTAAGCCTTCTCCTCAAAAGGATGCTCGTAATAGATTGGCTGTACCAATGGGATGCCTTCTTCGTGAGTCAATATATTTGCCGTATACAAGTAAGGGATTAGCGCATGTCTCAATCTTAAGAAGTCCCCCATATTTTTCCTTATTGAATCACTATAAAGCCAAGGTTCTTTACTGGAAAACGAGTTTTTCGTACTGTGCAAGCGATTGATTGGACTAAATACGCCAAACTGAAACCAGCGTAAAACCAATTCTTCATCTTTACTGCCTTTATAATGCCCACCTATATCATGGCTCCACCAAGTGTAGCCTATATTAGATGAAGTCGCTGTCAAATAAGGTTGAAATGCTAAGGATTCCCATGTAGTCATGGCGTCCCCAGAAAAGCCTATGGGGTAGCGGTGACTTCCTGGTCCAGCATATCTTGATAAAATTAAACCATCCGTATGTCGTTTTTCATTATCTTTAAAATGATAGTGATTGAGTAACCACAAGGAATCAATGTCACTTCGACTAAATTCACCTTGTTGCCAGTCAATCCACCAGAAGTCAACGCCCATCTCTTCAAGCGGGTGATGGACCTCTTCAAAGTACGCCTCACGAAACGCTGTATTCATCAAATCAAATTGCGCAGGCTCTTCAATATTCTGATTCAGATTCAACCGTTCTGCTACCCTTTCGTACTGCTCTTCAAAACCACGAATCCCATCAGCTGGGTGGACATTTAATGTAATAGCTAGTCCTCGTTCCTCTAACTGTTTCAAGAAACTTTTCGGGTCAGGAAAGAGATCACGGTTCCATGTATAACCGGTCCACCCACTACCATAAGTGGACGGAATATTAGTTAAGTGCCAATCCATATCAATAACACTGACTGCGAGTGGAAGATTTTCCTGCTTGAATCGGTCCATGAGAGTCAAGTAGCTTTCCTCAGTATAAGCCCAATAACGGCTCCACCAATTTCCTAAAGCAAATCGAGGCAGTTTCGGCGGGAAACCAGATAGTCGATAAAAATCTTTGATTGCTTCCCTATAGTTACGCCCGTGAGCAAAAAAGTAAACATCTGTATGGGTGTCTTCTTTCACTATAATGTTGTCTTCTTCATCAAATACAAAGGATTTCGAGTCATTTAAAGTGGCATAGCCAAATCGGGAGATGATACTTTCTTCGAGCGGCGCCTCCCCATTCACTCTATCCAATGTTCTTAACGACCCTTTCAACGTATCAATGTGTTGCCCAAAGTACCATCGGTTAGTGTAATTTGAAAAGTTGTATCTAACATCTATATGAAGGGTCTTTGGTGAAAAAGGTTCTTCCTTCGTATAAAGCATATGAAAGGTATCTGTTATAATTTCTACGGTATCTGCCGTTTCTTTTATCTCAAATGCCGTTTCTCCAAGGTCTCTATTTTTTATGACTCGAGTTGGTCTATCTTCAAAGTGACCAGTCTCTGAATATTCCATTCTTAAAATTGACTCTTTTATCACTATAAATCGGTAACGGTCACCTTGGATACAATTCCCATTCTGTTTCATCAGATCCCATCCTTATCCTTTACTGGTTTGTAGGCTGTTCTCTTCTTTTTCAGTTGATTCACTTTTTTGATTAAGACATAAACAGTCACATAGGTGCTGACAGTAGCTGCAAATAAAGTAAATAGTAGTGGTTGTATATCCCAAATGATATAGAGTAAAAGCACATTAGTCATAAATATTACGAAGCTGAGAACTGGATGAGCTGCACAAAAGACAAAGGACTGCTTCCAAATCCATTTCAAATTCATCCGGTAGTGAGCTGCTATAAAGAAATAACACATCAGAACAAGTAGACAATATAAAATGAATACTAAAACGACCACGCTGAATATCAGACTCATTTGCCAACAGACATACAGCAATAAGCCTAGACCAACGAACCATCCTGTCGCTAGCACACCTGACAGCAGACTGTCTTTAAAACGACTTTTATATTCCTTGAAAAACAAGGAGACTGGCATCCATTCGTCCTGTACGATTAATTCTCTCATCGTATTAAACAGCGCTTGCGTAGCTGGAAAGAAGAATAATGGTAACACTAGTATGAATAGCGGAAGCAGTACGTATAAACTATCAAAAGATTCAGAAAGTATGATTTGCAATCCGACTACAAGCACTGGACTAGTTAATAAGAGCCACAAGGCATTAAATAGTAGAAAGTTAAGAATGATTTTAGATCCGTCTATTAAATAGGTATACAGTTTTTCACTCACCCTTGTGACTCTCCTTTACTACATTTATTTAACCGCACCTTCCGTTACCCCTTCTACAATACTCTTTTGGGCACTAAAGTAGAAAATGATAACCGGAATAATGGCAATGGTCAAGCCTGCCAAAGCCAAGTGCCATTGACGCGTGTATTGCCCGAAGAAATAAAACATACGAATAGGAATCGTTTCGCTACGTCTGCTTAACACAAGTGACGGCAGCAAGTAGTCATTCCAAATCCAAATGACGTTTAAAATAGCTACAGTCACTGAAATCGGACTTAATAATGGGAAGACAATTTTCCAAAAGATTTGGAACTTGTTGGCTCCATCCATAATCGCCGCTTCATCCATCGAAATCGATACCCTCGTCATCGCTCCATGATAAAGGAAGATAGCCAAACTACAGCCGAATCCTAAATACATAATCATCAAGCCAATTCGGTTCAGCATTTGGGCCTGTCCGAATAAGGAGGTCACTGGAATCATAACTGACTGGAAGGGAATCAACATGGCTGCCACGAATAATAAGAGTAAGAAGTTACTCAATCGACTCTTATTTCTAGCTAAAGCATAACCGGCCATGGATGAAAATAAAATAATAATTAACACACTGGCCAACGTAATAATGATTGAGTTAAAAAATGACCGTATGAAGTTCAAATCTTCAAAAGCCTGTTGGTAGTTGGCCCAGTTCAATTGAGTCGGAGGAGTTAACACGCTGGCAAAAATCTCACGTGGCGTTTTAAAACTGTTCACCAACATCAAGTAAAAAGGAGATAGCCAAAATAAAGCGAGTAAAATGGCAAATATTTCTAAAACAATAGTGGATTTGTTACGTTTCATTATAAATCCACCTCTCTTTTCTTATTAAAATACACTTGTGAAAGCGAGAATGTGGCGACGATGATAAAGAATATAACGGCTTTCGATTGACCATAAGCCATCTGGTTACTTGAGAAGGCTGTATCCACAATATTCATCGCAACCATTTGCGTGGAATTATAGGGTCCGCCACCAGTTAATGACAAGTTCTGATCGTAAATTTTAAACGAACTAGACAAGGTCAAGAACATAGACACCGTAAAGCCCGGCGCTAACAAAGGGAAAATAATGTGTCGGAATTTTTGACCAGGTGTTGCCCCGTCAATATCTGCCGACTCCAATAATTCTTTTGGAATCCCTTGTAAATAAGCGATGTAAATAATCATAATGTAACCGGCTTGCTGCCAAACCGTTAAGATAACTAAGCCCCAAAAGCCTGTCGCAGGAGTCGACAGCCATCCCATCAATGCTTCCACACCAATTAAGGTTCCTAAGTTGGAGAACACTCGAATAAAAATAAACTGCCAAATGAACCCAAGAATCAACCCACCAATTAAGTTAGGCATGAAGAAAATGGTCCGCAAAATATTTCTAGACTTTAATTTGCTGGTCACGAGTAATGCGAGTCCTAGTCCGATAACGTTTAATGCCACAATACAGACTAAAGCGAAAACAAATGTAAAGAGTAAGGATCGCCCAAATTGCGTGTCCTGAAAGATGCGTCTGTAATGCTCTAAACCGATAAAGTTGTTAAAAGTTAAACCGTTCCAGTCAGTGAAAGAATAGAATAATCCCATGACGCCCGGAATTAAAACAACAATGGCTAAACTGAGGAGAACTGGCGTGATAAACAACCAGAAACTCAATTCTTTGTTCTTCATAAACCTCTTTCCTTTCTATTAGACCTATTTAAAAGATAAAACAGGGCCTTTTCATCTAACTGAATAGGGCCCTGTTCCTTAGACATTATTATTGAAGTGATTCCCATGCTTGAATGGAATTTTCAATCATTTCATCCCAAGTCATTTCTCCACCCAAGTAAGCTTGGAGATTAGGTCCAAATTCATTATTTGTAAAGCCTGTTGGATAACCGTTAAATACCCATCCTAGTGTGTCTCCACTTTGAGAGTAGTCATAGACCACTTGAGATAATGGGTCACCGATTTCCATATCTTCATACCCTTCATAAGCAGGAATGAAGTTGAATTCATTAATAACGAACTCTTTTCCTTCATCTGAAAGATACATCCAGTCTAAGAAGTCTTTAGCAGCCTGTACGGTTGCATCATCATTGTTGCTATTGACTGCCCAGTAATTAGGGATACCAACAGGTAGTTTGCCTTCATGGCCTTCAAGTGGAATAGGAATCATACCCACACCATTTTCAGCAAATTCTGGATCCATTTGTTCCAAGGTTGGATACACCCAGTTCCCCTGCTGAATCATCGCCACTTGTCCAAGTGAGAAGTATTCTTCAACTTGTTGAGAATAATCCAAACTCAAAATAGGCGTAATAGAGTACTCTGCCTGTAAATCAAGCATTCTTTGGAATTCATCCCCGTTTTCAAATGTTAATGTTTCTGCTTGGTATGCTTCCATAACATCTTCATTAAATTCAGTCGTTAAATAGACGTTAGCTAAATGGTCACCCATAACCCAACCTTCTGCTCCTGGTAAAGCAAAGACGGCTCGAATACCTAAATCATCCAGTTGGCTATCAATTGTTTGAACCGCTTCTTCCAAATCTTCGTAGGTTGAAATCGCCTCTGCGTCGATGCCAGCAGCATCAAAAACTTCTTTATTATAAATATAGCCGTAACCTTCTAAGTTATATGGTAAAGCAGATACTGATCCATCGTCTTGAGTAACGGAGTCAAGCATCCCTTCAAGTGCAGCTTCGGCCGCATCCGTATCAGATAAGTCCGCCATGTATTCAGACATTTGTTCCATCTCATTCGGTCCAGCCACACTAAAAATGGCTGGTTCATCGCCTGCACCAAAACGTGTTGTTAATTGTGTAAAGTAATCCGTTCCCCCACCTACTGAGGTAATTTCGATATTAACATTAGGATTCTCGTCCATATACATTTGAGCCAAATCATTAAATTGACTGTTAAATTCAACTTTACCCTGCATAATCGATAAGTTGACCTCTTCTCTGCCGCCGTTACCGTTTGTGTCGCCACCGTTGTCCGCTGTCCCATCTGTTCCCGGTATATCGCCCTCATTACCACAAGCTGCCAGTAACCCTGCTGCAGAAACCATCAGTAAACCTTTGTAGAAAAAGTTTTTCTTATCAGACATTTTTCTTCCTCCTTTTAATATGTAGACCACTTGTAAGTGGTTACACTCTCACTATATTCCAAATTGCCAAATATTTCAAATCTTTCAAATCTTACAGCGATGTTAACGGTATCATTTTATCGAAGCTTTTATATTCTCTTGAAAAGGCCCGAAAGCCACCCTTTGACATCCATACTATTTAAGGCCATAATTGAAATTAATCAATCATGAGGGGAGAAAGAGAAGATGAGATTAGCAAAAGATAAAGTTGTTTTTAATATGAGCGGAAAGAACGAGCCGGTATTAACCGTTGACAGTGGGTCAACCGTTGTCTTTGAAACAATGGATTGTTTTTCCAATACAGTTAAATCAAGTGAAGACGTGGTTAGTTCAATTGACTTCAGTAAAGTCAACCCGGCTACCGGTCCTCTTTTTGTCAAAGGGGCTCAGCCTGGCGATACACTAAAGGTCACCATTAATAAGATAACGTTAGAAAAAACGGGGGTCGTGGTTACTGCTCCTGGTTTGGGCATGTTATCTGATAGAATCGAAAAAGAAGAAACGGTTATATGTGATATTCACGACGATTCGGTAACCTATAAAGGGCTCACCCTACCTTTGAAAAAAATGATCGGAGTCATTGGGACGGCAGCTCCTGGAGAAGGGGTGAATACCGGGACACCACATGATCACGGGGGAAATATGGACTGTCTTCGCGTCACAGAAGGCGCTACTTTATATTTACCGGTCAATGTAGAAGGTGCTCTTTTGGCGATGGGCGATATGCACGCTGCCATGGGCGACGGTGAAATCATGGGGAGTGGTTTGGAAGTCGCTGGAGAAATCGAGGTTACCGTAGACGTCGTGAAACAGTTTAATTTTCCAACACCTTTAATTGAAACCGACGACTTGTGGGTCACGCTCGGTTCACGAGAAACTATGGAAGATGCGAGCCAAGTCGCTATAGACAACATGGTGGAGTTAATTACTCAATCATCATCCTTAACGATGAATCAAGCGGGCATGTTATTGTCGCTAGCTGGCGATTTACACACTTGCCAAGTGGTAAATCCGAATAAAACCATGCGTATGGAACTCAGTAAAAAAATACTCCAATAAGAGACAGATAAATCAGAATCTTAAGGCTATTTTATTGCCAACTCAATATATAATTGTCGGTAAGTAGATATAGAAAACCATTTGTTTACCAACTCCGTCGATTAATTAATGCGAGTTAGTAAAGAAATCCATTTGTTTATCAACTCAGCCGATTAAACAACGCGAGTTAGTAAAAAAGATCAATCATTCACTCCAATGAATGATTGATCTTTTTAAATTATTTTGAAAACAATCAAACTGTTTTGAGTAGTAGCCTCTTTAAATGTTCTGATTACTTTATCAGCATACCCACCCAACTGCTTGGTCATGTCTTTTTTATGAATGATCATGATTTCCATTGGTTCGTTAACCGTTGTCAGTACATCAAACAAGGCATCCAAATTATGCCCGACATAGCCCTTAAGATTCAATTGCTTCTGTAAATACGTGTGAGCGGCTTTTTTATCAGTCATCTGACTACCATCTAATCTAATGAGTCTCATTCTCTACTCCTCCCCATACAACAAAGTAAAGCTGTCATAATGATCATCCGTATAATAAATCAAGCCATCATCGGAATAGACTAATCGCTCAGCACCTCTGAATCCACCAAAGTAGTTGACGTCAGCTTCATAGTAATCTCTGCCTTGTTCTTCTGGCAGTAGACCTTCTCTATTACCAAAATAGTCTCCTCCAATAACCATGCCATCAGCGACATCCCATAAATTCCCTTCGCTCGCTACCCAACCTAGTTCTCTAGCTTCCTCTTTCGTTAAGTAATTCAAAGGCAGCTCATCAAAAGTATACAAATAAAGAGCGACGTCCTCAGGTGTAAAGTAGAATTCATCTTCTTCTATTTCTTTGACATCTTGTTGACTTTCTTCATTATATATAGGTTCTTCAGTGTAACTATCCTGGTTGCTTACATTTTCTTCAAGCAAAACATCTAATGCCGTACACCCTGTTAAAGTCAGTGCAAAAATCAACATCAACAATCTAACACATTTACTTTTATTCATACTCACTCTCCATTGCGTTATATTCTACTCCATATTTCTCGACTCATTCTATCATAAAAACTCCCCTTTAATCAGTTAAAGGGGAGTTATATACAGTTAGTTATGCGATAACTTATATACCGAAGCAACGTTTTTCGCCACTGCTCTTAAATTTTCATAGCCGTTTTCCAAAGCTGTTTCTAAGGGTGTGAATTCTGGTATGATACTAAACGCAGCGGCAATCCCTTCATTATAGATGTTTTCGTATCCCTGATTTAGACAACCGGCCAGAGCTATAGTGGGTACCGAATATTTCTTCGATACTCTCGAGACGGCGATGGGCGTTTTCCCAAATATCGTTTGGTGATTGATGCCGCCTTCTCCAGTAATGACGAGATCGGCTTCTTTAATTTTGTTTTCCAAGTCGAGCATCTCAACAAGTAGGTCTCCCCCTCTTTGAAGTTGAGCATCCAAGAAGGCCATTAAGCCTCCACCGAGTCCACCTGCTGCTCCTGCACCAGGTACGTTTTCAATATCTTTTTCTAAATACTCCGTCACTTTTTTTGCAAAATGAGCCAAGTTTTGATCAAGGTGTTCCAATTGTTCTTCTGTTCCGCCTTTTTGAGGGCCATAAATGTATGATGCACCGTTTTCTCCTGTTAATGGATTATCCACATCACAAGCCACTCGGAAAGAAACCTCTTTAATCCGTGGATGCATGCCGCTGACATCAATGGTTTCTAACTCTGCTAAACCTTCACCGGTTGGTTCGATTGACTCACCATTTTTATCCAATAATTTGCCGCCAAGACTGATAATCATTCCAGCACCTGCATCATTGGTTGCACTGCCTCCAATGCCTAAAAGAATTTCGTTTACCCCTTCATCTAGGGCGCCTTTAATTAATTCTCCAAATCCAAGGGTTGTTGTTTTAAGCGGATTTCGATCGGTCGGGTTCACTTTATCCAGACCAGAAGATGCTGCCATTTCAATAACGGCTATTTTTTTGTCTCCTGACAAACCGTAAAAGGCTTCGACTGGTGTATTTAGTGGCCCAGTAACCGTCATTTTTTTCATTTCTCCTCCCGTCGCATCAATAATCGACTGAACGGTACCTTCTCCCCCATCCGCCATAGGTACTTTGACGTAGGTGGCTTCTGGCAAAATAGCTTTAAACCCTTCTTCAATAGCGTTCGCTGCTTCTAGCGCTGTCATGCTTTCTTTAAATGAATCTGGAGCAATCACAATATTCATACTAACATCCTTTCATGAAACAATTAATAAGTGTTTACCCTATATTGAACAAGCCGAAAATAATAACCGATACAATCGTAATGACTAAACCAACTAAAGATTCATAAGGAATGATTTTCAGTCTGTCTTTAAAGTCCATCAACACACTTCCACCTGTTGCGTGGTAAAACGAACCGTGTGGTAAGTGATCGAGTACAGTCGCTCCCGCGTGAATCATAGCTGCTCCGCCTAAAGCTGCAGTTCCCGATTCGATTAAAGCTGAGCTGAATACTGAACTAGCTACAATGGATCCTGATGTTGTTGAAGCTGTAGCAGCTGACATCACGATACCTGAAATAGGAGCGAGTAAATAAACGGGCAAACCAGATGCAGAAATAGCATCAATGAGTACGTCACCCAATGTTGAATTTGTAATAATACCTGCAATTAAACCGGTACCAATTAATAACACAGCAACATTAGACATTTTACTTAAACCGAAATTCACTTGATTAATAATGTCTTTCCCTTTGCCCATAATAATGGATCCTAAAATCCCACCAACTGGTAAAGCAACCATCGGATCAATGACGATATCAAATAATGGTCTCAATGACAGTAAGATCACTGCAACTAACGGTCCTGCTATTGAAGTCAAGAAACTTGGTAAGTCTTTTTCAACATCTTCACTGACTGATAAATCATCTGTTTCAATGAATACCCCTTTTGAAGATAGTCGTTTGGCTAGAAAATAAGTAACAAAGAGGGCTACAATACCCGGTATGACTCCTGCTAACATGACAGATGTCAAAGGGACTGAGAATGCATCTGACACAGCAATAGCATTCGGGTTAGGTGACATGATGTTTCCTGCCTTACCTCCACCGATCATAGCTAAAAGAATTGCCGTCTTGCTGATTTTTGCGTTTTTAGCAATAATTAAAGCGATCGGTGCTACAGTAATAACAGCGATATCAATAAATACACCAACAGCTGTTAATAATAAGGTAGCCAATGCTAAAGCAAATAAAGCTCGCGTCTCTCCTATTTTACTAATAATTGTTCTGGCTATGGATTCGGCAGCACCTGACTCAATCAGGACCCCCGCTAATATTCCGGCAGCTAATATTCTTAAAATAGCTGTCATCATGCCTTGCGCTCCGCCGATCATTAACTGAATCGTTTCTGCCAAGTTGGCTCCACCGATTAGTCCTCCTGCTAATGCACCGACTAATAAACCGTAAAATGGCGGCGTTTTGATAAAAATAAGACCGATTGATATAAGTAAACCTATAACTGCTCCTAAAGCGGACACTTGAATCTCCATGTTTTTCCTCCTCTAATTATTGGTGTTTGCATCTATTATATTACTAGTTATTGAATGCGTTTTCCATGACGTGGAAACCAATTATGACTCTATTGTTTTTGGTCTACAGACCAACTATAATAAGTTTTGAAGACTAAGGGTCATGAAGGAGTATGCATATGGATATAACAGCGACGACTGCACAAGAAATAGTTGTTCAAATGAAAGATATTATTTTTCAAGAGATTAACTTTATGAATAAGCAAGCGGTGATCATTGCCAGCACGGATAAGACACGTATTGGTGATTTCCATGGCGGTGCTGAAAAAGTCATTAAGAATAAAAAGCCATTTATCATCGAATACGACGATCAATTCATAGGAAGTAAAAAGGGCATAAATATGCCGATTCAACTGGAAGACGACGTTGTGGGAGTCATTGGTATTACTGGAACCATTGAATCAGTTGGAAAGTATGGTCAAATTATTAAGAAAATGACTGAAATACTGATTAAAGAAAATGTTACCAAAGATATTAGTATGAAACGAAGAAACCGATCGAGATATATTTTGGAACACATCTTGCCTTTTGGTGGAAATCATAGTGATTACGCGCAATTAACTAGCTTCAATTATAACTATGACGCTAATCACCTGTGTGCAGTTGGACAGTTCAAAGATGGCATTGAGTTAAACTCAGACGAGTTATACACTATTCTGGATTATTTTTCCTTTCCTTCCTCTGATGTCTTTTATATGATAGTGGACGACAAGCTTTATGTCTTTATGCAGCATTCATCTGTAAATGTCGTTAGTCACTATCTACATGTGTTAGCCGAGAAAATCAAAGAGGCTTTCGGAGAATCCTTTTACTTTGCGACGGGTCCACTCAGTCAATCGGAAGCAGAAGCAAGACATGCCTTTGTTTTCGCTTTGGAAACGCTGGACTGGAATACTCGCTTTTCTAAAGTGCCTGTCGACACATTTGAGAACATGGACTATAGCATTTTAGCTTCCGGAATGAAAAAGAGTCATGCTTCCGTTTTTGTCGAGAAAATTTTAAGCGGTATTCCTCAAAATGAGTACGGTGTTCTTAAAGACATTTGCCTGACTTATGGGAATATGAACAAAAGTATATCGAAGGCTGCTGATAAGTTATTCATTCATAAAAACTCCATCCAATATAATTTAAACAAACTAAAAAAGTACACTGGCTATGATCCTCTTCAAGTGACGGATTACCTTCTCCTTTATATGGCTTTTTTGATAAAGGACGTTCATGACTTGTAGACATATAACGAGTTGCGTAGAAGAGGTCTATCTAGGCAACTCAAGTCAATTAGTCGAGCTGACTTGCTTAGAGGCGCTTTCTCTAAGCAACTCGTTACCTGAATCGTCGCTGAGTTGCTCACAGAGGCCTTCTCTAAGCAACTCATCAAATCAACCCCTCTTTCAAGGATCTGAATAAGGGGATATTCTGGCTTCAGCCAGAATACTCTGCCTAAAATTACTCAAAGTAGGTCCATCGATGACGTTTATGCCTATTGTAGTGCTTTTTCAGGACTTGGGTGACCATATAAGTTGATGGGATAGACCCACACCACTCATGAATGATCTTAGTGGTTAGTTTCTTCTCTGGAAATAAGTCTCTAAATTCCACTATGCTTCTATAAATACTTTCAGATAAGTCTTCCGTTTGGCGACACCTTTGACAAAAAGACCGTCTCATTGACAACCTTTCAAGGTGGCCAAAACAATGCTTACATAACATGCCTTTTTTCATGGTTTCAAATGAATAGTCAGGTAAATCGTCATAAGGTTTTTCTTCCTGTAAACTAGCAAGTAAATGTTTAGCCAACCGTTTATTCTTTTGACTTACTTTTTCAGTCGTCTTATTGATAGCCCCTAATTGCTTCACGGTCATACTTTTTAGCAAGTATTGTGATTTGGGCATGTTATGCAATGCCATTTTTTCATTTATAAAGATGACGTACCCCTCGACGTCTATAGGCAATTGGAAATGGTGTAATAATTGACGAAATAGGGACATGCTTCGTTGCAACTGAACCATCGGATCTGGAACTTCCACCTTTGTCGAACTCAGCAACAGTCGATCACCCTTGATTTCATATTCCCCTTCATAATTTTTAACCTCATATATGTAAGCCTTATTTCCGACGAGTAAGAGCGAATCAATTTGAAAGGTCTTACGGTAATACTTCAGTCGTAAATCTTTTAAATAAATATGGTCGCACGTCAAGGATTCCACTAATGCATCGAATTGCAGCTCGCCTCTATACCCTTTCTCCAATGCCTCGTGATAATATCTATCGGCTAACGTTAACCTTGACCGATTATGCAAGCTCCTCATAATGTTACTCACTGTTGATCGTTCTCTCGTGTTTGCATTCATTTTAATATCCTCCTTTAAAAATCCCTATACTATATATATTGTCTTTTTAAGTGCGAAAAGAACTATTTTCTTTTGACTATTTGAAAAAAATTATTCGAACTGCTTAGCGACGCCCTCTCTACCTAACTCAGCACACAAAAAAGAGTCGAGTTGCTTAGACATTCAGTCTCTAAGCAACTCGACTCTAACTATTTAACTGAACTGCGTAGAGAGCGCCTCTCTACGCAACTCATCCAAAAACCACTCACCTGTGTTTCTACGAATACGTGTGCTGCTTCTCTCTGTATAAGGTATAGTCACTTTCTTTTTCGGATTTTTTACCGTTAAAGACAGTGCCTATGACTCTCGCTTGAACATTTTCCATGAGTTCCTTTGATCTCAGAAGATTGTGTTTTTTGGCAACTCCTTTTCTAACAACAAACAAGGTGCCGTCCACTCGACTCGCTAGTATTTGTGCATCAGAGACGGCTGTGACGGGCGGTGAATCAATAATAATCAAGTCGAATTGGGCTTTCAATTTCACCATCAAGTCTTCCATTCTTTGAGAAGCTAGTAGTTCTGCTGGGTTAGGCGGGATGACGCCACTTGTCAATATATATAAATTCTTATTGTATGGCTTATCTAAGATAACTGATAGAGCCGGTATAGTTCCTATTAGGAAAGAACTGAGTCCGTTATTATTTGGTAAATTAAACTTCTTGTGTAGCGTGGGTCTTCTTAAATCCGCATCCACCAAGAGCACCCGTTTCCCTTGAGAAGCAAAGACTAAGGCCAAATTAGAAGCAATGACAGACTTGCCTTCTCCTTGTACAGAAGAGGTGACCATAATGGTTGAGCCAATATTATTCCACTGCATCAATTCTGTTACGTCTTCTTCTTCGTTAACTTTCTTATCAAAGACATAAATTAATAACGCCAAGAGAATACCGGATATGAGTCCAAATAACAAACCGATAACTAAATTGATAGTTAGTCGTGGAGAAATGGGGTCACTGACTTCTTTAGCAGGTGATAAAATCGATACATTGTCGACATTGATAATTCTTTCAAGTTTACGTTCTCACTACACATTGTTACATTTGTTACGGAAGGCGGTTGAAGGGTTGATTTAGTCTGTAAAGCTATCCTTACTCACCCCCCGACCGTAATGTAATAACGACTAATTCCGGACGATTATTTATACGAAAGGGAAAAATACTGTTTCCTAAGCCGCGACTTGCAATCATCGTCGTGCCGTTTTCTTCTGTCACGCCACTGGTTACCTCAGGGAAAAAGCCTTGAGACGGAGCATACAACCCATCTGTAAATGGCAAGCGAATCTGTCCCCCATGTGCATGACCGGTTAATGCCAAATCAACCTCTGTTTCTTTATACACATCGAATAACTCCACTCGGTGTGAGAGGAGCAGAACAAAGTCTGTGTTGACTTCTTCAATCAACTCATTAATGACTCCTTCTAGATACAATTCAGCTGATCCCGCTTCTTCCACGTCATCTAAGAGCATCAATAATGGATCTTCAATCCCTATCATGCCCAACTCTTCTCCGTTTTCCGTAATCACAGCTGTCTCATTATCGAGATTGATGACTCCAATATTATCGAGTTCCTCAGCTAAGGTATCGTATTGCTGAGAAGCAATTTCATGATTCCCAGACACAAAATAAACAGGCGCAATGTCTACTAACTCTTCAAGCGCTTTGACAGCTACTTCTATATTCGTTCGGTTACGGTCAACTTGATCTCCCGTCACCACAATCAAATCCGGATCTTGCTCCTGTACTTCACTTGTCAGCCTCCCGTTATACTCTTTATTGTGCAAATCAGACACTTGAACAATGGTATACCCATCAAAGGAATCAGGAATCGCTTCGTGCTGGTAGGTGTGATGAGTCGTTTCAATGGAATTATTTCCCCAGTACAACCACCCAGCGATGAGTAGCAAAATGACCAACCCGATAGCTAACTTTTTACCTGGTTTATTTCTATTTGTATTCTTTTTAACTCGATTATTTTTCATGCTTCTGTCTCTCCTGTCATCTAAACTAGTGATTAGTGTAGCACGATTAATCCCATTGATAAAGCGGATAGTCATAGTGTAAGAGAAACGAAACAAACTACATGATTCTCCTCCTATTCCTGGTGAATGTTTTGGGCGAGTTGCTTAGAGAGCCTTCGTCTAAGCAGCTCTGCTACTCATTTTTATTTAAAATCCGTAGAGAGCCAGTCTCTAAGCAACTCGAAGCATATTATTGTAGCGAGTTCCGTAGAGAAGCACCTTCTATGCAACTCAGTCAAGCTCTTCGTGATGTAAAATCTGGCTAGGCCAGATTTGTCCTTATATCAGTGTGAATCAGTGGATTATAAGTAATGTTTATGGAACAATTTACCTAATCAACGATTATCAAGGAGGATTAGCATGTCTATTTTTTCATCAACGACGTTAAAAGGGAAACGCGCTTTAATCACGGGTGCGACTGGTGGTATCGGCTATGAAACAGCTAAGGTTGTCGCTTCTATGGGTGCAGCGGTCACGATAACCGGGCGGAAAGAAAATGTGTTAAAAGAATTGAAAGCTGACATTGAAAATGAAACGCCACATGCGAAGGTATTTTATTACCTGGCTGACTTAGCGAATGCTGATGAAAGGGAACAACTCATTCAAGCCTCTGAAGAAAAAATGGGTCCCGTCTCTTTACTCGTCAACTCAGCGGGTATAACCGGTGGCGGTGTGATAGAGGACTTGACTCAAGATGAACTAGAACGCATTATGCATCTGAACTTCACTGTTCCCATCCTGTTGACGCAACGCCTATATGAATCGATGAAGGACAATAAAGATGGCGCTATTGTCAATGTCTCTTCTCTTTCTGGGATAAGAGGAACCTTCGCTGGCACTGCCTACGTCGGATCGAAGTTTGCGCTAAATGGCTTTACACAATCATTTGCCTTAGAAGCTATTCAGCACAATATCCGAGTGAATGCCGTCTGCCCAGGTTATGTTGAAACGAAGATGGGACTAGATTCGATTGGAAGGAAAGCTGAACGCGAGAACAGCACCTTTGAAGAACAGTATAAAATTGAAAGCGACAAGTTACCTTCTGGTCGAATTACGACTGCCAAGGAAGTCGCTAATACGATTGCGTTTTTACTGTCAGACGCCGCTGAGAATATTGTTGGAGAATCTGTGAAGCTATCCGGTGGATCTGTAATGTAATAAATAAAGCTCTCACTCAACTGATTAAGTCAGTTAGTGAGAGCTTATTTTGTTGGTAGGGTTATTCATTTGTAGCCGCTTTTTCCTGGTCCATTAGACTAATAACTAAGATTAACCTCTGTATTCTTTACCCAGCTCCGGTAAGAAGGATTGAACGCCGTTTTCAGTCAACGCTTTATGCAGGGCTTCTGGTTTAAATGAGTGCCATGGCAAGGTATTCTTTGCTGAAACTGTTTTTGCGACTTCGATGATGTCATCTCGGCCGGCATGTCCGCTTGGGCCTAGTGACAAAAAATCAAACCCATATTCGTCTAAGCTGTCCAACAGTAAACCATACCTTAAATCGTAATCTCCCAATGGTTCGCCATTGCTGTGAATATAAATACCAATTCCAAAGTCTTCCAAGAATGCTATATTTTTATAGCTACTTTGCAAAACGTATTTGCCAGGCTCTTCTTTTAACTGGTCAAGAGACACCAGCTCCTTCAAAGCAGAATCAGAGAGTTTTCCGTTGAAGGTTTCTTCTAAAACAGTAAACTGTTTTTCTGGATAAAAGGCTGCTAATACATAGGCATAGGCCTCTTCCCATACCATCGTCCGTCCACTATCTTTGGCAACTTTGTCAACCTGGACTATTCTTTCGACGTTTCTGATATAGGGATTATAGATAAGCAGTTCTGTTTCGTTTGCTCTAAACAAATAAGTTAATTCGTCCAGCAACATCTCTTCTGTCAACGGTGCTTCGACTTCTTCTACAAATTCATTATCCAACAATTCCATTTGTTCAGACTCTACATCGTCGAAACTGTAACTCGTTCCTTCAATCAAAAGAACATCAGTCTCCCACATTCGTGCTTTTTCAGCCCAAGCCTTTACCTTTTCAGGCTTATACCCATTGAAGCGGAAGTCCCCTGAATGGATTAGCTTCAAGTCTTCAGTTTGGATAAATAATGCGTGAGCACCTTTTTCATCGTGATCACTTTCTTGAGCTTCGACTGTAATGTCACCAACGACAACTTTTTCATTCGGTTTATACGCATGTAGCTGGCATTTCACCGGCTCTTCTTCTCCCACTTCTAAGAGTAAATGATAGAGTTTTAAAGAGTCTTCCGATAAATACACGTCCACTTCTTTTGGCAAAAACTTCAAAGCCCCCATGTGATCCAAATGAAGATGGGAAATGAAAACAGCTGTTTTTAATGTGTTCAAATGAAAACCCGGTAAGTCTAATTTTTCAAAATCATCCGTTTCTAGCAATTCAGGAATAGCAGGAAACGCCTGGATCAGAATTAAGTTTTCCAATTCCGATTGCGTTTGTTCGTCTTCGGGAAGGTCGGAAGCAACAGATAAGCCAAAGTCACAATAGACTCTGGCTTTTTCTGTACGTACTTCGACAATATTCCCGCCAATGGTTGTGATGCCACTCCAAATGCGGTAAGTCGTCATATACTAATCCTTTCTACAATCCTGTTTAGTTATTTGATTCAATAATCGATTCAGCCTCTGCTTGTAAATTATCAAGAACCTCTTGTGGTGCCATTCCTGAAACAGCGACGTCATCCATTGCATCGATTAAAGCATTTCTAAATTCTCCGTAACCTACAAAAGTGGGTGAAGACATGCCGTAACTCAACATAGTCGTAGCAGCTTCTTGTTGAGGGTTTTCTTCTAAGAAGGCAACGTAATCAGGATCTTCAAGAGCTGACTCACGAATCGGAACATAACCAGAAAGCATAGCCCATTCAGCTGTATTTTCAGGTTGCAATAAGAAATTAATGTATTCAACAAAGCCTCTTTGTTCTTCTTCTGAGGCAGACGAGAATAATCCTAAATCATTTCCAGCAAATAGAGTTAATTCAGTATCATTAAATGTTGGGATTGGAGCTGTTCCCCAGTCCAAGCCGTTTTCTTCAGCGACAGGTTCAACGTGGGCAACCCCTGCAGAAGATCCGATATATAAAGCAGACTCGCCTCTACCGAATGGTCCTGAGAAGAAACCGTCTTCGCCTGCTGTACGAGCATAACCTGATTCAAATAGATTCGTTAGAAACTCTAAAGCTTCAACACTTTCTGGTGCATTAATACTGGCTTCCAACGTGTCGGCGTTAATAAAGTCGGCACCATTTTGTCGAGCCATTGTTTCGAATTCCATTTCAAAGCCGTTTTCAAGACCCATTGCGACACGGTCATCTCCAGCTTCTACCATTAATTCGCCTAACGATTCGACTTCATCCCAAGTAGTTGGTAATTCTACACCAAACTCATCCAATACGCCTTGATTATAATACATCACTCGGGTTGATTTTGAGAAAGGCATGGCGTACATCTCGCCTTCATAAGTAGAACTGGATAAGAAGCCTTCATAAATATCGTTCAGCGCATCTTCATCAAAGCCATTTGCTACTAAGAATTCCTCAGATAAAGGAGCTAGCAAATCGTTTGAAGCTAATTCTGGAACATCTGTGGCCGTTAGCTGAGACATCGTTGGCAAATCACCCGATACAGCCGCTCCCATAATGGACTGACGTAATTCTGGGTAGCCACCTTGCCCTTGTTCATTTACAACATATTGATCTTGTGATTCGTTAAAAGCTTCAGTTAAAGCAGTGATTGCTTCCTGGTGTGGGCCATTCATCGCATGCCAAAACGTGATTTCAACCGTTTCACCACTGGCTGTTTCATCGTCTGTGGTTTCTTCGCTTGACGTATCATCTTGTTCAGTAGCTTGTTCTGGTGTCTGATCAGCCGTTTCGTCTTCAGTTTCCTCACCGTTTCCACAAGCTGCTAAAAATAACGCACTTGCAGTTAACAGTCCTGTACCAAATCTTACCCATTTGCTTTGCATGTCCATTAGTCAATCTTCTCCTTTTTATCTATAAAGTTTAACACCTGACTTAATGCTTGCCTAAACACTCTCTTATCCTTTAATACCTGCTTTGGATACGCCCATAATGATGTAGCGCTGGAGGAATAGGTAAATAATAATCATAGGCGCAACCACAATGGTTGAAGCCGCCATGAGCAATTCAAATTGCGTGCCTGCTTCAGTTGTAAAAGCTTGTAGTCCGACTGGTAATGGACGAAGCAACCGATCATTCGTTACGATTAACGGCCACATAAAAGCATTCCAGCTCCCGATAATTTTCAAAATCGTCACCGCAACGATTGCTGATTTGGAAAGAGGAACCATAATTCTCCACAAAAAGTTCCAGTCACTACTGCCATCCACTTTTGCCGCATAATATAATTCATTGGGAACAGATTCAAAGTTCTGTTTTAACATAAAGACTGAGAATACACTCGCTAAATAAGGCACAATCATGGCTGAATATGTATTAATCAGTCCAAAATTAGATATAGTTAAGTAGTTTGGAATAATTAATAATTCACTCGGCACCATCATAGTCGCAATTAAAATAGTAAATAAGATATTTTTGCCATAAAAATTTAGCCTAGCAAAAGCGAAAGCAGCCAGTATAGTAGTAATCAGCTCTCCTAAAGTCGATAGCGAGGTGATGAGTACACTGTTCAGGAAATATCGGCCAAAAGGGGCCACTTCAAATGCACGAGCATAGTTTTCAAAGCGTAAGACACTTGGCCACCAAACAGGAGGCATCGCCACAGCTTCTGCAGGAGATTTGAGTGACGTCATCACCATCCAAATAAAGGGGATGAGCATAGTTACCGCTCCAATAGTCAAAAGCACATAAGCTATCCCGCGCAACACTTTCTCTCCAGTTGACGTGATTTCTTTTTGCGGCTTATCTTTTTCAGATTTTTTAAGAATGAAGGGAATATCCCTTTCGCGAATTTCTTCCATTTTTTACTCTCTCCTTTCCTAGTGGTGAACGAATTTTTTATTGAACGCCATTTGAATTAAAGTAAACACTAAGATAATCAAGAACAAGACAATACCGGCAGCTGCAGCGACACCATACTGGTGTTCTTCATAAAACTTCTGGAAGATATAGTACACAACGGTTAATGCTTCACGGGCTGGTCCCGGCCGACTCTGGAACAATGCGTACACTTCGTCAAAGACTTTGAAGCTGTTAATTACGCCCATAACTGAGACGAGGAACATCGTTGGTCCCAAGAGTGGCAACGTGATATGAGTAAATCTATTCCACTCTTTGGCACCATCTATTTTTGCGGCTGAGTAATAACTGTCATCGATATTATTTAAGCCAACTAAAAACAAAATAATATTAAAGCCTAAGCCTCTCCAGATTGCCATGATGACAAGTGCCAGCATCGCATAGTCAGGATCGGTAATAAAGGCAATCGGATCAAATCCAATTTGACCTAAGGCGTAGTTCATTAAACCGTATCGACTGTGATAAATCCAGTTCCAAACAATGGAAATAGCAACTGTACTCGTTACAAACGGAAGAAAGTAAATCGAACGGAAAAAGCCTGACATGAATTTAATTTTGTTCAATAAAATAGCGATAAACAATGAGATAACAATAGATGCCGGAACGACGCCTAATACGAAAACAAAGGTGTTTCTAATCGCCAGCCAAAATTCTGAATCCGAAAAAATCTGTTGGAAATTATCTATTCCATATCGACCGACAATATCTTGAAAAAAATTATATTCAGCATAAAAACTCATTGCAAAAGACCTGACTATCGGATAAATGTTGAATGTTAAAATAATCAGCAGCATCGGCGCCATATACAAAAAAGCTTTAACACTGCTTTTCAATGTCGGCTTTTCAAGCATGAGTGGCCTCCATTCTGATCACGTCGTTTTGTTTGTTAAAGAAGTGGATGTCCTCCATCGCTGCCGTCAAATAAATGTCTTCTCCCTCTTGAGGAATCATCGCCAAATCGGTCGCCACACATTCAGCGTCCCCATTAACCACATGAACAGTTGTATCCTTCCCAACTCTGGCCACATGACTGACAATGCCAGTAAACAACGCTTCTTCGGGAACGGAAGTGACTATTATATCCTCTGCTCGTAACCCTATTGTTGTGATATCTTCTTTAAGTGCTTCTGGAATAGGTAATCTATTTTGAATAAGTGAGTCTCTCGTGACCTTAATTTCATTGATGACCGGTGTGCCTAAGAATTTCGCTACAAACAAATTGTCTGGCTTCTTATATAGGGTAATAGGGTCACTGTATTGCTGAATGGCTCCATCATTTAACACCATAACTTCATCAGAAATACTTAAGGCTTCTTCCTGATCGTGGGTTACAAATACAGTGGTTACACCTGTTTCTTGTTGGATACGTCTAATTTCTTCACGCATTTCAATACGCAGCCTAGCATCCAAGTTTGATAAAGGTTCATCCATCAGAAGGATTGACGGCTCTTTAGCTAAGGCACGAGCAATCGCCACACGCTGTTGTTGACCACCAGATAATTGCTTCGGTTTTTTATGTATGTGTTCCTCGATTTGAACGAGTCTTGCTAATTCAAGGGCGCGACGCTCCCGCTCTTTCTTCGGTCTCTTTTCCATCTTCAATGGAAACATGATGTTTTCTAGTACAGATAAGTGCGGGTATAAAGCATAATTTTGAAAAACCATTCCTACTTTACGTTTTACAGCATCTGACTTCGTGACTTCTTCATCTCCAAAGAAAATTTTCCCGCCGGAAGGAAATGTTAAACCAGAAATCAGCATAAGCGTCGTTGACTTTCCACATCCACTAGGCCCTAATATTGAAACTAATTTACCTTCTGGTATCTCAAAATCTATATTATTCAGTACATTTTTATCTCCATAAGACATTGTTACATCCTGAAACTTAACCTGCACAATAGTCACTCCTTGTTTAATTTAATTACTAAACTTGACCACTTTTTGAGTATAGCATGATAAAGACATGGCCATCTATCAAGCTTGTGTAAAGATAATGTAAATGTTTTGCATCGCCCTCTCTTATCAAAGAAATACGCTACTTGCTTTCTTATAGAAGAAGTATAATTCAAATTAATCTTTTAGGATATAAAAACAGTTACAAATAGACATTAGAGTTTTCTAATGTTCGTGTTTATTACATTTTCACAATTTTTTTCATGTCTTTAAGCGCTCTCATATTTAAAACTAATGATATGCTCCGAAGAAATATCAGATTTCCATACTATTTGTAAGGATTTGTTCAGGTGGACTCCATTTATTAGTCTGTACAGGGCGAGAACAGTCTCGATTAAACTAATAAATCTGGTTTATTAGTTTTTACAATGCATGTAACTGGTTGATTAGACTATTAAAGACAGTTTATTAGTCTGTAGAATAAAAATTTATACTTCATTAGACTAATAAACGTGTCTACCTTCTAAAATTCTTTTTAAAAGGGGTAAAATCTGGCCAGGCCAGATTTGTCCTTCTTAAAAAGAGGTTTCTAATCTAATAAATAAGCTCTCACGTAACTGATTGGGTCAGTTAGTGAGAGCTTATTTAGCGATTGGTTTACTGAGAAGCAGTAGGAAGATACAACTAGTCTAAGTCATCTATTTTGATTCTTTTTTCCGCAGGCTGGTCAAAGTTAATCCAGATATTATTTCCTTTTATCATTAATCACTAGCCTGCCAATTTTCCAACATTCTTATAAATCATCTAACCTCTGATTTATCCAGTCTTTTGTGTAATGTTTGAGTCGGTATCGGTACTTTTCACTCCAACTAGCAAAGTGTTCGTAATTTTCATGTGATGGGTCATTCATAACGTTCTTAAATTCTGCGAACCCATTTGGACCACCCACATCTTCTGGGACCGGATCCCCTGTCATATTCATTAGCTTGGCTGAACGGAGCATCGAATTTTCCAAAATGTTTGTCACTTCAATCGTATGAGTCCAGTCATCTCCAAAATCATATTCATAGGTAAAGGTATCTCCCTGATTAAGGTATTCAATCAATTGTACCTCTCTATCAAACTTAATGATTTCATTGGCCTCTTTATAAAAAAGGGATTCTTCATCATCCACTAGTCGGACAGTCATACCTTTGCTCTTTTCAAAGGTAAACTGGTGAAGGTGATAATTATCCCACATGAACGCACGTTGAAGGATATCGTGAAGCTGGTTAAACGTATAAGTCAGTGGGACTTGAATCGTTCGACTCACATCATTTTCCAAATCAAGATTCAATGTCACCTTTAATTCAGCGACCGGTGGCGTAAATATTAAGTTCTTGCCCAGTCCTTTTTCATTTAAATAATCTTCCCACTTAGTCAAAGGCGTTTGCTTAGAACCATCACTATAGTGAATCAGCCGATTATTCACTTTTTCCATAACTTTTAGCTGAACAATGTCCTCTTCATCGTAACCTCTCACTCGCCATTTCAAATAACTGATGGTGTCATCAATCAGTTCCTCAACAGGTGAAGAACCAACTGCTCTTTTTAAATGAACCTCTCTTTCTTCTACTTTTTTCTCAATTTCCATTTGTTTCATCCAGTTAAGTCCCAAGTAGTTATAATAATTCTGTTTAGCATATTGAATAATATTTTCGACTTGACTCAGTTCCTGCTTTTTAAGTGGCCACATGACTAAAGTCAATAGACTTTCTTCATGTATGAGTACAACAGCTTTCCGCCTGTTTAATATAACTGAATCAGCAAACCAACGACTGTCTCCTTCACTCGGTTCTACTGGTGATAATGGAAATGGCGATTCTTTAGCTTTAGCAATATCAGTAATGAATTTATCTGTTCCAAAAACGAACATATGCAGTCCCCCAACGGTTTAATTTTATTCAGCATAACACAGTCATCAATAATAGTTTGCAAAAAATGGATAGTTTGTTGTCTTTTTCTAATTTTTCAGTAACTTTATTTAATAGGAAGGACACTATCCGTTACCCATTCGATGGATTAGATCATTTTGCTGCTTAACTAAAAATAATAAAATTTTAAATCAAAAAGCTACTAGCACACATAAAAAATACAATATGTTATTACCGCGTATTCATTTATGGTATAATTTGAGTAACACTACAAGGAGGTTTTTCTTATGAAAGCTAGAAAGCAAGGAAATTCGATGGCGATAACAATACCTAAAAAGTTTGAAGTAAGAGAGGGGCAAGAGTTCCGTGCGTATCGAGGTAGAGACGGCGCAATCATTTTTCTGCCTAAAGAAAGGAACATCTTTGAGGAAGCTTTGGAAAAAGGAGAAAGTTTAAGATTCGAAGATGCTTTTGAAGGTGATCAGCCAACTGGAAGAGAGATGATTTAATGGTGTATAACACTAAGGGATATACACCTAAACAAGGGGATATTATTTGGATAGAATTTGACCCATCCATCGGTAGAGAAATTAAAAAGATTAAACCTTCAGTCGTATTAAGTTCTTATAAGTATAACGCCACCACTGGATTTGTTATTGTTTGTCCGATAACTTCTACACATAGAAAAGAATTTCTAGAACTTGAAGAAAATCAGAAAATTAAAGGATATATCAATCCACTTCAAATAAAAGGATTTGATTTTGTTGATCCTGCCAGAAAGGTAACTTTTGCGGAAGAGCTTCAAGATGTAGAGTTATTTAAAGTGTTACAAGTCATTGAGGATATTTTTGAACTCTCAACTAGTAGTATAGATTAAGTTGTTAAGAGTGCAATCTTGAATACTGACAATCAAATGCCTCTAAGAGCTTTTACAACTCCTAGAGGCAAAAATTATATCCTTTTTTCAGCATCTTTATAAACTTCCAAGTCGCTTCTTTTTCCAATCGCAATTATTTCGACAATTTCTATCCCTTTTTCTGATTCTCTAAAAATCACTCTGAGTCCTGCTTTTCTGTGCTTCAATTTTCGACAGCCCACTAAGTTTCCTCTGAGAGCTTCTCCTGCCTCCATCCCAATTTTTTCGATTCTGTTTAGGGACTTATCAATCAAATTTCTACTTGATCCGTCTAATTTATCGTATTCTTTTTTAGCTTGTTCGTGCCAATCTAATGCATATCTATTCCCATCCATCGTCTAGAGACCATTCCACATTTCTGGATTCTTCGCTACGAACATCTTTATCAGGTATGAGAGTCGCTATCCCTGAATCAATGTCATTTATTCTTTTTAAAGCTTTGGCTTCAAGCAATTTATCTTCTAACTCTTCAATTAAATATTGCATTGCTTCATACCTCTCTTTATCCATTACGACTGCTACTGGACGGTTTCTGTTGAGCAAATAAATCGGCTCGTTTAATTCTCTTGACTCCTCTATTATATGCATTGGATTCTTCTTCATTTCTGTTATTGAGCTGGTAGGTATATTACCAATCATATGAGTACTCATAGTATCAACTCCTATTCTATCTTTATTTCATTATAATTCTTTTAAAAGTCTTTTTCAAGTTTTTGTAAGGTTTTTTAATCTAATCCACTTTTGTTTATCACAATAAAATTATAGTCATACGACAAGGAAGTTTTTCTTATGAAAGCAAGAAAACAAGAGAATTCGGTGGTAATAGCAATACCTAAAAAGTTTGGGGTGGGGTAATCAACCGACTGGAAGAGAAAAGATTTAATGGTGAGTAATGCCATCGCTACCTTTGCTATCCTTTGTCCAAAAAAAGATTTGATTTTGTTGATTCTGCCAGAAAGGTCACTTTTGCGGAAGAGCTTCAAGATATAGAGTTGTTTAAAGTGTTACATTTCATAGAGGATATTTTTGAACTCTCAACTAATAGTATAGATTAAGTTGCTAAACTACCCTAACTTATCCAAGCTTGAAGTGGGGGTAGTTCATTCATAGTCATATTCTTCGTTCTCGAACCACTCTTCTATTTCATTACTCATTGTGAACCTCCCATCACTAAAGTGACGGGCTTCTTGGGTCGTAGTCACTTTTACTAGCTGACCAAATATACCAAGCTCAAAGGGGTGAACCCTCCCCGTTGTTTTTTACCTTACTAAATTGAGTAAGTTCTTACTGGCATTA
>NZ_PREX01000020.1 GCF_009935905.1 Alkalibacterium sp. MB6 | reverse complement strand
CAAATCGATTTATCCACAACTGAATAAGTCAAAAAAATTCTGGAAAAAGTCATCCGCTGCGCCAGCATTTGACTTTTTTGAAAATTTTAAAGAAAACTAATTGTGATTTAATTAACAAACTGCAATCAACAGTGATTTCTAGTTTTATGCAACACTAGTGATCTCTTATATATTCTAAGGTTCGATTTGATTTCTCTCGAGCTTCAAAGTGTAATGCCCTAGGTGGAATAGATAAATTTAAATATTTTCCTAAGAGATACAATGTGGTTAGACGTTGTTGACCATCTATTACTTCATAAGCATTATTATCAAATTGATTAACAATTAAATTACCTAAAAAATAACTTTCACCCGGCTTCTCAATTGAACTATCAATATCTTCAATTAATTGAATGATTTCGACTTCAGTCCATGCATAGTTACGTTGATAGATTGGCACCTGATAGTTATGCTCGAAAACTTTAGAAACTGGTAGTTGCAATGGATTTTTAGTCATTATTTATACCACCCATTCCATTCACATAATAATTTATAAGACTCTTTATATCTTTCACCATTATTCTCTCTTATTTCTGGTTGTTCAAGTATGATTAACTTTAATTCCTCTGGATCATTCATCTGACTGATAACTGAGAACATTGCTAGTCCTTCATTTACTCGTTCATGTAGACCATTTGCATATTTATTAATTGTTTGAGGATAGACCGCATACATACTTAATCTTAATGAATAACTCCATGTATATAACTGCTGAAGAACAGACTTTGTCAAATTTTCTATGCCAAACCGATCAGCAAAAAATAATGCTACGGATTCATACAATTGCTTTATGTATATATCTCCAGAACGTCTGTCTGGAATCGCCTCACCCTCACTACTGTGAAAGTTACTAATTAAATTTTTAACCTTTTCCAAGAGTTCTTTATAATGAAAGGAATAATTAAAAAATCTTTTCCCGGCAATTAAAGGGTGAGTTAGTTGAAATTGATTTAAATGATTAGAAGCCAGAAGTTCACTGTTTCCACTTTTATTAAACTGTTCCACGTATAAATTGCTGGCCTTGTGGTAGAGAGAAAAATTATAAATGTTATTTCCTTTAATCCCCTTAAATGAATCAATTTTAGTGGATGAATAATTTAAACCATCTCTCAACATATACCATTGTGTTAGTGGATAGAGATATATACTGAATAAATCTTTTAGTATATTCGTATTTATGTTTTCCCATTGGTTTATAATCTGAACTTTTAAATCCTCCGATTCCTTATCCATTTCTCGTAAATGATAGGATTTCAATAGATCATGAGGAGCTAATTCTTTTCCACGAGTATTTTGAGAATCAAAAAACTGGAATGCTTCTTGTTCACTATCTGTTACAATTTGAACCAGAGTGCATTGTTCCAATAAATATTTTTTGTATTTATTCTGTTCATCATCATTTAATTCATTGATTCTTCTAGATAAAATCCGGAAATTTTTAACAACAGCATCATTTGATAAATGACTATAACTTTCTTCTAACATTTTTTGTTTTTTATCACCTAAAGAATATAATAGAATAGAAAGTGTTGTGATTCTTTGCTGGCCGTCTACAATATTATAAGTACCTAACGAATTTTTATGTAAAATAACGGTTCCTAAACGATATTCTTCCACACTATTTTTGTAAGCTTCAAACGTATCAATAAACAAAGTATTTGCAGAGGAAATTTTCCATCTGTAGGGCCTCTGATAGGATGGCAATGTTAAATCTATACTAAGTAAATCTCCTATCGATATTATTGTTAATTCATCTTTTAATAATGCCATTATGACTCTCCCTATATTTTCGTATAAAGTATTTGGTAATTATAAGTGCTATATTTGATTATATGGCTTCCCACTAAATCTGTATTTTACTTGGTAGCAACATCACCAATCTACAAGTTATTATTATCTTCCAATTCTGACATTGTTTTCCCATTATATTTCCATGAAGTCCAGCCGTTATCATTTCCTCCTGCTACAAATCCTGACGCATAGCTAGGACTTTGAAACGCATAATTTTCAGTCAATTTATACAATTTATTATTCTGATCTTTTACTAGATAACCTTTATTTATCAGTGTCTGTCTAGCTTCCAAAACTCCCGGTGGAATGTTTTGTCTTCCCTCTTTAACAATTGTGGACCCTTCTAATACTACATAATCGTTATCTATAATCTTCATGTAAGAAGGAGGTGCGGATGTTTTCTTGGACTTTTTCAAGCAATTAAACCCAGTGTCTTTCTATAATTGATCGGACTGAGTCCTCCTAGAGACAATTTTATTCTATTGTTATTGTACCAATTCAAGTAATCATCAAGTAGTTCAATGAATGTGTCAATTGAAATATCGTCCCATTTAAAGCCATAGAAGAACTCATTTTTAAGTCTACCGAAAAACCCTTCGCAAGCCGAGTTATCCGGTGAACATCCTTTTTTAGACATGGACTGTGTCAAACCATTGGTTTTAATCCTTTCAATCCACCCTGGCCATCTGTAGTGTGCTCCGCGATCAGAGTGTATGATTGGCTTTGAATTATCAGCGAGTGTATCAAGTGCCAGATCAAACATACTATTAACGAGCTCCGCATTCGGTTGGGTACTGATAGTCCAACTAACTATAGCCCCGTCAAAACAGTCGATAATGGGTGATAGATAGACTTTTCCGGCTGAAATCCGAAATTCTGTAATGTCCGTCAACCATTTCTCATCAGGCGCTTCAGCTTTGAAGTCTCGTTGAATAAGGTTAGGTGTAGCTGGAGTGATTTCACCGGCATAAGAACTATATTTTTTCTTGGTTACTGACCGAACAATGAGCTTTTCTTCTTTCATCAGTCGTCTAACAACTTTCTCGGAAACGACAATATGTCGTTTTTTTAGAACGTCATGCATACGACGATAGCCATAGGTACGACGACTTTCAATAAAAATGTCTTTAAGCATTACCCGTAGATCAGCATATTTATCCGGAAGCTTAGCCTGACTTCTGTGGTAAAAATAACTACTCTTAACTAAATCCAGATTCTCTAGTAAAAGTGCCAATGGATAAAAGGTTTTTAATGCATCAATCACTCGTGTTTTTTCTTTGTTGGAGAGTTGTTTTGGATTGATGCCCCATTCTTTTTTACAAGTTCGGCAGACTTTTCCAAGATATCTTTTTCCATTCGCAGTCGATAGACTTCTTGTTTTAAAACATCAACTTCATTTTTCAACCCTTCTAGTTGGGGGCTCTCAGGCATATTCGACATATTTGGTGGAAGCTCCTCTCCGATGAGCTCCTCTTTCCAATCATAGAGCGTTTTACGGGTGACCTGCAGGCGCTCAGCAATTTTTTGGACAGAGGTTTCTCGGCTCACAAGATGGATAACGGCCTCTTTTTTCTGCTCTTGAGAATAGTTTAACTTACTGCGCCTGATTTTACGAGCTTCAGGGGCAAGTTCTTTACACCAATCGCTAAGAATGTTTCTGTCTGGATAGCCCAACATGCGAACAGTTCTAGAATAATTGCGCCCGTATTCGATATAGTGATCAACAGCAAATTGCTTTTCTTCTTGAGTAAATTCACGTTTTCTTTTTGAAGTCTTAGAAAGATCACCGTTCTCTTCATACTCCTTAAACCATTTGTACAGAGCTTTTGAAGAAGGATAGCCCAGTTCCTGAATAACTGACGCTAGTGAGTGTTCGTATTTGATATAAAGTTTTACAGCTTTTATTCTTTCTTCGTAAGAGTACATGGACATTCTCCTGACTTATAGTTGTCCAAGATTATGTCCGCACCCCCACCTTGCGGTTCTTTTTACCAGTGATTGCAGACCATTGTACCAGTCTGTGCAGAATTTTTTACCAATATATCAAGTACCTCCTGTATAAATTATTGAGCATGCTTGTAATCACAATAAGTGCATACAAAGGGGCTGGGAAATAACTAGCTGAATTAGAAGACACCTTCAAATCTAGGAAAAATGATCCTTGATTTGAAGGTGTTTTTAATTACTCAGATTTATAAATTATTACTAAAAGGTGACTTTTTTCCCAGCCCCTTTGTATTGCTCATTAAGAGCTAATCTCATTTTGTACCCTTACTATCACTTGTAAGTGGAAATTATTCAAGTACTTTAGTCAACTTGAAACTTTATTGTACAGTGACTAACTTAGTAGCATCAATAAAAAAATTTAAATGCTGTTTTATTTATAATGATATATTTTACTAAAAATGCCTCCCTTCTCATTTTTTTACACCTCAAACATTTTTCTTTTACTGAACCGTTTCTTTGCCCAGTTGAATATTTAAATATCCACTAATTTCTTCATTTGATGGATAAGCACCTGTTTTGACAATGTCTCCATCTAATACAGTAATTGGAAGAGAGTCTTGTCCTTCATTTTGCATGGTGTCTATGACGTTTTGATTTCGTACAAACGAATTAGGATTGGAGGCAAGATTGTAACGGACCATCATTACATCGTCTTCTTCTTTCACTTGCTTCATCACACCCGTAATACGTAGTAAATCCTCGTCTACTGAAGGGCCGCATACTCCGGTACTACAGCATAGGGCAGGTTCATAAAGGGCTAACTTTTTCATATTGATCTTCCTTTTCATTTATTGTTGTATGACAAATACATCTTTCCGAACTTGAGAAAACACTTTGAAGGACTTCTGTTATCTCGGTAGATAATTCTCGATTCACCGAGTAATGATGCCAAGTTCCTATTTTTTCTGTAACAATTAAATCCGCATCTCTTAATACTTTTATATGATGGGAGAGAGTTGGTTGAGTAAAGTCAAAGTGTTCGAGCAAATCACAGGCACATAAAGTATCGCAGGATAGTAAATCGAGTATCTTTACTCGGTTTGGATCAGATAAAGCTTTCATTTTTTCCGCAAACAATTCATAATTCATTTATATTCTCCTTTGAGATTAAACAATTGTAGCAAGAACATCATCTTTTAACTCAAAAGGACTCCAGTCGATGACCGCAAAATGTCCATTTGATAATCCATCGACACGTTGGATCCATTCTTCTTCCGATTTTGCACGAGCTAACAATGTTTCATTGGTAGTCCCTGTTGATAATAAACTGTCATTAACTACCCACCAAGTATGTGCAATCCCTGCGCGGTCTAAATCTTCTTGTAGACGAATCGATTCATAGACAGGTGTATTTTCAGGTAATGTCACCATAACCACTTCTGTTTGGTTGTGATCTTGTAAAATAGGCAGGAGTCGGGTAATAGACTCTGGTATTTCTCCAGAAGTTCGCTCCACCTCTTTGGCATAGCTTTGCGAAGATTCTAAAAGTAGAAGTGTATGTCCCGTAGGCGCAGTGTCTATGACCACCACATCTGCTTCCGTCATCGAAACAATCTCAGCAAATTTTCTAAATACCGCAATTTCTTCTGTACAAGGTGAGTTTAGATCTTCTTCTACATAAGCTAAGTCCTCTTCGGACATTGATTCACGCGCTTTAGCTAAAACTTCATTTTGGTAAAGCTCTAACTCTTTTTTCTCATCAATATGGCTTATTCCAAGAGTATCTGATTCATGCACAATATAATTTAAGTGAGCGGCAGGATCGGTCGTTGTTAAATGCACTTTTTTACCTTTTTCTACAAGACCTTTCGCAATGCTGGCTGCAATGGTTGTTTTCCCTACGCCACCTTTACCCATTGTAAAGACAACTCGTTTGTTTGTCTTGTATAAATCATCAATAACAGTTTGTAAGCGTGGGAATTCTTGAGCCTGCACTTCTTCATGCTTGATTTCAGGTTGTGCCTCACTTAGTAATAAACCGATACTTTCGATACTTGCAAGATTGTAAGGTCTTAATGGAATTTCAAAAGTCGGTAAGTTTTTAAGATTCTCAGGCATTTCACTTAAAGCACCTTGTTGAATGTCATAGTATTTTTGAGAAATCGTATCTGTCGGATTTTCTAAAAGACCATTCACAATCAGTTTCTGGTTTTCAACCCCTAATGCTCGTAATTCTTCGGACGCACGATTGGCTTCGACTAATGGTCCTTCTTGAGGACGAGTCACGAGGATTAAAGTTGTCATTTCAACATTGGCAAGTGTTTCTACTGCCAAGCTATAACTTTCTCTCTCTTCATCTAAACCAGATAACTGACCCATACAGCTTGTACCGGTAGTATTTTCATCAAAGTAGTTTGTCCAAGCAGAAGGCAGTTGTAAGAGTCTCAATGTATGGCCGGTAGGTGCTGTATCAAAAATGATATAGTCGTATTGATCGGATATATCAGGGCTCGTTAAAAATTTTGCGAACTGATCAAAAGAAGCAACTTCTGTCGTACATGAACCACTTAATTGTTCTTCCATATTTTGAACTGCAGCGTCTGGCAGAATTCCACGATAAGGACCCACAATGGATTCTTTATATTCTTCTGCAGCACTGACTGGATCAAAGTTAGCGACTGTTAAGCCAGGAATTTCTTCAATTTCTGTTCCATTATCATCTAATTCTCGTTCAAAAACATCTTGTAAATTACTGGCAGGGTCTGTACTCACTAATACAACTTTGAAACCTTCATTCGCTAATTGAATAGCTGTTGCACTAGCGGCCGTTGTTTTCCCGACGCCACCTTTACCCGTATAGAATAAATACTTTGTGTCAATATGTTCTTTTGGATTAAAATTTTCCATTCTATTTTTCACTCCTAAGTTAAACTATTTGGACGAAATGATTGATTTTGTTTCCACAATCAATGACCTATATAGAAGTTCGTCTATGTACAGTGTAAAAAAGTGAGTTATGTGACAAAAAAACTTGCAATAGTTCACTAAATTTCATATACTTCACTTACATAGAAGTTTGCCTATGTACTAAATATAGATAACTATCTATGTTTAGTCAAGCAATCTTATCATTTTTATTTACTTCATTTTATCGAAGGGTAATTAGGGATATCTCTTGAAAAATCCCTATCTCCTTTAGCTACAGGTAAATAATAAATGAATACAAAACTATCAGGAGGAGTACCACAAATGAAAAAAATAAATCACAAAGATATCAATGATCAGCAACTAATTGATGTTCGAACTCAACACGACTACCAAGCTGGCCATATTAAGAATTCACTCAATCTTAACCCAGGCAACTTCGAAAAGTATGCGACTTATTATCTTGATTTAAACCAACCCGTTATTTTTATCGTTGGATCTGAGGAAGAAGGTCATTTAGAAGAACTCTCTGAGTCTGCTGATGAATTAGGTTTTACTCAAAACAATGGATATCTTTTGATAGATGAAGTCCCTAAAGAAAATCTACAAACAACGGAAACTATACCTGCCGAAGAATTCCTTAATCAATCAGACGATTTTATATTACTTGACGTTAGACATCCAGATGAAATTACACGCCCAGCACCTGAGAATAATTTGGTCAATATTCCATTTGAAGATTTAGTTAATGATTATCAATCACTGGATACGAGCAAACAAATTGTCACGCTTTGTGGATCTGGTAACCGAAGTACTGCAGCGGCATCCTTCCTTGGATCAAAAGGATTAAATCCTAAAGTAATTGAAGGCGGAATGAAAGCCATTCAAGAAGTTGGTAAATAATAAATTTTAAGATATTTTCAAAAAAATGGCTTTGCAGATCCTGTAAGAATCTGCAAAGCCATTTTTTTATTTTGTTGTCGGTAACCATTGCTGTAACAAACATTTAGAGCGCATTTCAATTCGAAAGCAAGGCAATTGTCCGCTTAAAAGTGCTTAAACGTGCATGTAGAACATCAACTTTTCCCATTGCACCCTTTTTTACCCCGCGCAACACGATAATTTTGAAATATCATTATAATAACCAAGCGCTGTAAGTTTCAGTCCTTCCACCATCGTTAAATAGGGAGCCATTGTGTCTGTTAAATCCTCGATTGTTAACCCAAATTTAACAGCTAATGTTCCTGCATAAATGACTTCACCTGCATTTTCAGCGACGATATGGACGCCTACTATTTGTTGATTTTGAGTATTGACGACAAGTTTGATTAAACCAGTTGTATCATGATTAGCTAATGCCCTTGGCACATTATCTAAATCTAGGATTGATGTTTTAACATCTATACCTATATCTTTTGCTTGTTTCTCTGTTAACCCAACTGTACCTACTCCGGGATTTGTAAATATTACTCCAGGAACAACGGATAGATCGATCTTTTTATTTAAACCACCCATTGCATTATCTGCTACAATCTTGCCTTCATATGCTGCTACATATACAAATTGAGGACCCAAGGTAACATCTCCAGCCGTATAAATCCGATCATTGCTTGTCTGACCGTATTCATTCATTAAAATTTCATGGTTTTCCCCGATATCAACACTAGCCGCATTTAAATTTAAAGCGTCTGTATTCGGACTTCGACCAGTCGCAACTAATACTTGGTCAGACTCAATCGTTTTTTGAATACCGTTTTTAGTGAGTGTTAGTTTTTTAATATCACCGTCTTGTACGATGTGGTCATAATTTATACCAGTAATAACCTGTATGCCTCGTTCATGCAGAGCTTTTTCAACTGCTGCCGAAACTTCTGGATCATAATCTTTTAGTAATTGTTTACTTCTCTGTACTAACGTTACTTCAGCACCTAAATTGTGGAATAATTGACCGAGCTCTAGCCCAATATAACCAGAACCAATAACAGTCAATCTTTCTGGAACTTCTTCTAGCTCTAACAAAGTTGTACTTGTTAAATAATCGACATGTTCAATTCCAGGAATTTCAGGAATGAATGAAGTTGCACCTGTTGCAACTAAAAAGCGTTTTGCAGTTAATTTTTCTCCATTTACTTCTATAGCATTATCCGCAATAAATTTTGCTTCACCTTCAATTAAATCAAAACCATACTCGTCGATTAAATCAATATATTTTTGTTGACGTAGTGTATCGACTAATTCACCTTTTTGTTTCACTAATGCTTTTAAATCAACTTCTCCAGCTGTTGTTTTTAATCCATTGAATGGATTTTCTTTAACGAACTGATTAATTGAACCTGCCCGAATTAGCGTTTTAGAAGGAACGCAACCAATATTCACACAAGTTCCACCGATTGTATCACGTTCAACCATCCCTACTCTCACGCCATATTCAGTCGCTTTAATGGCCGCTGAAAAAGCTGCACTTCCAGAACCTATAATCAGAAAATCATAATCATAATCCTCTTCATTTTTAAGTGCCAACACGGGTTGAGAAGATATTTCTTCAATTTTTTCTATCTGATAATTTGTTTGTTCAATCGCTTTTTCAATATTTTCAATTTCGACAGTGTCAGCTAAATCAAATTCTGTTTTTCTTTCACGATAACTCGTTTTTATATCTTTTGCACTAATGTTTTTAAGTGCCGTTGTCACTTGTTCTTCACAACTTGTACAAGTCATACTTTGAATACTTACCTTATATTTCTTCATACGGAAACCCCTTTATTCTTCATCAATTAATGTATCAATAATCGGACACGCATACATTTCTTTCTCATCTGGACAACGTTCTTTTAAGTCGCTTAACATTTTTTCAATTCGTTTTAAATTTTCTATTTGTTTTTGGACTTCTGCTTGCTTTTGAGAGACAAAATCAAACATGTTTTGGCAACGAACACTATCTTGATCGACTACACCTAGCAATTTATAAATTTCTCTTAGAGAAAAACCAAGGTCTTGTATTTGTTTAATGAATTTTACTCGTTTAATATCTTCATCTGAATACAATCGATAACCAGAATCTGTTCGAGTTGGTTCTTCTAATAATTTTTTGTTTTCATAATATCGTATTGTTTCTTTGTTAACGCTGCTTTTTTCGGCAAACTCACTAATAAGATACATTATTTTTCACCTCTACATCATTATAAACCATGTACTATAGTACGTGGTCAAGGTATATTTATATTTTTCAAGAAAACTTATTCTTTAATCTTCCGTTATTTAATATGTTACAAAACTCTAATATGACTAGAAAAATGAACGAAAAACAATCAAACGAACGTTTGACTATCTCCTCATGCCTAATGTATAATATCCATATCATAATCAAATGGACGTTTGAATGAGAGGTGAATGAAATGACTGAAGTCTGCCAAACGACGATCATACATCCTGAAAAAGTAGATGTGGTAAAAGATAAATTAGAAAATAAAGATTTGTCGAATTTACTTGTGTTAGGGAAATGTTTTAGTGATCCTTCTAGAATTAAGATATTCTATGCTTTAGAGACCTTCAAAGAAATGTGTGTCTGTGATTTAGCCGAAGTATTAGACGCTAGTATTGCTAAAACGTCACACCATCTGCGTTATTTAAAAAATCAAGGCGTGGCGAAATCACACAAAGACGGAAAAGAAGTCTACTATTCGTTAGCGAATGAAGAAATCCTTTCGACTATTCGTACAGTTTTAGACATGCCAAGCAGCTTATCTTTGACGTCTTAATTTGGAGGAAATCATTTTGTTACAAACTATTTTTTCAGCAATTGCTGTGTATATCTCTACCAGTATCGATTATTTATTTATTTTACTGATCATTTTTTCCCAAAGTCAGACAAAAAAAGGTCTTCGTCAGATTTATTTAGGTCAATATCTTGGGACAGGCATTTTGGTAGCCGTTAGTTTATTTGCTGCTTATGTGCTGAATTTTATCCCCCAAGATTGGATTATCGGGCTTCTAGGACTCATTCCTATTTATTTAGGTATCCGAGTTGCTATGGTCGGCGAAGAAGAAGCAGAAGAAGAGGAAGTTGTCGAAAAATTAAAGTCTGGGGGGTCTAGTCGCTTGTTCTGGACGGTATCTTTAATAACGATTGCTTCAGGTGGCGACAATTTAGGGATTTATATTCCTTATTTTGCTTCAATCTCTTTTTCAGAAATTATCATTGCTTTAGTCGTTTTTGCTATCTCCATCGCGGTGCTTTGCTATATCAGTTATCGATTAGCACAAATTTCTTTTGTCGCCGATACATTAGAGAAATACGAACGAATTATTGTGCCTGTCGTGTTTATAGGCTTAGGATTCTTTATCCTGATAGAGAACGGTACAATTCAAGCCCTTTTAAATTTAATTTAGGTATCAAACTCCAAAAGACGCCTTGTTTGGCGTTTTTTGGCTTTCTAGGGGTTTTTCAAGGTTGTTAGGGCGGTTATAGCCCTGACCGAGCGAGAGCGAGCTCCTAGCAAGCTCTCTGGTCGCAAGTTTTGCGCCAGTCGCCCCTTCCCTTTACTTTGGTTTGTTTGTGGTCGCTTACCTTGTGGCCGGGTATGATGTGATTTGGCGAGCCGTCCGAAATATCTTTAATGGCCAAGTCTTTGATGAAAACTTTTTAATGACGATCGCGACACTTGCTGCCTTCTATGTGCAAGAATATCCCGAAGCAGTAGCCGTTATGCTTTTCTACCAAGTAGGAGAGCTTTTCCAAGATGTGGCTGTAAACAAATCACGTCGCTCCATCGCAGATTTGATGGATATTCGTCCTGATTATGCCAATGTGAAATTAGCAGATGGCAGTACACGTCGAGTTTCACCAGAGTCAATCAAAGTTGGCGATACGATTTTAGTGCGTCCGGGAGAAAAAGTCCCCTTAGATGGAAAGGTGATAGTCGGCTCTTCTGCTGTGGATACCTCTGCTTTAACGGGTGAGTCAATGCCTCGAAGTGTTAAAGAAGGTGACGACGTTTTAAGTGGTTTTATTAATAAAAACGGCTTGCTAGAAATAGTGGTTGAAAAGCCATTCTCAGAATCAACCGTGACAAAAATTCTTGAGCTCGTTGAGAATGCGAGCAGTCGTAAAGCACCGACAGAACAATTCATCACGAAGTTTGCTCGATACTACACTCCGATCGTGGTCATTTTAGCTGTCTTATTAGCTGTTCTTTTACCATTGATTGTTCCTGAAATGACCTTTAATGATGGAATCTACCGGGCAGCCATTTTCCTCGTTATTTCTTGTCCTTGTGCCTTAGTTGTTTCTATTCCTGTCGGTTTTTTCGGTGGCATTGGTGCTTCTTCACGTAAAGGTATTTTAGTGAAAGGTGCCAACTTTTTAGAAGGTTTAAACGATGTCAAATATGTCATCATGGATAAGACAGGTACCTTAACCAAAGGAAAATTTGAGATTACCGATATAGAAGCTTCAGAAGGCTTTAGTGATGAAGAACTTTTAGAACTAGCAGCTTATGCTGAAACCCATTCTTCGCACCCGATTGCGGATTCCATCAAAGAGCGTTATGGGAAAAAAATTGATGAACGTCGAATTGATGAATACAATGATATTTCAGGACATGGAGTCCAAGCGATTGTTGATGGAAAAGAAATATTAGCAGGAAACGCAAAATTAATGGCCAAATATAGTATTCCCTTTAAAGCAGTAGAGGAAGTCGGAACGATTGTTTATCTAGCCATTGATGGAGCCTATGCTGGTTACCTTTTAATTGCCGATACGATTAAAGATGACGCTGCAGAAGGCATTGCCTTAATGAAAGAAAAAGGCGTCGAACACATTATCATGCTTACTGGTGATTCAAAAGCGGTGGCCGAAGCTGTTGGGAATAAATTAGGGATCGATGAAATCCACTCGGAACTTCTTCCGCAAGACAAAGTGGAGAAAATGGAAGAGATTATGGCACACAAAAATAAAAAAGACAAAGTCGTTTTTGTGGGCGATGGTATCAATGATACGCCCGTATTGGCCCGTTCAGATATCGGGATTGCGATGGGTGGCTTAGGATCAGACGCAGCCATTGAAGCGGCGGATATCGTGATCATGGACGACAAGCCGTCTAAAATTGGAACGGCCATGCAAGTGGCCAAAGATACTCGCCAAATTGTCTGGCAAAATATCATTCTTGCACTAGCCATCAAAGGGGTATTTTTGGTTTTAGGTGCCCTTGGTGTTGCTTCGATGTGGGAAGCTGTTTTTGCAGATGTTGGCGTAACAGTTGTTGCTGTATTGAACGCCATGCGTGTGTTAAAGAAATAACTTATAATACTATCAGGTGTTAAGTATAAGATAAAACAATAGATAGCAAAGGATGAGAACGCAATTTGCATTGCTCTCGTCCTTTTTTGTTTGATAATGATTAACCAATTACTCCTTTTTTGAACCTTCTTTAAAATCAAGATTGATGTTATCAAATATTCAGAGAGCATTTCAAATCGAAAGCAAGGTCATTGTCCGTTAAATCGTCTCTAAATCACTTACTAATAACAGTAAAGTTTCATATTTATTACTTCTAGAGTACTTCTTTTACAAGTTCTAAAAGAAACTTAAATTTCAAGTTTAAGTTAGCCATTTGAAAATAAAAACCATTACCCTTTTCTAAGTAGTAATGGAATTGGTAATGGTTCGTATCATTTACGAGTTCTCGATAAAACAAAAAAGCCCCACATCAGGAATAAGAAATTCCCTAGTGGAGCTTTGTATCTAAAATGGAGTTGAGGGGGGGCTCAACCAAGCCCCTTCACATCAACGTTTATAGTGCTATAGTAATGGTTTTGGTAATGGTTTAGACTAAATTTTCACGCATACGCCTATGTTTTGTGAAGAAAAAGCCTTAACCACACTTTAGAATTTCTACTCTATTTGAAGTATATTTTATGCTACATAGTTATAAAGTTTCCTAAACACTTCTCTTTACTATCAATCCGTTGTGTTTTGTACCTATTTTCAGTAATCTATTACAGAACAAATCCGAGTGTTTTTCGTATTAACTGTAATTGAGTCATGTGAATTTCTCATGGTTTGTTTGGTAACTAAATCATAGGCGTTCATTGATCTTTTTTCATTTCAAAAGCAAAAATGGTGTCAATTAATCAAAATTAGCCCATCAATACCATCTATTATAGAAACAATTTAACAAACAAAAAAGGAACACGCAACTGTACTTTGTAAATTCGCAGTTACTTGTTCCTTTTCATCTATATTGTATTAGTCTTCCTCTTCATCGTGGTAATCATCATCTTCTAGGGCTTCTTTTCCTAAAAAGGCTTGCAACATCCAGATTTTTGTATCTAAGTCATCTTTAAATTCAATTAGCGTATCCTCAAAGACAACATTCTCTTCTTCTTGCGCCAAGTGAATGGCACGAATCGTTAATTCACGAGTTTCTCTGAAATCATCGATGATATTGTCAACCATTTCTTCGGCTTTTATATATTTATCTGCTGGATCTTCTGATAGCATAGAATACTCGACAAGCTCTTTGGTTGTAGAAGCTGGTTTATATCCTGAAGCTAGCAGTTGTTCAGCTAAACGGTCAAACCATTTTTCATTATCATCATATAGTTCCTCAAATTTTTCATGTAAAGTAAAGAAGTGAGGTCCCTTTACATACCAATGATACTGATGTAACTTCACATGTAGTGTGTGAATATTCCCTAAAAGATGGTCTGTAATGGCTGCTGCATTTATTTTCGTATGATGCACATGATCTTTATATTCTTGTTCTTCTTTTAATCTTTCTTGTGGTGTTTTTTCTGACATGATTCATTCCTCCATTATTTTTTTTGATTTTTAAGTAAACCTATGCGGCTTTTACACGCGATCTTTTTACGCCATAACCTAAGTCTTGGATAGCTTTTTCTATGTCTTCAATTGATACAGTGTCGTCGAAGTTTACTTTTACACGGCTTGCATTGAACATGACTTTCAAGCTGTCTTTATCCACACCTTTTAAGTTACCAACAGCATTTTCGATTTTTTGTAGACATGATGGACAAGTTAACGTTTCTAATTGAATAGTTGCTTTTTGCATGATACATTCTCCTTTGAATTTTTATTTGTTATTTATTCATTCGATTTACCTTATTGACATCTATAGTATATCAGCTATTCAAGTTTTTAATCTTGATCTACATCAATTTAACGAGGTATTTTGTATTTCAATATTTTCATTTCTTACCTCTTATGCATCTATTCTAATCGAAGACTAGATAGATTGAATTGATATAGATCAAGAATTAGTATTAATCTCCTAATTGTTTCTGAAATTTGTTCGACTATATTATATTGGAAATTCCACCGTAATCTATTTAGTTTTTATTGTATTTTTTATGCATAAACCTCTTTTGCGTTCGCCGTTTCTACATCAGTTCCTTTGAGTCTGTAGCGCAATAGTCTCATACCGTTTAAGATAACGACTAAGATACTTCCTTCGTGTACTAACATACCGATTGACATGTTCATCCAGTCTGAGAAGAAAACGGCTGCTAGAAGAACAAGTACAGTACCAACTGCAATGACAATATTTTGTTTCATATTATTGGCGGTTGCTTTAGTTAAGCCTAAAGCGTGAGGCAAGCGGCTCATATTTGAGTTCATTAAAACGACATCAGAAGTTTCAATAGCGACGTCTGTTCCGCTACCCATTGCGATTCCAATATCCGCAAGGGCTAATGAAGGACTATCGTTTACTCCATCACCAACGAATGCGACAATTTGACCCTGAGCTTGGAGTTCTTTGAGGTAGTCTGCCTTATCTTCTGGCAGTAAGTTTCCATGGGCTTCTGTTAATCCTAATTCTTCAGCGACTAAATCAACAGTACCTTGGTTATCTCCTGATAGTACGATTAAGTTCTTAACACCTAAAGCTTTCATCGCTTGTAAATCTTGTTTAATCCCTGGGCGAATTTGGTCACGAATCCCCATTAGAGCTTTCAACTCACCATCGACTGCTGTAATAACTAATGAGTTTCCACGTTTTTCGTAGGCTTCAAAATCTTCACGAGCTTCTTTTGTTAATTGGATATTTTCTTTTTCCATTAAAGCTACGTTTCCTATTGCAACGCGGTGCCCATCGACTTCTGCAACGATTCCTCCACCTTTTACAACGTTTGTTTCATCTACTGGATACATTTCAATATCGCCTAACTGTGAAAGAACCGCTTTTGCGAGTGGGTGATCCGATTCATTCTCGACACTTGCCAGATAGCTTAGTGCTTGATCTGCATCCCCATAGGTTTTAAATTCGGCAACTTCTGGGTTACCTACAGTTAGAGTTCCTGTTTTATCAAATAGAATCGTGTCAACTTTACTAAAGTCCTGAATTACTTCTGAACCTTTTAATAATACACCATTTTTTGCACCATTTCCGATACCAGCTACGTTAGAAACAGGTACTCCAATGACTAATGCACCTGGGCATCCGAGTACTAGTATTGTAATGGCCAACTCGACATTTTGACTAAAAATCCACACGATAAACGCTAAGACTAAGACGGCTGGTGTATACCACTGCGAGAACTGGTCAATAAAGCGTTCAGCTTCTGATTTTGAATCTTGAGCTTCTTCAACAAGCTCAATAATTTTACCGAAAGTTGTATCTTCTCCTACACGGTCTGCACGAATTTGTAGGGTTCCATTTTCTAAAATTGTACCTGCGAAGACTTCTGAATCTGTTTCTTTTCGAACCGGATCCGCTTCACCAGTGATTGATGCTTCGTTAATGTGACCTTCACCAATAACAACCGTTCCATCAACTGGAACTTTTCCACCTGTACGGACTTGTAGGATATCGCCTTCGTCAACATCCCATACATCAACTTCTTCAAATTCACCATTTTCCATTTGTTTAAAAGCTACTTCTGGTGCCATTTCTGTCAATTCTTTAATCGCTGAACGAGTAGAGTTCAATGTGCGAGCCTCTAACCAGCTACCGAATAAGAATAAGAACGTTACGATAGCTGACTCTTCATAGTTTTGAATGAGGAAAGCACCGATTACTGCGATGGTTACTAACACATCAATTGAAATTACTTTTACCTTTAAAGCCCCAAAAGCTTGAATGGCGATTGGTACCACCCCTAAAATAGATGCGATAATGAATGCGATATTAAAAACTTGTGTGTTTCCAAAACCAAAGTGTGCAATAAATCCTATAACGATTAAAATTCCTGAGATAAGTGTGATTTTATTTTTACTGCTTAATATTTTTTGCTGAAAACCCATTTCTTTCTCCTCCTAGTTTGAACTTGTTGACTACAGTATACCCTGCGCTTTTTCATTTAAAATTGATCCCAATCAACTTTCTTACGTTATTATATTTTCTTTGCTGAATATCCAATCTCTTCAATCTTATGAAGAATTTCTTCTTCTGATATTTTATTGTCTTCAAATACTACTCTTGCTTTGCTTCTATCAAATAAAATTTTTATTGTTTCTATCCCCGTTAATTCATTTACATTGTCTATGATTTTTTGCATACAAGATGGACAGGTCAATTTTTCTAATTGAAACGTTATCGTCGTCATCTTCTCTCTCCTTTATTTTTTAGTCATTACTCTGAATGTTTTGATTACACAGTTAGTATAGACCGAATATTTTGTTTGCGAATTGATTTATATCAATCTTTTACATTCATTTAAACATTCGAATCGAGTAGGAGATAAATGATTAATTCATTTATCGTCCTCTCACACCACCGTACGTACGGTTCCGTATACGGCGGTTCAATATCTTAAGTAAGCAGACTCTGCCAGGTCTCGTAGTGAAACTACGTTCCACCGGTAGAGTCTTTTCGTTGTAAGCACCCAATGAACTTCAGGTGTTTTTGACAGTCTCCAGTATTTCTTTCTGGAGTAACCAATGCGTTTAGCACTGTCCATATCTAAACCTAAACGCATTAATCTGCTAATCTTAGTACGTGGATTTTTCCATCTTTTTAAAATGAGTTGCCTGATACGGTGATGGAGCCATTGCTCCACTTTCGTTACGAAGGTTTTGATGAAACCTGTGCCGAAATAATTAATCCAGCCTCTTGTTCGGCTGTTTATTTCTTTGACAATGTCATCAAACTTCCCTGCTCGTTTACGTTTAGTCAAGCGTTTCAAGGTACGCATGAATTTCGCTTTGGCTTCTTTCGAAGGTCTGTAACGACAGACCCCATTCACTGTGGTTATCAGACAACCCAAGAACTTTAAACGTGTTGGGGAACCCACTTTACTTTTCTCTTGGTTGACAGTTAATTTCAGGTCTTTTTCAATGAAGCGAGTGATACTTTGGAGCACACGTTCACCGGCTCGTTTTGACTTCACAAAGATGACGAAGTCATCAGCGAACCGGACGAAAAGGTGCCCTCTCTGCTTCATTTCTTTATCCAGTTCATGTAAGTATACGTTACTGAGTAGGGGCGAAATCACGCCACCTTGTGGTGCGCCTGTGTTACTTTCTACGAATTCGCCAGACAGATCTATGACACCGCTCTGTAAGAACTTACGGATAATTTTTAGAATCATCTTATCCTGTATATACTGTTCGAGATAGTACATCAGCTTATCATGATTGAGTGTATCAAAGCACTGTTTCAAGTCACAATCGACAGCTACTTTATAGCCTTGTTGGTAATAGTCGACACACTCTTTCAAAGCTGTATGATTGCTTTTCCCTTTACGGAACCCATGACTGTGTGGGAGAAAATGTTTATCAATGATAGGCTCTATCACTTGTCTGATAGCTTGCTGGACCACTCGGTCCCGCACGACGGGAATACCTAGTTTGCGTATCCCACCGTTAGCTTTTGGAATTTCTACCCGTCTTACAGGTTGAGGTCTATACGAACCGTCTAGAAGTTTCTTCCTCAGATAAGGATAAACTTCTAATATATGACTTTCCACCTCGCTAACTGTCATTCCGTCTACTCCAGCAGCTCCTTTATTTCGTCTGACGACTTTAGCTGCTGTGAATAGATTCTTCTTACTTACAACGAGACTCATAAGAGACTCACCATACTTGTCTTTATGTTCACCTAGGCGATTACTCCGCACATCTACATACTCTTTCGCTTCCAGCTTATCCCTTTGTAACTTGCCAACCTTGTGGTTGTTTTCTGCGTTTGTCATAATGCCTAACCTCCAATCTTCAAAGTATTGATACTGTTCGGTCCTTCGGTACATTTTCCCTACTATGACCTCGGCTGACTTCTCGCCATTCGTTGTTACTACTAAGCGCTGACGAGACCTCCCCGGGTAAGAACGGCAACCTTCTGCTCATGTCACTGCTTCATTTACTCAATAGAATTCGGGCAGTATCGGACTTCACTTTGTTATGCAAGCTTATCCGTTCTATCAAGCCTTTGTATGAAGTTTCTGTTCGTCAGTGCAAGCATTTGCGTCCGTCTTCCTTCAGATTCCGCCTCACGGCGGACACCCTTGATTTTCGCTAACAGTTCCTACTGCCAAGTCTGTAGCGGACTTTCACCACCAAGTTATCGCCCATGCCGGGCGCACATAAAAAAGACTATTTCTGGGGAAAATAGTCTTTTTTCCATGTTTGTTTTTGAATGTTTACTTATAAGAAATAGTAGTTTTTAATTGCTCGGAAACTCCAAAGTAACAAATATTTACTTTTTCTTAGTAAATCTTAAATGTGTGATTATTGAAATAATTAATATCCTCGTATGAAAATTCCTTTAAAAATTAGTTAATCCATTATTTATTTATAGAAGAGTGTATCTATTGATCATAGATTATTTAAAATGGGCGGCAGTTCATTTGAGGAACTGCCGCCCATTTCTGTATATTATCCTGCACAACAAGATAACTTTGAAACATCGTTATTATACCCAAGTGCTACAAGTTTCAATCCTTCTGTCATCGTTAAATAGGGAGCCATTGTGTCCGTTAAATCCTCGACTGTTAAACCAAATTTAACATCTAAAGTCCCTGCATAAATGACTTCGCCTGCATTTTCAGCAACAATATGAACGCCTATTATTTGTTGATTTTGAGCGTTGATAACAAGCTTGATTAACCCAGTTGCATCATAATTAACTAGTGCCCTTGGTACATTATCTAAATCTAGGATTGACGTTTTAACATTTATTGCCTTATCATTTGCTTGTTCTTCTGTTAAGCCAACTGTACCTACTCCAGGTTTTGTAAATATTACTCCAGGAACAACGGATAGAGATATAAAAAGTCGGAAACAAATTAGAGGGGCTCCCTCAATTTGTTTCCGACTTCTTTTTTTTATGCACTTTTTCAAGCTATCATTAGAAAACATCTATTTAAATTCATTAATAGGACTGAAATTCATTTGCAGTATCTTATTGACTAAGAGATAGCTTAAAACCAGAGAGACCTCAATCAATCCGAAAACCAGAAGGAAGCTATGCATAAAAAACTCCGTAGGTAAAGCTAAGATGACAGGATCAGTGGCAGGATTGAAAAGCCAGGCATTATTATTAAAGAAAACCTGATGAAATAGCACGAAAACTGTATCAAAGCTAACTAGTAGAGCCAAAAGTACTGTAAGTGGGATAAACATCCCCCAAAGGAAGTAGGGCAATAGCTTCCAAGACTGCTGTCTCCTATTTAGGTACTTAATAAACCAAAATGATCCTACCCCAGAAATGATTACAATCAGGTAATCGAGCATAAAGAGCTTTTTAACTTCGAAAAAGTGGAAAAGACCACTAGCTGAGCTAGGAAAATATGGCATATTCAGTTCATTTATCCAAGGTATATTCAAATAGTTTAATAAAACCTGATAATTTAGTATTATTTGGTCTTTAGATAAATCAACAGTCTCTGTTATGTTTAAATAGTCAATATCCATATAATATAGAAGGAGGAAATTGATTGTTATAGCTACAGAAAGAGACAGTATAAAAAGCGAAAGGGTCGTTAAACCTAATAAAAATATGATTTTTTTCTTCAATATAGTTTCTCCTTTATCTTTGCGTGCGTTGCAATGTTGACTTTAATACATTCAATTCTTCTCTTAATTCCTTGTTTTCATTTTCCAGTCTGGTTATCTCGTCTGAATTCTCATTATGATTATCATGTCCATTTTGACCATGTCCGCCATGCATACCAGGCATGATAAACATCATGATTATATGACCAGCTAGCATAAGCACAATAAATATAAGTGATTCCATTTACATTTCCTCCTCGTTACAAAGCGTAAAGATACAGACATTTGTTTGATATAACTATAATAGAATATTAATATGTAGATTGTATGGAGATGAACGAACTCCATACAATCTACATATTTCATTGATAAAGTATTCGTAGGAATTAAATAAACGCATTTATTTCAAGATTTTAATAAACTATACATAGGGAGAAACAGACATGAATAAAAAACAAATCTTTTCTATCGCAACAACTCTGCTATTAATTGCACCAACCTTCAGTTCTTTAAAAGCGGAAGCCAGTTCTACAAAACTGGAGGAACTGTTCCAACAAGAGGCAGAATTAAACAATCAATCAGAAGAGTTAGATATTGAAATTGGACAAAAAGAACAAGATTTGAAAACATTAGAACAAGAAAAAAATCAATTACAAATAAACATCACTGAATTGCAACTAGATATTGATAATCTAACAGGAGAAATAGAGACTCAAAAAGAAGAAATTAAACAACTTGAAGCTAACATTGAGCTTCTTCAGAAAGAAATCAAAGATCTAAAGACTCAAATCAATCAGCGTAATGAACAATTAGCATCGCAAGCACGTTCTGTTCAAACTCAGGCGAATCCTCAAGATATTGTGGACGTATTAATATCCGCAGAGAGTGTGTCAGATTTATTTGGACGCATTGGGGTTGTCACGCGATTGTTGAATGCCAATCAAAATAATTTACAGATGCAGATAGATGACCAACTAACGTTAGAAGACACAGAAAGCCAGCTGAAATTTGAACAAGAGGAAGTAGAAAGAATTAAGGTTCAATTAGAAGGTAATCAATCACAATTAGTTGATCAACGCAAAACCTTAGAAAACAATATTATGCAAGTAGCTGAACGATACGAGTTGACTGCACAAGAAAAAGAGTCGTTTATCAACGAGCAATTATTTATTGCAAAGCAGATGAGTACTTTGCAAAACGAAGTTGAAACAGAACAACAACGTATTGCTGAAGAAGAGCGATCAATTGCAGAACAAGAAAGAAAAGCTGAAGAAGAACGTCAAATTGCAGAAGCAAAAAGGAAAGAAGTAGAAAATGAACAAGTAAGTACAACCAAAACAGTTGAACAAAGTCAAGATAATAATAAGACTAATGTGAATTCAAATATTACAAGTTCGAGCACTTCTTCAAAACCCGACAATACTCCTAAAGAGAAAGTAACGACTTCTGGTTGGATTATGCCTGCAAGAGGCCGATTTACCTCGCCGTATGGATGGCGGACACACCCCATTTTTGGTGATCGAAGATTTCATAATGGAGTGGATATTGCCGGAAGCGGACCTATCGTAGCAGCGAGGTCTGGTAGAGTCGTAAAAGCCTCTTACAATAGCGGTTTAGGCTATTATGTAACAATTGACCATGGAGATGGGTATCAATCTATATACTCTCATATGCAGCCAAATCTTTCTGTTTCCCTGGGACAAGAAGTGTCTCAAGGTCAACAAATTGGTATCATGGGAACAACAGGAAATTCTACAGGTGTTCACTTGGACTTCCAGATAATTAAAAATGGCTCTACTGTCAATCCAGCTCCTTATATCGGTCTTTAAAAAAATTCCAGCTAACCTCGCGTTACTATTATTAAATCATATATAGCAGTTGTTTTATTAATCTATCTATAAATTATACACCTGCATTAAAAGGAGAAAAATTGTAAATATGACAACAAATATTATCGATCCAGTCGCTTTTTCGATTGGACCAATCACCGTCTATTGGTACGGTGTAATCATTGCTACAGCTATGTTGCTAGCTATCACGTTAGCTTCAAGGGAAGGAAAAAAACGAGGCTTTGAAGAAGATACTATTACAGATATGATATTTTGGACGATACCTATTGCTTTTATAGGAGCAAGATTATATTATGTATTGTTTCAGTTGGATCATTACATACAAAATCCCTTAAAGATTGTCGCAATTTGGGAAGGTGGTCTCGCTATTTATGGAGGCTTGATTGCAGGTGGGGTAACTATCTACTTTTATACAAAGAAAAAGGGAATCTCATTAGCGTTAATGTTGGATGTTTTAGCACCTTATGTCTTGTTAGCTCAATCTATTGGAAGATGGGGAAACTTTATTAATCAAGAAGCTCATGGCGGAGAAGTGACACGTGCCTTTTTAGAGAATTTATACCTTCCAGATTTTATCATTAATCAAATGCAAATTAATGGTTTATACTATCACCCGACATTTCTTTACGAGTCATTATGGAGTCTTGTAGGAGTCGGTGTAATTATTATTCTACGGAACCGTAAAGGCTTGTTAAGACAAGGAGAAGTAGCTCTTAGCTATGTTATATGGTACTCAGCGGGAAGGTTTTTTATAGAAGGTATGCGAACGGATAGTCTTTGGATTGGAGACTTTCTACGGGCTTCTCAAGGATTATCTCTCCTACTTTTTATTGGTGCCATAGGAATCTGGGCGTATCGCAGGAGAGACTACCCGCCAAAACCGTACTATCTAGAAGGGATTAAGGTTTGAAGAAGAGAATAAACGGATTTGAGAGTTAAAGGAGGACTGCTTACCATGGCGGATTATTGGAACCTATTAATGCACGGAGGAATGGGCTCCATGATGTGGATGGGATTATTTTGGATAATACTATTAATTGTGATTGGGTATTATATTGTCAAGTATCTCACTGATAGGACAAGTGATAGAGAAGGGAAAGAAACACCTTTAGAAATACTTAAGAAAGAGTTGGCACAAGGAAACATCAAAGAAGAAGAATACTTGAAGAGAAAGAAACATCTAGATTGAAACAATTGAATAATAACCAAAAAAAGCAGGAAACAGTTCCTGCTTTTTTCGTCTGGAAATACTCATTTATCTTCTTTTTTCAGGAGACTTATCATAATTTGGAGCACTTTTAATGAATTCTATTCAGTTTTAGGAAGTTCAATTGTAAATGATGTGCCCTTTCCATATATACTGTCTACAGAAATAGTCCCTAGATGAGCATGCACTATGCTTTTTACAATAGAAAGTCCAATTCCTTGACCACCAAATTGACTGTTTCTGGATGGCTCCGTCATATAGAAGCGTTCAAATATTTGACTTAACTCATCAGGAGGAATTCCTTTTCCATTATCTACTATTTGAAATGAAATAATGTCCTTACTTTGTGAAACATAAATATCAATTTTTCCACCAGTAGGAGTAAATTTAATGGCATTAAACAAAAGGTTGGTTATAACTTGATGCATTTTATCCTGATCTGCGAAAACAATAACAGAATCCCCTCTAATTGAACAATCAAGTTTACTGTCCATTAGCAATGCTTGAAAATTGTCCACAATTTGTTCGGATAACTCTTTAAGGTCGAAGCTTGACTTTTGTAGCAAGGACTCCTGACTTTCTATCTCATTGATTCGATCGATTTCACTAATCAAACGAGTGATACGATTAATCTCCTCATAACAACGATAGAGACGTTCTTCTGAGACTTCCCAGACACCATCGACCATAGCTTCTATATTTCCTTTTAATGTCGTTAATGGGGTTCGTATCTCATGGGCAATATCGGATGACAAACGATTTCGAATGACCTGCTGAAGTTGAAGTTGCTGAGAAAGCTCATTCACTGAATTTTTAAGATCGTCAATCTCCCCAACTCCTGATTCGTCCAAAGAAAGACGGCTGTAATGACCTTTCTTAATATCCCCGGTAAAATTATTGATTGCGACAATAGGTGCACTTAGTTTCTTAGCTACTATTATTGCAAAGAAAAGAGAAATGAGAAGAGAGATGAAGGCCACCCAGATTAAGATACTTCTCATATCAGAAATGAAAAGAGCTTCATGTTGTGTATAAGCGAAAGGACCTCCGAATTGTATCTCAACGGTGCCTATTTGTTCACTACCATTATTATAGAGGGGAATTTGAGTTTGCGAGCGATCACTTTCTGTATTCTCCATCGCATTCTCCATGTCTAGAAGATGATTATGAACCCTAACATTCGCCTCTTCTGCTTCATCCGGGGATGGACTCCATAATAGCTGCTCCTCCTCATCATATATCTTAAGAAGTATTGTACGTCGAAGAGCATTTCTACCCAAAATCTGGAGTTCTTGTGACTGCCCCTCCCAGGTATCGTTTTCTTGATAAATAATTTCTAATTCATTACTGTACTCTTCTAGCTCTGACTCTTGCCTCTCTAATACATAGTCTGAAAAGTGACTTTCCATTAAATTCAGTGTTATCCAGCTGAAGCTGCCTACAAGAATAAAGGAAAAAGAAATAAAGGAAAGTAGAAGTTGCCATTTTATTGTACGCTTCACTTTTGACCACCAAATCGGTAGCCCATTCCATATGCCGTCAAAATATAATGAGGGTTGCTTTTATTGTCTTCTATTTTTTTTCGCAAATTCTTGATATGCGTGTCGATAATTCGATCCGTTCCCTCAAACTCCAATCCTTTCACAGCATCTAACAGTTGCTCGCGGGAAAAGAGTTGAGTGGGGTGAGAAGCCAACAGAACCAATAATGCGTATTCAGTTGGTGTTAAAATTACTTCTTTTCCTTTCCTGAAGACCTGCTTTCGGATAGGGTAAATTTCCAATTCTCCTCCTTCAAAGGACAATTTTTCTTCTTGTGTTTCGGGCCGTGCACGTCGCAATACTGTTTCCGCTCGAGCCACTAGCTCTTTAGGGCTAAAGGGTTTTGTCAAATAGTCATCTGCTCCTACTTGTAAACCTTTCAAGATGTCCTGTTCGGTTGTTTTAGCCGTGAGCATGATAATTGGAGCGTTAGAAGACTCTCTGATTTTTTCACAAACTTCGATCCCGGATATATCTGGAAGCATAAGATCTAGGACAATGAGGTCTGGCCTTATTGTCGCAGCTGTCTCTAAGGCTTCTTGTCCGTCCACAGCTCGGAAAACTTGGTAATTCTTGACTATCAGGTACGCCTCCAAAATTTCTAAAATGTTAGGTTCATCATCTACAATTAAAATCTTCATAAGTTTCCCCTTCTACTCTCTATTCTAGGTTCTATTCTACCAAAACCTGTCCCATCATTCCATTGTCCTCATGTTCCAAGATATGACAATGCATCATAAAGATTCCCGGTTGAGAGAATTCGATTTCAATTTTGACAACTTCCCCCGGAGAAACGAGGAAAGTATCTTTCCACCCTGATTCATAGGCTTCTGGAGGACTTCCGTTCCGAGAAAGTATACGAAACTGGACACCGTGGACATGAAATGGGTGGGGCATGTCCCCCATCATCATAGAGGTATTCGGCACTGCAATGTCCCAGACTTCCTTTTTACCTTGTTCAACGGTAAAGTCAATGCGTTCCAAATCAAATTTTCTTCCGTTTAGTGTCACCATGTGTCCCATTCCACTCATCTCAATTTGTCGATCTGGTAAGGAGTCAGCTTCCACTGGCGGTAAATCATTGAGTTTTTCTGGTAAAGGCTTAAGACTTCCTGACTTATCTCCTGTTATTTGAAGTGCTAGGATTTCTGTTGTCGAGATGTCAACAAGGGAAACTTCCTCTCCCACTTTATACTTACTCATGTCCACTACAATTTCTGCCCGTTCCCCCGGTGAGAGAAGGAACTCTTTTCTTTCTACAGGTGTTCCTAGGAAACCGCCATCTGTAGCGATTTGGTAAAATAAAGAGTCATCAGAAAGACGCAATTGATAGTTTCGAGCATTGGAACCATTGACTACACGCAGGCGAACCCATTCCTGTCCTACTTCGATATAGGGACGAATCGTCCCATTTACCAATGGGGTGTCTCCCGTGGTCCCATCAAAATTATAGACCGTATCATAATTAAACTGGTTATCCTCATCAAAAAATCGTTCTTGTAGAATGAGGGGAAAGTCATTGATTCCATACTCTTTCGGGAGATCCAAAGAGTCCGAATGCTCATCTTCCACAAAAATCAATCCAGAGAGACCATTATAGACCTGTTCAGCAGATTTTTGGTGTGCATGCGAATGGAACCAAAGGGTCGCCGCTTCCTGATCCACTGTAAAATCTACCTCTGCGCTACCTTCTGCTTCAATCGCATGGTGAGGGCCTCCATCTACATCAGAAGGGATCTTCAGTCCATGCCAGTGAAAAGTGGTCTCCTCTTCCAATTTATTTTGAAGATTGATATGAACCTGCTGACCTCTTCGCACTTGTAAAACAGGCCCCAAATAAGAACCATTATATCCGTACGTCTCTGTGAGTGGTCCTTCACGGAAGGAAGTCTGACCTTCATCGGCTACTACGGTATAGGAAACTTCCGTATCGGTCTCATAATCGCTCTTAAGGAGAGTGGGTAAGTGTAATTTGCTAGACGGCTGCTCGGGTGCCTTTAATTCTACTGTGTTTGTTTCCCTATTCATGCCGTTTCTGCCGCCCATCATATTTCCCATTGGATTGTCATTAAGGTCAAAAGAGGGACCGAAGTTAAGCGGGAAGAACATAAAAAAAAGAAAAACGAGCACAAGCAAGGCGATTCCCAAGAAAAACAATAATGGAACCAAGCGTTTTTTATTCATATAAATTCTCCTTGTCTCCACGAGAATTCTATTCTTATGGGTTCTATCAGAAGGTTAAGGCAATACTCTTTATGCTTCTATCAACTTAAAAGTAACTACTAATAACCGTTTACAAATGTAATTGCTTATCGCATAGTTATTTTATACTCATCAGTAAGCAGCGTCAACCAAGAAATGAACTAATCCCAAGTTGATTCAACCAATTAAAACAATGACTCAACCGTTATTTCCTCCTGACTAATTAAATACTTATATTTGAACTTTTTACTTTTTAGACAGTTTTAGGCTTTCTGAGTAAAAGGGTTTTGATGGGTAATCTCTCCGACGATAAATCCAGAGCACGATTGCGCTAATAAACAGCACGAGTGATAGCACTTGGGAAGCTCGCATAATATCCCCAATCCACAAACTATCGGTGCGCATGCCTTCTATAAAAAAACGTCCAAATGAATACCAGATGACATAACTAAGAGCAACTTCTCCTCGACGTAATAGGCCTTTCTGATTCCTTAGGATAATAAGAAGTATAAAACCTAATAAACTCCATAACGATTCATACAAAAATGTCGGGTGGTAATAGGTACCGTTGATGTTCATCTGTTCAATAATAAACTCTGGTAAATAAAGAGTTTCTAAAAATTGGCGACTCACTGCTCCACCGTGGGCCTCTTGATTGATAAAATTTCCCCAGCGACCAATCGATTGAGCTAGGAGGACACTAGGTGCCAGTATGTCTAGTAAAAGAGTTAGCGTCATTTTCTTTCTTCTTGCAAACCAGTATACTGCGAGACCACCCGCAATTAGCCCCCCATAAATGGCAATTCCACCATTCCAGATGGCGATGATTTCACTCGGATTCTGTATATAGTAGTCCCATTTGAATAAAACGTAATAAAGTCGGGCACCGATAAAGCCAATTGGTATGGCCCATAATGCCATATCTACCATGGTATCTTCTTCAAGTCCCAGTTTTTGAGCTTCCTTTGTAGCTAATGAAATGCCGATCAGCATCGCTAGAGCAATAATAATTCCGTACCAATAAATTTTTATCGGGCCAATTGAAATAGCAACTGGATCGATTACATTAAGTAAAACATTCATTCTTCAATCCCCTTCATAGCTTACATTAGTTAATTGTTTTAAATCACATAATTTAAGTTCAATTTGTGTAGTTATTTGTTTACAGACAATAAACCCTCATTTATATTGTCAAACACATTGTCAAAATCCCCTTCACCATTGATAACGTAAAGCAGATTTTGCTCCTTGTAGAAGTGAATAAGTGATTCCATTAATTCCTTATTAATGTGTAGCCTATTTTCAATCACTTCTGGTTTGTCATCCAGTCGAATTTTTTCCCTTTTTGCTTCGATTTGGGAATTTCCTTGTTTTTCTTTTGAACGAAGATTCCCTCGTTGCGCTAACCGATGTCTTAACGTATCCTGACTTACATCTAAAAAGAAAACAGCGTCTAAATTCTGATTTTGACTTTGTAGGTAAGCTTCGAGCACTTTTGCTTGATGTAGGGTACGTGGGTAACCATCCAGAACAAAGCCATTTTCAACATCTTTTTCTTGTAAGCGACTCTTAACCAATGAGTTTATCCACTCATCTGGAACTAGCTCTCCTTTATTCATATATTCTTGCACTCTGAGTCCGAATGTATCTTTCTCCTTGGCTGCTTCTCGTAACATTTCACCAGTTGAAATAGCCGTCAGGTGGTACTTCTCTGCGATTCTTTTAGCTTGAGTGCCTTTCCCAGCACCGGGTAACCCTAAAAGGACCAGCCTCATAATTTTTCCTCCTTATAAACTAAAAAAGGAAGAGATGATTTTTTAAATTATTCCATCTCTTCCTTTCCTGTGAAACTATTGTATTTTTACACGATAAGGTCATTCAATTATTTCATGTGCCAAATAACTGTTTATTTTGGCTCTAATTTCAATGTCATAGCATTGATGGCAACAATAACGGTCGATAAGGACATGAGGACGGCGCCGAAGGCCGGACCCAAGGTAATGCCGATAGGAGCAAGGAGGCCAGCAGCAATTGGAATCGCGATAAAATTGTAGCCTGCTCCCCATACCAAGTTTTGTTTCATTTTACGTGTCGTCTTGTTTGCTAACTCGATAAAGGATTCAATATCCCCTGGATCAGACTGAGTAAGGATAACATCCGCAGAATCCAAAGCTACTTGCGTTCCAGCTCCGATTGCAACCCCTACGTCTGCCATCGCTAGGGAGGGTGCATCATTAACGCCGTCACCAACCATAATGACTGTTTTACCTTGATTTTTCATTGATTCTACCAAGTTATATTTATCTTCTGGCGATTGATTGGCTTTGTATTGAATACCTAAAATTTCTGCGACCCCTTGTGCGGCTTTCTCGTTATCACCAGTAGCCATGAGTGGTTCAATACCATATTTTTTCAGCGCCTCGATCAAGTTTCTGCTGGTTTCTTTCAGTTCATCCCCCAATGCGACAGCGCCGATTGCTTCATTATTTTCTACAAGGATACTTAAAGTGGCGCCTTTCGGAATATCCATACGCAATGCTTTTCCGTATGCCTTTTGGCTGATTAATTGATAGTGGTGGCCGTTCGCCTCCCCTTCTATTCCTGCTCCCGAAACGATTTCAATGGAGTCAAAGGAAACTGACTTAATGCCTTTCGCTTCAGCGTGGTTCACAATCGATTGGGCAATCGGGTGACTGGAGCCCGCCTCTATACCCGCCAACAAGCCTGTAATTTCTTCTTCAGAATATTTATCACTCAAAACAGTGACGTCCAACACTTTAAATTCACCAGTTGTTAAAGTACCTGTTTTATCCAATACCATAACATCCGCTTTAGTAGTTAATTCCAAAGCTTCTCTATTTTTAACCAGTAATCCTCGGCTTGCACCCAAACTAGTACTACGTGATACTACCAAGGGAATAGCAAGACCCAAAGCATGTGGGCAGGCAATAACTAACGTAGTCACAGTAAAGATAACGGCTGTGGGTAGGTCCGCAATGATCATCCAGACTATTAGAGCGATTAAAGATACTACAACGGCAATGGAGAACAACCAGCTAGCTACTTTGTGAGCCACATTCTCTGCTCGAGATGGTTGGCTTTGTGCTTGGCTAATTAATGTTTGTACTTGTGAGATAAAGGACTTATCCCCTGTTTCTGTTACTTCTACATATAGGACACCACTACCATTTGTTGACCCACCAATGACTTGATCTTTAACATTCTTTTCGATTGGCTTAGATTCACCTGTTAAGAGGGCCTCGTTTACACGGGATTCTCCGCGAATAATGATACCATCAGCTGGAACATTTTCTCCTGCTTGAACACGGATAACATCTCCAACCTGAAGTTCAGACACAGGACGAGTTTCAATCGAATCATCTTCTAAAACAACATGAGCGTCTTTTGGCAATAATTCTGCTAGAGCTTTTTGCGCATCCCCTGCTTCACCCAATGCCTTCATTTCAATCCAGTGTCCTAATAACATGATTAAAAGTAACGTTGCAAACTCAAAGAAGAAGTCCATGACATGTTCTCCGGTCACATAGCGAGTGGCCACTGCGTAAACACTATAGGCATAAGAAACCGTTATTCCCAAAGTAATCAAGGACATCATGCCTGGAGCTTTTGAATTAAACTCATCTTTCGCACCCATGTAGAATGGTTTTCCGCCATAAATGTATAGAATTGTTGCCAATACAACTGCTACAACGTCTGCATAAGGAAAGATAATTTGGAAAGGCAACTGAATATCCATCATAGGAGTAATGAGTAAGATTGCAATTCCTAATGGGAGTGACTTCAAGAAAATCTCCTTAAAGCTACCGTGATGGTGGTGGGCATGCCCTCCCATTGCGCCATGATCCATTTCACTGTGATCCATCGCACTATGATCCATCTTGCTGTGATCCATCTGACTATGGTCCATCTTGCCGTGATCCATCGTACTATGGTCCATCTTGCTATGGTTCATTTTATTGTCCGCGGTATGTTTATGCGACGAATGATTGCTGTGTTTATTACCCATATACGCTCCTCCTAAATTTCTAAAAAAGACCTCACTTTTTCTTCTTGATATAAAAATGTGAGGTCCGTCTTATGAATATACGTGTGACATTTGCACTAATTATAGTTCGTTTCTATTTCACTAAAGAATATTTCGTATCGGCTAGCGCAGCATTGAGTGTTTCGGTATCAATCTCTGTTTGACTTTCCAGTACTGCTTTTTTAGTCGCTAAATCAACCTCTACAGATTCAACCCCTTCAATAGCTGAAAATCTTTCTTGCACCGTGTTCGCACAACCTGCACATTTTACGCCATCTAATAAGACTTCTTTTTTCATTATTTTATTCCCCTTTTTTTTTATCTTCTCCTATTATATAGAATAGGAAGAAGTTTAAATCCCAGATAAGCTACGTGTTTTCTAAACAACTGCTGGTTTGAATCGTCTTAACCGTAAAGCATTGAGCAAGACCGATACGGAACTGAAACTCATGGCGACTGCCGCAAACATTGGACTCATCAATGGTCCGCCAAAAATATACAAGAGACCCATCGCAACTGGAATACCTACAAGGTTGTAAGCAAAAGCCCAGAACAAGTTTTGTTTAATGTTTCGTAGCGTTGTATGACTTAAATCAATCGCAGTCAATACAGCCGTTAAATCGTTACGCATTAGGACAATATCAGCTGATTCTATCGCCACGTCCGTACCTGACCCAACTGCAATTCCGATATCTGCTTGAGCTAATGCGGGTGCATCGTTAATGCCGTCTCCAACCATCGCTACCTTCTTGCCTGCCTCTTGTAGTTTTTTGACTTCCTCTGCTTTATCTTCAGGTAATACTTCACTTAATACACTGTCTATACCCACTTGCTTAGCAATCGCTTTGGCTGTACGTTTGTTATCTCCAGTAATCATGATTACTTCAACACCGCGTCTTCTAAGTTCTTTAACAGCCTTCATACTATTTTCCTTGAGTGTGTCAGCTACTGCGATAATTCCAGCTAGTTCTCCATCAACAGAGAGATACATCGGTGTTTTTCCTTCGTCTGCTAAACGATCGGATTCTTTTTCCATGCTTGATAAATCAATCTTTTGCTCTAGCATCAGTTTACGGTTTCCAATGTACATATCTTTGCCCTCAATTTCAACTCGAATCCCGTGTCCAGGAATCGCTTCAAAATGATCTGGTTTAGCTAATGTCATGTTCTCTTCTTTTGATTTCTGTACGATGGCTTCGCCTAATGGGTGTTCAGAACCTGTTTCACCGGAAGCTGCATAATATAAAAGATTTTCTTTAGTAATAAGAGGAGTTACCAAAACATCCGTCACGATAGGTTTCCCTTCTGTCAGTGTCCCTGTTTTATCAAATACAATCGTGTCTAAATTATGAGTGGTTTCTAACGCCTCACCACTTTTTATCAAGACACCATGTTCTGCCCCTTTTCCGGTTCCAACCATAATACTTGTTGGAGTCGCCAAACCTAAGGCACATGGACAAGCAATGACAAGGGTTGTTATGATAACGGATAAAGCAAATATACCAGATTGACCTGCAATTAACCAAGCAATCCCTGCTAAAACGCCTAATGCTATAACAATCGGTACGAAATATCCGGTAATGATATCGGCCATTCGAGCAATGGGTGCTTTAGACCCTTGAGCATCTTCTACTAATTTTATGATTTGAGATAGAGTTGTATCACTTCCCACTCGAGTCGCGCGGTAATCAATGGAACCATTTTTATTGATACTAGCCCCAATAACCTCGTCTCCACTTTTCTTTTCCACGGGGATACTTTCTCCTGTCAGCATTGATTCATCGACTGAAGTGCGTCCCTCAACAACAACACCATCTACAGGCATACTTTCTCCCGGACGAACTCGAATAACATCTCCTAAAGCGACTTCGTCCACAGTAATCTCTTGTTCCACACCATTACGTATTACTCGAGCTGTTTTAGGAGCCAAGTTAACTAATTTTTCAATAGCTGAGGACATTTGCCCCTTTGAGCGTTCTTCTAAAAATAGCCCTAATGTATGGAGCGCCAAGATAACTCCAGTTACTTCATAATAAAGTAAATCGGAAAAGTTGCCGTAACCCAGGCCTGTCCCGATTGTCGCAGCAAGGCTGTAGACGAACGCGGCAGCCGTACCAAGCGCAATCAGAGAATCCATATTGGGGTGCCCTTTAAACAAGCTTTTAAATCCTTTCTGAAAATATTCCCAGCTCACTACCATAATCGGCACTGTCAAAATAGTTTGTAAAAGAGACATATTTAATGGATTTGTCATTGGGTCAATGATATTTGGTAGTGGCATGCCTACCATATGACCCATGGATATAATCAATAAAGGAACCGTAAATATAATTGATACCCAAAAGCGATTTAAAAGTTGCTTCATTCTTTTTTCTTTTTTCTCACGCTTCTCTGCTCGTGAATGATCTTGAGTATCCGTAGTCTCTAATACGGCTGCATAACCACTATTGGATACAGCACCAGTCACATCAGATACTGAAATTGCCGACGGGTTATAGGAAACTTGCATTTTTTCTGTCGCTAAATTGACGGAAGCTTTATCTACGCCCGACAACTTTCCGACGGCTTTTTCAATTGTCTGTGCACAGGATGCGCAGGTCATCCCTTCAATTGCAAAGGTTTGCGTCTTTCCCTCTTGGGCAATCAGTTCATACCCTGAATTATCCACCGCTTTTTGTAGATTTTCTACCGAAAAAGTTGGTTCATCGTACTCAATACTTAACTTCTCTGTTGCTAGGTTCACGGAAGCTTTTGTTACCCCACTTACCTTTTTTGCTGCTTTTTCTACTGTCTGCGCACAAGACGCACAGGTCATACCTTCAATACTAAACACTTTGCTTTCCATTCTTATCCCCCTCTGTTAGGAATGATGTAAGTGACATTCACATTGTCCCATTACACATTCACACGGAACTACTTCCAAAGCGCTTTCTGATTTTTTCTGCAATAGTTCCATTAAACTTGCAATATCCTTTTTGCTCAGTGCTGCTTCCTCTACCAAATCAGCAATGACCTTGCCATTATGTTTGTTACAAACCCGAGAAAGGATATCTTCTGTGTATACATCCATACTCTCTTGCTCACTAACTTTCGCAGTGTAAATGAACTTTCTTCCTTCTGGAGAAGTAGCCAGTGCGCCTTTTTCAACCAAACGGCCTATCAACGTTTTGATTGTTGGGGCCTTCCATTGCATTTTACTCTCTAAAATTTCGATGATTTCTCGACTGGTCACTGACCCGTGTGCCCAAACAACCCGCATGACTTCCCATTCAGCGTCTGTAATTTTAATTTGGATATTCATCACCATTATTTCTCACTTCCCTTTTACATTTACAATCGTAACCTACAACCATAGTCTACACTCGTAAACTGTTGTTGTCAAGGAATTTTTATTGCGTCTCATATAAAGCATTAAAAATACCTATCTACCTTTAGATGATACACGCACCTTCCATATAGATACCAGGCATCAGATGAATAAGGAGTTAAACCAACTTCGAAAAGTGTTCTACAAGACGGATCATATTGCTTACAAAGCCATATTCGTTATCATACCAAGCAACTGTTTTAACCAATTGTCTCCCATTTGCATCTAATACTTCTGTTAACGTTGCATCAAAAACGGATCCATGTGTATCACCCACGACATCGGAGGAAACAATTTCATCCTCAGTGTACCCATATGAATCATTCGCGGCTGCCTTCATCACTTCGTTAATCTGATCAACGGTTACCTCTCTATCCAAAACCGAGAACAGTTCTACAAAGCCCGCAGTAATGACAGGAACCCGTGTGGTGGTACCCGTAATGATCCCTTTAACCTCTGGAATGACTTTTCCTAATGCGTTGGCAGCGCCAGTCGTAACAGGAATGACATTTTGAGCACCTGCGCGACTTTTACGTCCCCCGGAAGCATCTTGCATGTTTTGTGTCGCTGTATAGGCACGCGATCCTGACATCAGGCCTCGTTGAATCCCAAACTCGTCCACTAATATTTTTGTCATTAAGGCTAAACCATTTGTCGTACAGGAAGCGGCGGAAATAATTTTGTCACTTGGACTCAAAATCTCTTGGTTGACACCAAAGACAACGACTTTCGTTTCTTCATCTTTAGTTGGTGCTGAAATAATTACTTTTTTAGCTCCAGCGTCTATGTGTGCCTGTGCTTTTTCATTAGTTGTGTAGAAGCCTGTACATTCCAAAACGATATCAATGTCCAAATCGGACCATGGTAGTTTTTTGGCATCCTTTTCTTCGAATGTTTTAACTTCTTTGCCATCAACCAGAATTGAATCGCCTCTTACCTCGATATCATAAGGGAAAATCCCATATGCAGTATCGTATTTTAAAGAGTAGGCTAAATCCTCATTATTTGTTAAATCATTTACTGCAACAACCTGTAGTTCTGAGTCCCTCAACTCTTTAATACGGCGAAATGCTAAGCGTCCAATACGACCAAACCCATTAATAGCTATTTTTATTGTCATTTAATCTCATTCCTTCTTTTTTTATTTTGATTACAACTGTAATCTGCTTAACGATTATAGATTACAGTTATAAACTATAATTGTCAAGCTATTTAATCCTTAGTTAAGAACAAAAAATTCGTTGTTCTTCAAAGACATTCTTTATCATAAATTTAGAATTTGTTTCATCGAAAGCCCAATTCGATAGGTCGAATCTAAATCTTACGTTAGTTTACGATTGTATTCCTTTGTATGCTCGCAGCCTATTCAGGTAAACAAATCACGTCAATAGTTCTTTTTGGAAAATTAAAAAGAAGAGCAGCTGAGAATTCCTCTCGGCTGCTCTTCCAATATTCTTTTTTAGATACATCCCTGTTTCTTACTCAGCAGAAAGCTCCGAGTCGGTTACCCATTTATGGTTCTTGACTTCCTCTCCACCCGTGGTTGGCTGGTAGTCAATCATGTATACTGTGGTGCTTTTAGCATCGTCAATCGTAGCCGTTGCGCCTTCCATGCCTTCCGTGTGGTTGGCTTCCAAGGTTACCTCGTCTCCTGGTTCGAAAGGTTCCTCTCCTGCATCCGCAATCTCCTCGTGAATTACCCATTTGTGATTCTCTTCGCGCGGGCCGCCATTCGTAGGATCATAGGATACCTCGTAGGCTACAGTGTCAAAAGCGCCCACAATCGTGGCTTCTGCCCCCTCCATGCCTTCCATGTGCCCGTCTGTGATTGTTGCCGTCTCCCCCACGTTGTAGGTAGGATTTTCAGCTTCTTCCAAACCTGCTGGGATTTCACCAGATTCATCGTGCACCATGCCACCGTGATCACCACTTTCTGAAGATGTTTCTTCGGTTGTCGTTTGATTTGTATCTGTTCCAGTAGATTCATTTATCTCGTCACTGCCACATGCTCCAAGTAATAAGGCAGATGACAGTAAAATAGTTCCTATCCATTTTTTATTCTGTTTCATTTTTTTTCCTCCTGAATTTTAAAAAATAAAGCTCTAAATTTAAAGTTCATACTAACATAATTCTTTTATAAATTCAATTATAAAAATGGGTCGGTTAATAGTAACTTGAACATTCTTTTACGTTCCCACCGCAGAAATCAGTTTAGATTAGTATGACAATCTATGCTGTTTAATCATCTAGAGTTTGCTTCCCATTTTCCTCTATGTCTTCTATCAATTGTTCCATTTCAGCAATTTCTTCTTCTTGTGCTTGTATAATTTCTTCGCTTAATTGCTGTGCTCGTGAATCTGTGAGATTGGCATTTTCACTAGTCATAATAGCGGTAGAGTGGTGTGGAATCATGGCTCTCATCCAAGCAGTATCGTCTACGCCAACTTGGTTTTGAATAAGCCCAAACGATCCCAACACGAGTAAGACTGAAAGCCCCATTATAACGGCGTTTAATTTTTTATTATCATACATTTTCCACATAAAACCCATCATAATTATTGCCATGACAGCCCCCATTAGAATAGCCATATAAACACGGGTTTGACTAAAGTAAATATGTGCAAATTCATTAACATTCACAAACATTAGAAAGTACATCACAACAGTAGAAGTTAAAATCATTAATCCGAAACGTATATATTTATTCACAGTTAAACTTCCTTTCTTAGTAATTTTTTATTATTAAAAAATTTTAAAATCGACAAGTATTTTAATGTACCAATCGTGATTATTGAACTAATTCCTCTTCAACAAACCATTTATGATAAAGAGCGACCTCCTCCCATCTGTTGGCTGATAATCCACCATATAAATATTCGTTGTTACAGTTTAACTTCAATTGACTCAGCAATTTATCTCCTCCAATAATAAGTTTCATCTACAGATGTAGATATAGACTATGTTCTTAGTTTATGGCTGTCTATCTACATTGTCAAACATTTCGATTTTTTATTAATTACAAGTAAAGACTTATGTCTGTTTACCATTTTTTCAATAGTTGAGAAGCGGTTCTACAATAAAGAAGTAGACCGTCCTAGAAATTAAAAACAGAGTAATTATTCGTTAGATCGTCTTTAAATCGTTTATTAATCTCACTAAGTTTTATTTTAATTGTTTTAGAGGGCTTCTTTTACAAGTTCAGTCAAGCCCATAACCTTGTGTAAAATACTATGGATTTATTCCTCTGGAAACAATGGTGGACTGGTCTAAGAAAGAAGTGAAACTGCATGGAATTGCGCTCAAAAAAATGTGACACACTTACGGAGAAGGAACCATTAAAAGATAAAAACGTGACATGGAGAGCCTGAATGAAATGGACGATGCCAATCCATCATTCATCAGCTCGACGATGTACTGCCCGAATTATGGAGATCTTTAAGAGAGACGGATAAAGAACAGTTCTTGACCAAGTATGGACGGAAATGGGAAAAATTCAGGAGTCCGGTACCAAAGCAGACCGGACTTCAAAAAGTTCCAGATAATTCTTAATATCACTTTGTCATGAATATAGTATTCGAGATTATTTCTTAAAATCTGATGATTGATAGTGTCGAAATAATTCTTCAAATCACAATCTACCACCACTCGATAGCCTTCTTCATAGTAGCCAATCACGTGCTCGATTGCTTGATGCGCGTTCCGGCCTTTACGGAAGCCATAACTGTATTCCGAGAAATGTGGGTCAATAATCGGGTCAATGACCTGTAAAATCGCTTGTTGGACAACACGATCCCTGACAGTCGGTATTCCTAAACGACGGACACCGCCGTTTGCTTTGGGTATTTCTACCCGTTTAACCGGCTGCGGTTGATAGGTACTGTCCTTCAATTTCCGGACAATCGCTGACCCGCCCAAAAAAGAATTCAAAATCGTTTAGAGAAGCAGTAAAAACGATTTTTAAGTTTACGGATATTGAACTCGCTCGAACAGCTAAGAATGCCTTAGTCGGTGAATATATCTACCAGTCTAAATATACAAAAGCCTGCGAAACATTAGATAATGGCTTTGAAGATGCCTTTCAATACACGGTTATCGGAAGTAGCCACAATCGGCTAAAAAGCACCAACCTTCTTGAACGACTGAACCAGGAAGTCCGCAGAAGAGAAAAGATTATCAGGATTTTTCCCAACCGATCGTCCGCCAATCGATTAATTGGTGCTGTCCTTATGGACCTTCATGATGAATGGCTTAGTTCTACAAGAAAATATATTAAGTTTGATCAATGAGAGACCTGTAAAACATTGTATAGTATTTTACACAGGATTATGGACTTGACTAAAAATCAGGATAATAATATCTGAAATAAAATAAAAACCATTACCCTTTTTCCAGTAGTAATGGTATATAGCATTTGTAAGCAAAGTTTAGAAATTAAAAAAGGCTTCCTACCAGCCTTTAGAAGCTGATAGGTAACCTTAGTAAAGCTATTATGGAGTTGAGGGGGCTCAACACGTTGTCCCAACAATTAAAAAAGCACTTTATCCGTCAATTAAATCAACAGATAAAGTGCTGTAAAGTCAGTAAACAAACGAGACTGCTCCATACCTTAAGAGAGAGTCATCTCCACACTGCTTAACCCACTCCCTCCGCTGGTATGATCCAGTTCAGGTCACGTCAGAATTGCTTTCACTTTTCTGATAGGGATAAGGCTTATTCGCCACTTTCAGGACTACTCATGGCACATCGGCCACCAAGAACTCTCCCAGGGTATTCGGGTATTCGGTTATTCAATTTTGTTTTAGTTTAAAGGTTGTCGCTTTTTAACTCAAGGCCTCTAGCTGATATCGTGTCAGAAAGGACCGCGAATTCGTTGAGGGATAAGGTTTCCCCTCTTCGCTTTGGATCTATTCCAGCCTCATTAAGCGCTGCTTCCAATTGCTCCTTAACTTCCGGCTCTTTACCAAACGCATTGACCATATTATTCCATAGTGTTTTACGTCTTTGGACAAAGGCTGCTCGGGCTATAGCGAAAAACAACTCTTCATTTTTTACGACGAGTTTCTTGTCTTCCAATCTGGTCAACCGAATAATTGCTGATTCCACGTTCGGCTGAGGTACGAAGACTGTCTTAGGCACAATAAAGGCTACCTCTGCCTTCATATAGTACTGGACGGCAATGGATAATGAGCCATATGCTTTCGTACTTGGACTGGCAGACAGTCGATTAGCCACTTCTTTTTGCATCATCAATACCATGCGATCAATCGGTAGGCTTGATTCTAAAAACCGCATAATAATAGGTGTTGTAATATAATATGGTAAGTTAGCCACCATGACAATATCTTTAGCCTCTTTTAAATAGGTCTCATACACCTCTTCTAAATTTGCTTTCAACACATCTTGATGCAGTATGGTGACATTGGAATAGGGTGACAAGGTATCTTCTAATACAGGAAGCAGGCGTTCATCAATTTCAAACGCAATCACTTTCCCAGCTTTTTTAGCCAATTGTTCAGTCAATGCACCGATACCTGGCCCTACTTCGATGACTGTCGTGTCCTTCGTCACATCACCTGCACTGACTATATTCTCAAGGATATTCGTATCAATAATGAAGTTTTGTCCTAGGCTCTTTTTCGCAGCCAAGTCATATTGTTTAAGGATCTCCATCGTCCGTTTAGGTGTTGCGATATCTTTATGATCTGTCATCCACTTTATCCTTTCGTATGGTCTCCAACGCTTGCGTCACGTCTTCCTCAGAAAAACCAAACATGTTTAAACGTTTCTCAAGTTGTTTCCCATTTGTATAACCAATCCGTAAATACTCCCCAAGCTTCTCTCTTCTATCACTTGCTTCAGGGGTACCGATTAACCCAACTTTCATCAAGAAGACCTTGGAAATAGTCGGTTGATAGTCTATTTTCTCTTCCACCACGTGGTTAAGCGCTGATTGAATCGCGTCTATAGAAGCATGCTCGATGCCAATACTTTCTTTCGTTTTTGTTCGGTTTCTTGCTTCACTCTTTGTTAAAAAGGCATGCTTCACTCCTGGGACATGTTCCGATATGATTTTTCGAATGCTTTCACCGGGTCCATCTGGATCAGTAAAAACTATAACGCCTCTTGTTTCATGAGCTAAGGTAATTTGATTCAAAATAGCTTCATTAATCGCCGATCCATTCGTTTCAATCGTATCGGCATTAACAGCAAGTAAGATTCTCTTGGTGTCATCTTTACCTTCAACCACGATAATTTCTTTTATCTTTTCCACTTAGCGACTCCCACGTTCTTCAATTTGAAAGAGTTTCAGTGCATTGTTTGTCGTTTGGCGAGCCACTTCTTCCAAAGCTAGGTCGCGCTGCTTAGCGATTTCTTCTGCAATATATTTGACGTAAGCAGGCTCGTTTCGTCTGCCTCTATACGGCATGGGAGACAAATAGGGTGCATCGGTTTCAACAAGTAGCTTATCAAAAGGAACGGATTTCGCCACTTCTTTGACTTCTGGTGCATTTTTAAAAGTGACCACACCACTTAAAGAAATATGCATCCCAATATCTAGAAATTTTTCCATCCAATAGGTGTCCAAGTTAAAACTATGCATAATCCCACCTGTGTCACCGGCATGTTCTTCTTTGAGGACTTCATAGGTATCTTCAGTGGCTTCTCTATTATGGATACTAATGGGTAAACCTAATTCTTTAGCCACACGTATTTGCCTACGGAAGACATCTTTTTGCACGGACGCTGGAGAGGTGTCCCAGTAATAGTCCAATCCCATTTCACCCATAGCCACTACTTTAGAATCTTGGAGCTGTTCGATTAACACACGCTCTATTTCTTCTGTATAAGTAGCTGCCTCAGTTGGATGCCAACCAATAATGGAATAAATACCCTCGTGTCGGTGACTCAACTCCATTGACTTTTGAATGGTTTTTGTATCAAATCCTACCACTGCCATTTTAGTTACCAAATGATCAGCAGCACGCTGAATAACAGCTTCTTCTTCTCCTTCAAACTGGTCAACATTTATATGTGTATGCGTATCAAAAAGCATCCTATTTCTCCTTTATTGTGTTCGTCATGTCACTTCTAGTCTAGCTTGTCATAATAAAGATTCCAATAAAGAAGCCTGTCAGCCTCTTCACTGGAATACTTTTTTATTAGGCTACAGTAGAGCCATTTGGCATGTGTGCGGGTGCTTCGATTAGTGTTAAGTTGCCTTCAGTATCTTCGGCGGATAAAATCATGCCCTGACTAATTTCACCACGCATTTTACGAGGTTTCAAGTTAGCTACAACGAGCACTTTTTTACCGACTAACTCTTCAGGGTTAGGATAAAACTCAGCGATGCCTGATAGTATTTGACGGTGTCCACCCTCATCACCTGCATCCAATCTGAATTTCAGCAGTTTATCTGCTTTTTCAACTTTCGATACAGCAATGACTTCTGCCACTTTTAATTCCACTTGATCAAAGACATCATACTTAATTGCTTTCTCTTTTACAGAAGAAAGAGTGACCTCTTCAGGATTAAAGGCGTCTTCCATGGCCGCCTCTTCAGTTTCTTCGGTGTCACTTCCACCCATCCATTTTTTAATTTCTGCGGCCTCTTCTTCTACATCAAGACGTGGAAATAGAGGGGTCCCTTTTGAAATAACCGTTCTATTTTCAGGGAAGTTAAAGAAGTCAACTTTATCAAAATGAATCGCTTCTTCAGTTAATCCTAGTTGTTCTGCAATGGCTTTTGATGTATGAAGTAAGATAGGCTGGAGAAGAACAGCTGTAATACGCAAGCTTTCTGCCAAATGTACCATGACACTTGCTAAGCTATTTCTCTTTTCTTCATCTTCTTTCATTTCACGGGCCAGTACCCATGGCTCTGTTTCATCAATGTATTTATTTGTACGAGAGATGAGTTTCCATACTTCTTGCAAAGCTAAACTGAACTGCATATTATCCATGTGAATGGTGTACTCATTGATCGACTCTAAAGCCGTTAAGCGAAGATCAGCATCAAATGGCGTCACATCTCCATTATAAGCAGGAACAGTGCCATCAAAATACTTATTCATCATCGCAACCGTTCTGTTTAGTAAATTCCCTAAGTCATTTGCTAAATCAGAATTGATTCGTTGTACAAAGTCCTCTGGAGTAAATACTCCGTCACTTCCAAAAGTCACTTCACGCATTAAATAATACCTTACAGCATCAATGCCGTAGCGTTCGACTAATTGTTCAGGGTAAATAACGTTTCCTTTTGATTTAGACATCTTCCCGTCTTTCATTAACAGCCATCCATGACCGAAAACTTGTTTCGGCAGCGGTAAATCCAGGGCCATTAATAAAATTGGCCAGTAAATGGTATGAAACCGAACGATTTCTTTCCCAACCATTTGAACATCCGCAGGCCAAAACTTCCTAAAGAGCTCAGGCTGGTTATCATAGCCACCCAAGTCAGGATCGTAACCTAAAGCGGTAATATAGTTAGTCAGTGCATCAATCCATACATAGATAACATGTTTAGGGTCACTAGGTACCTTGACGCCCCAGTCAAATGTTGTACGTGAAACAGCCAGATCTTCTAGTCCAGGCTTAATAAAGTTATTAACCATTTCATTCTTACGCGATTCGGGCTGAATAAAGTCGGGGTGTTCATCGTAATAAGTGAGCAGGCGATCAGCGTATTTACTCATTCTAAAGAAGTATGATTCTTCTTTGACTAACTCCACCTCGTGACCACTCGGGGCCACTCCACCAATCACCTTTCCAAATTCATCACGGTAAACTTCAGCCAACTGCGTTTCGGTAAAGAATTCTTCATCCGATACAGAGTACCATCCAGTGTATTCACCCAAGTAAATATCACCATTGTTCAATAGCTTTTCAAAGATTTTACCGACAACGGCTTTGTGCTCAGGGTCCGTCGTACGAATAAATTTATCGTGTGAAATATCCAGAGTATTCCATAAAGACTTAATACTCTCAGCCATACTATCTACATACTCTTGAGGTGTTTGGCCAGTTTCTTGAGCTTTTGTTTCGATTTTTTGGCCGTGCTCATCTGTACCTGTTAAATAAAAAGTGTCTATCCCGTTTAATCGCTTGTAACGGGCCAAGACATCACAGGCAATAGTCGTATAAGCATTGCCAATATGCAGCTTACCACTTGGATAATAAATAGGGGTTGTTATATAAAATGCGTTTCGTTCAGACACGTGAATGTCCTCCTTTTACAATGCTTCAATATTTTTCTTTATAAAATTTAGCAGCTTATCTTTACCAGTATAGCATAGCTTTTGCCCAGTAAAAAGTTCGGTATGAACCTAGACTTAAATTAAACCAAAATGTTTTAATGCTTTTTCAATGCCATCGTCATCTACTCTGGCTGTCACGTGATCCGCTATGTCTTTAATTTCATCCCATCCATTACCCATGGCTACGCCAGTATGCACATACTTAAGCATTTCAAAATCGTTCGGGCTATCTCCAAAAGCATAGGTGTCTTCTTTTTTAGCACCCGTTTTTTCTAAAAACTTCTCGATGCCGACCGCTTTTGACATGCCTGCGCTGATGATATCCACTGTATACAGATTGGACCGTGCAAAATGCAAGTCTTGAAAGTCCGCTCGGTATTGCTCCTCTTCTTCCATAGACGTTTCCAAGATAACTTGATAAATAGCTTTTCCTTCATATTCTTTAGGATTGGGTGGTCTTTTTATAGCTCGTTTAAATAATGACAGTTGATACTTACCAGGAATTAATTTCCCAAGAGTCTTTAAGGCCGTCCACACTGAGCTTCTTTTAGCTAAAGAGACGATGCTGTTACTGAAAATATCTTCACTGCCACATAAAATAATGCCGTTTTCCCGCTCAGCTGCTTGACTCACCAATCTATCAACGGTTTCTTTTTTTATAGGATTATCAAAAATAATATCCCCTTCATACATAATGAGTTGCCCATTCATGGCGATGATGTTTTGAATACTTAACTCTTTACTAATGTCATGAATCAAAAGAGGCGAACGTCCTGTTGCAATAACTGGAACAATGCCATTTGCTTTTAATTGCTGAATTGCTCGTTTGGCAGATTCTGGAATCTGATTATGCTTGTTGACCAATGTCCCGTCAATATCAAAAAATACTGTTTTCGTCATATGCCGCTCTCTCTTTCTAATTAAATTCTCTTTTACGCACTTACAAACTAATCAATATTGTAACATGTATTTTAAATGGAAACTCGCAAAAAAGGAAAGAATATCAGCTTTCTAACAAGCGATTTCCTTTCCTTTTCATTTATGTTTTAATATATCTTTTAACGCATGGCTTGTATTTAAGTGACTTAATCTACTTCTTGAGGATTGGCCCAGACAATTTCACTAATGGCATCCAGCAAATGCATCTCTAAGTCGAGAGCCAACAATGCACTAATGACTCTTGAACTGGTTTTACCTTTCACAACTGTCGTGTAAATCTTATCTTTTAAATCAGTTGATAACTCAGCACGATCCAAGAAACGGAACAATTCGCCGTGCATATCATTGCCTTTAATGCTCACACCTTTGAAATAAACCCTATAAGAACTATCAATGGCGTGTTTCGGTATGGTGATGGTCATTACTTTTCCTTTTCTGGTGACCTCTACATCAACCGACTCATCATTGACATACACTTCAGGTTTTTGACTGCTTGACACATTCATCATAGTCAGTTTGAATTGACGCTCTTCAGGCAACACATCCGTATTTCCTTCTGGGGGATTAATTTGGAAAATAGCCCAATCATCATTTTCCTCTTTCCAAATAAGAGACATTTTTGTCGATGCCGTTTCGATGCCTTTTCCTAAACCGTCATCTTCATAGAGGGTAAAGTTTCCGTCAGCCCCAGCAAAGACCTTAATTTCCATCTCTTCAGGGTTATTCACATGGTTGCTGTAACTTTGACTCATCGGTATCATCCCACCTGCTTTTACAAACACAGGCATGGTCGATAATGGTCTATAGACGTCTATCGTACGATTCCCTTCATACACGCGACCATTAAAGAAATCCATCCACAAGCCGTCTGGCAACCACACTTTTACGCCACCCAGCTTCAGGTTATCATTTACCTTCGTCGTAATCGGAGCAACGATCATTTGCGTCCCAAAGTAGTATTGGTTAGGCACATCGTACGCTTCGTCTTGATACGGGTGATGGTAGTACATTGGACGAATGAGTGGCAAGTCATCTGTGTGATTCAACACATTCATTGTGTAGAGATAAGGAACCATTCGGTGTCTCAGTCTCATGAAGTCCGTCACAATGGTTTCTGCTTTCTTACCGTAGCGCCAAGGTTCTTTACCGTTAAACTCACCGTCCTGGCTGTGTAATCGGTTAATAGGTGAAAACACACCGTATTGAACCCAACGGACAAACAACTCACTGTCTTTCTCTCCACCCATATGTCCACCAATATCATGACTCCACCAACTGTAACCCACATTGGATGCAGTTGACGTAAAGTAAGGTTGGAAATCAAGCGTCGCCCAAGATGCGGCCGTATCTCCAGAGAATCCAATAGGGTATCGATGAGATCCTAATCCAGCATAGCGTGAAAATATAAGTGGGCGATTATCTCCGCGACCATGATCCATAAAGTGGTAATGGTTTAACATCCATAACGGATCTAAGCCCTCTACTTTTGAAATCCCACCTTGCTGCCAGTCAATCCACCAAAAATCAACACCCATGTCTTCGTGTGGATGGTGTAAATGCCTAAAGTAAGCATCAAGGAATTCGGGGTTAGCTATGTCAAAGTTTATCGATTCTTTGTTTTCAACATTTACCCCTAATTCTCTAGCCATCGGTTCATACATTTCTTCATAAGGTTGTACACCGTTTGCCGGGTGAAGGTTTAAAGTAGACCAGAGTCCGTGATCTTTTAACCAAGATAAAAACTCTTCGGGATCAGGAAATAAATCATTATCCCATGTATAACCGGTCCAACCTGATCCATATTCAGGGGGAACATCTGTTAAATGCCAATCCATATCAATAACAGCTACTGAAAAAGGAATCCCTCTATTCTCAAATTCCATCATTAATTTTTTATAACCTTCTTGCGAATAAGGGTAATACCGACTCCACCAGTTTCCTAAAGCATAACGTGGAAGGAGTGGCGTTTTACCCGTTAACTTGTGATACGCCCTTAATGTTCCTAAATAATCCCGGCCATAACCAAAATAATACATGTCGACTAAATCAGTCGGCCGTTTTTCAACCCAGCCGTCTTGGGTTAATCGCATGGATTTTCCGTCGTCAAATACAGAAAAACCGTCTTTATTCATTAAGCCTTCTTCAAGTTCAATCGCCCCGTCTGTAAAGTCCAAGGTACGAGCCGTTCCTTTTAACGTTTCTGGCATTTCACCAAAATACCACGTGCTGTGATACAGACTATAATTCCCAATCGCTTCAATGCGGAGGTTGTGTTTAGTGAAACCGCCTTCTTCCTTATAAAAAATCAAGTGGGCATGGGATGTCAAAATTTCAATATTCTCATCCGTATCTCTAACCTCAAATTCGGGTGTTTCAAAGTTTCTGTTCAGTACGGTTTGGGTGGCTTCATCTTCGAAATGACCTTCTGGATTATACTCGACACGAATTAATGCAGAGGTTAATACAGTGAAACGGTAATTTTTCCATATAACTATCGACTCATCTGGTGCTTGTGGGTTTGTATCCATTCTAAATATATCTTTTCGATTTTTAACCAACAGCTCTCATCCTCTCGTTTTTCCTTAGTTATAGTTTAGCATACATAAAAACAATAGACACAGACAAGTGAGATGCTTTTATTCCTTGTTATCATACTTATTGTTAGTGTAAAATAAACCTCGGTATTTGATATAATTGGACAAAAAGAAACGAGACCTTTAATCTTAAAGTTACCACACA
>NZ_PREX01000001.1 GCF_009935905.1 Alkalibacterium sp. MB6 | reverse complement strand
TAATGCCAGTAAGAACTTACTCAATTTAGTAAGGTAAAAAACAACGGGGAGGGTTCACCCCTTTGAGCTTGGTATATTTAGTCAGCTAGTAAAAGTGACTACGACCCAAGAAGCCCGTCACTTTAGTGATGGGAGGTTCACTAAACCCAATATGATTTTAGAGGAGACGTGTTGAGTGATGAAAAAACTGTATGACTACCAAAAAGATGAGCAGGTCAATATTTTTCTGCTTATTAAAGCGGCAGCTGAAAAAGTAACCCGCACAAATAAGCCTTATTTAGCTTTTACGTTTCAAGACACAAGTGGCGAAATCAACGCCAATTACTGGGACGTGACGCCTGAGGAAGTGGAGCAATACAGAGCAGGGATAGTCGTTAAAGTTGAAGGGAAAAGAGAAGAATATAATGGCAACCCCCAGTTGAGAATTGGTTCAATAAGGGTAGCAAAAGAAGATGAACCGTCGAATCCCGATTTATATGTGGAACGAGCACCCATACAAAAAGAAAAAATGATTGAAGCCTTTAATAAAGCGATGTTTGATATAACGAATGCCAATTTAAATCGGATTGTCCGTCACATTATGAAAAAGTATCAACGGGATTTTTTCCAAAGTCCAGCAGCTAAAAAGAATCACCACGCCTTTTTAGGAGGATTAGCCTATCATACGGTATGTATGTTGAAAATTGCTCAGTCTCTTGTAACCATTTATGAAGATTTGAATGCGTCATTATTATATGCAGGCATCATTTTACATGATGTAGGTAAAGTCATCGAACTGACTGGACCGACGGCCACTGAGTATACGTTGGAAGGCAAGTTGATAGGTCACATTGTTTTAATTAATAATGAAATAACGAAAGCCTGTCAAGAACTTAAAATAGACGAAAACCATGAAGATGTATTAATGTTGAAGCATTTAGTTTTGGCACACCATGGGGAATTAGAGTACGGTTCTCCGGTACGGCCGCAAATTCCTGAAGCTGAAATGATTCATTATATTGATCAAATTGATGCAAAAATGAATATGATGCAAGGGGCATTAAGAAAAACTGAACCGGGCGAATTTAGCGAACGGATCTGGGCTATGGGCAATCGCTCCTTTTATAAAAAAACAATGGAACCGCCTATTGACCATCACGAATCTTGACTATTTAACGAATTGTTTATGAAATGTTACCATTATTTTTGATAAGGGTTTTCAATTTTTAGTGACCTGTGTTATATTAATTGAGGTACAGTTAGTCTAACAACTAATGAGTATGTGGAAAATATAACATAGGATGTGTAATAAGTAGAATGGAAAAATGGTTATTAGGTGCAGTAGCTGCATCAGGTTTATTTTTAGCAAGTTGTGGGCAAAGCCCCGAGGTAGCTTCTACAGAAGCGGGTAGAGTTCGTGAAGACGAGCTATACGAAAGAATGAAAAATGAAGTCACTCAAAGCGGTATGACGTTTGGTGAACAAATGCTTCAACAAATTCTGTTAGAAGACATTTTAGCAGAAGCTTACGATGACGAAGTAACAGAAGAAGAAATAGATGAACTTTATACTGCAGAAGCTGAACAATTTGGTGGCGTAGAGGAATTCGAGAATACAATTGAAAACCAAGGTTTAAGTGCAGATGAAGTGAAAGACAGTTTGAGAATGACTCTTCACGTGAGACGCGCGGTAGAAAACCATGTTGAAATCACTGAAGAAGATATTCAAGCAGCTTATGACGAATATGAAGTGCTTCCTACAGTAGCTCATATTTTAGTTGAAGAAGAAGAATTAGCACAAGATATTATTAGCCAAGTAAACGATGGCGCTGAATTTGGAGAGCTTGTATCTGAACATTCTATCGATCACGGTACAGTTCCTGCTAATGGAGAGTTACCTCTTGAACAAGGACGTTTCGTTCCTGAGTTTGAAGAAGCAGCTAACCAACTAGAAGAGGGCGAAGTTACTCAAGAGCCCGTTGCAACAGAATACGGCTACCACATCATTAAATTGGTAGACAACGGTGAAAAAGGTACATTTGAAGAAGAGCGTGAAAACATTGAAGACATGCTTATTGAATCTTACCTGAATGATCCACAAGTGGTACAAGAAGCCGTTGGCGAATTAGTACGTAATGCTAACGTTCAAATCACTGATGAAGAATTGAGTGGCGCTATGCAGCAATTCATGGCTACTCCTGAACTACCGACAGAAGAGCCTGGTGAAGAACCAGTAGAAGAAGATGCAACAGACGAAACAGACACTGATGCTGACACAGAAACTGAAGAAGATACAGATACATCACAAGACGACGAGTAAAAGAAAAAAGAGTAAAGAAAAAAGAGGTTAGGACTTTTTTGTCCCAGCCTCTTTTTTATATGCCACTGTTTACCAACTAACTGGTTGGATTGGACAGGTTAGTCGTTGCTTTTTCTACTTCTGATTGGATCTTTTCAGTTTGTTCTTGAATACGTCTTAAACGAGGTTGCGTTTGATGTTGAAAATCAGTGACGGTTGCCTGAACGTCGGGAACAAATTCTTTTTGAACAAATTTGACTTCATCGGTCAACTGACTGATTGATTCTTTAAGGTGATTCACTTTTTCGGTTACATCTTGAACATTTTTATTTGCATCATCGACGTAATCTTTCGCCATTTGTTGATTTTCTTTCCCTGGACGTGGTGTTTTAACAAGGCCGTAAATGCCTCCCAAAACAACTCCAGACAGACTACCTAGTAAAAAATGATTCATGTGTCTTCCTCCTTTTAATTGTCTAATGCTTTAATCACGGCTTGCTGAATATCATCAAGCTCTTGGTCTGAATAGTCACTGCTGTGCTCTTCCCATTTCAAGCCAAAGCCGTCGTTATGTTCTGAATAACGGGGCAGTAAGTGTACATGTCCATGAAAGACACTTTGAGAAGCGATAGGCTCATTATTCATCAGCAGATTTAGCCCTTTAACTTCTGGATCAAACGTTTTTACTGCTCTGGCAATTTTGGGTATTTTAGAGAATACTGTAGCAGCTAACTCGTCAGAATAATCGAATATGTTCCTTACGTGTTCTTTTGAAATAACTAAGGTGTGTCCTTTTGTGACTTGAGAAATATCTAAAAAAGCGAAGACATCCTCATCTTCATATATTTTTCGACCAGGAATCTCCCCATCTATAATTTTACAAAAAATACAGTCGCTCATACTATCCCTCTCTCTTTTTCGCTATATAGTCACAGTTTATCATAGATTATGTGGAAATAATAAAAAGAAGCACAGGAGCTGTTTTAAAGGTGTTCAGCTGTGGTAAAATAAACCTACATAGTTTATGGAGGTTAGTCGATATATGAGTTTAACAGTAAATAATGTAACTGGTGGATACAGTCGAATTCCTGTGTTAAAGGATATCTCTTTCACTATTAACGATGGTGAATTGATTGGTTTAATTGGATTGAACGGGGCAGGGAAAAGCACAACTATCCGCCATATTATGGGCTTAATGGAACCTTTTGCTGGGGAGATTAAGTTGGACGGAAAGAGCTTGAACGAAGCACCCGAAGAGTATAGAAGAAAAATAGGGTTTATTCCCGAAACACCCTTACTTTATGATGAATTAACTCTAAGAGAACACATAGAGATTACTGGTATGGCTTTTGGTGTGGGAAAAGACGAGGCGATGAAACGAGCAGAACCCTTGTTATCGATGTTTCGACTGGATGGGCGTCTGGAATGGTTTCCGAGTGATTTTTCTAAAGGGATGAAGCAAAAAGTCATGATCGTGTGTGCATTTATTATCGATCCCTCCCTTTATATTATTGATGAGCCTTTTTTAGGTTTAGATCCACTAGCCATTAGAGACCTCATTAACTTAATAGTAGAAAAGAAAACTCAAGGCGCTTCCATCTTGATGTCTACACACGTTTTAGCCAATGCTGAACGCATTTGTGATCGATTTATTATTATAGATCAAGGAATAATCTATGCACAAGGGACACTGGAAGAATTGCGTCTTCACTTTAACTCGCCTGGTGCTAGTCTGGATGACATGTATACTCGCCTAGCAGATAGGGAAGGGTTCACGCAATGACAACAGATCATTTATTTAAAAGAAGACGTCAAGTTTACTATAAAAAACTGGGCAAATACTTGAAGTATGTCTTGAATGACCACTTTGTCTTAGCTTTGCTTCTCCTTTTTGGTGCTTTAGGCTTTACTTATTCTGAATACGTTGAGACGGTCAATTTGGGTGCTGTACTACCTAGGCTTGTTTTGTTAGTGATTCTTATAGGGGTATTAACCATAGGAAGGGTACGAACGCTAATAGAGCCAGCAGATAGTGTGTTTTTACTGCCATTGGAAGAAGAACTTGAAGCGGTTATGAAAGGGAATCTAGTCTTTTCGGTTAGTTTTTTTTCCATATTCATGATGTTAGTGGGTTTTATGTCTCTGCCACTGCTTACAGTTACGCTAGCTATTACTCAAGCAGAAGCTGTGATGTGGGTGGTGACATTAGTTTGCTGGAAGGCGAGTCAGTTAATGTCCTTATACAATGAAGGTAAACAGAAAGATTATGTTGTGCTTAGACAATCATTTATCTTTCTTGCGAGTATGGGGCTTATTATCAGTTTGTTTTTATCCATCGTCGTTGGCTTTGTGCTGTCAGTAGCAACTGTCTTAGGACTCATTTGGTTCAGTTTCTACTATGAAAAAACAACTCGATGGGACTTTGAATATTTAATTGAATCTGAATCAAAACGTGTGAACAGTCTTTATAGGTTGCTTAATTTGTTCGTAGAAACACCTTATCATTCTAATAAAGTGAGACGTTTCAAATGGCTGGATGGACTATTCTCCTCGCGATTTACAGATGCTTCTCCAACGATCTTTTATTTGGCTAGAGTGTTTATAAGAAATACGTCATTTAGTGGGTTATATTTAAGGTTAACAGTTATAGGTGGTATCGTGATAGTCTTTACAGACAGCTTGATAATCAATCTATTAATCAGTATACTGTTCCTTTATCTCATTGGCTTTCAACTACTGCCTTTAAATCAGATGATTCAGCAATCCATTACCTTTAGATTATACCCTTTATCCAATAAACTTAGAGAGCGTGCCATTCAACAGTTGTTGCTTTACTTACTATTAGCTGCTGGACTAGTGTTCTTCCTACTAGCACTAAATAGCGGAGTCGTAGAAGCAACTGTATTAGTGTTGATTAATCTAGTGTTTATTTTGGGATTTATTTATGTATATGTACCCAAGCGACTCAGGAAGAAAGCTTAAGGAGATAGGGAAGGATAGAAAGAGTGTGACTTTTTCTTTGCTTTCAAAATAAAAAGAACACCTATGCGCTTGACGGAAGTGTATTTTATTCCTAAAATAGAAGATACATCGTTGTCTGTAGGTAGTTAACGCAAGTATAAAAAAGGATTGAGACATTATGGAACTTGAAAGAGAAACGGGGTGGCAATTACATCCTATTGGCGGAGACACCGGGACGGCATATATGGGTACAAAAAATGAAGAAGTTTTATTTCTTAAGCGTAACTCTTCACCTTTTTTGGCTGCCTTGTCGTTAGAAGGCATTTCCCCTAAGCTGGTCTGGACAAAAAGAATAGGCAACGGAGACGTTCTGACTGCTCAAGAGTGGTGTAGTGGCAGGACCTTGCATCGTGAAGAAATGGATGCAATAAACGTTTCTGATATTATTCAAAAAGTACACGGATCAAAGAGCTTGAAAAGAATGCTGCATCGACTGGGTGGTAAAGTATATAAGCCGTCTGATTTTTACTATGACTGTGTGTATAAACTGGCTCCTGATTTAATGTCCCACCCCCTAATCAAACAGGCAATGGCTTGGTTAAAGAACAATCTGCCTGAACCTCAAAGTCAAGAAGATAGCGTGGTTTGCCACGGAGATATTTCGCATAAGAACTTATTACTGTCAGAAGATCAGGAATTATTTTTAGTAGACTGGGATTCAGTTATATTATCAGATCCGCTATATGATATTGCACAGTTGCTCGTTCGCTATATTAAACCTATCGACTGGAACGACTGGTTGGAGCGCTTTGCTTATTATGATCCCTCAGCGTCACAGGAAACACTATACTGGTATGTTACCGTTCATTTAATTTTAGATATTAAGAGTAACCACGGGAAGAGACAGTTCATTGATATGAATCAAAATTTATTGAAGTTAAATCATGTATTAGCACTATTTCCTTAATTTAATTCAACATGATTAGAATGACTACACTGAAAGTAGGAACAGGTTAACTCATCTGTTCCTTTTTTACTGACTAAGATATAAAAAAAGGAGCAAGCAAATGAGATTACGGCATAAACCCTATGCAAAAGAGAAACTAGAAGCCTACCCACACTTTGTGGTCCCATCCCCGGAAGAGTGGAAAGGACGTTGGGCAGAAAGATTTGGAAACGACAAGCCTATTCACATTGAGATAGGCTGTGGAAAAGGCCAATTTATTATTAATATGGCTAAACAATTTCCAGCGATTAATTTTATTGGAATAGAATTGCAAACAAGTGTGATTGTGTCTGCCTTAGAAAAACAAATTGAAGAAGAATTACCTAATGTTCAATTTATGCAAGTAGACGCTAAAGATTTAACAAACTATTTTGCCCCAGGCGAAGTTGATCGCATTCATTTAACTTTTTCAGATCCTTGGCCAAAGAACCGTCATGAGAAACGACGGTTAACATATAAATCATTCTTGTCAGTTTACAAAGCGATTCTTCACGATAAAGGGGAATTGCATTTTAAAACGGACAATCAAGGCTTATTTGAATACTCTTTAACGAGTTTTTCTCATTACCCAGCATCGTTAACACATGTGTATTTGGATCTTCACAACAGTGATGTAGAAGATAACGTCATGACAGAATATGAAGAGAAGTTTTCTCAAAAAGGAAACCGCATATACAAAGCGGTTATTCAGTTCAAAGCATAAACTAAAAACGAACGAGCATCATTTATCTGAAAGATAAGATGCTCGTTCGTATTTTTTTGTGTAAAGACTAATAATGAAAGAGTTAGACTCTATATAAATCAATGATACTGCCAGTGTAAGCATCAGCGATAAACTCGTACTGTACCAATGAGTTTTCTTCGTAACGAGAAACTCCACCGTAATAAACGTCTGTTTCATAAGTAAATTTTTTCCAAGGTACTTTTGTTAATTCAATCCACGACCCATCGATGGGTCCCTCTTTTAGAAATTCTTTTTTTATGGACTTCAAAATACCATCTGCATTTAAGGTTTTTTTCTTTTTATAAAAAGAAAATGTCAGCATACCGAGTATGAAAGCCAGTACTGCTGCTCCTGATAAATAAGCCCAATCTTCACCGCTATAACTTTTTTGAGTCATTTTTTTAGTATTAAACAATGGAACTCCTCCTATTCTAATGTCAGACACTAGTAAGTTTTTCTAAACCCTATTTTAACACACTCAAACAAAGAGTGTAAGAATAACGGTTGACTAGCTTAAACTTGTGAGTGATTTTGTGTATAATAATTAAGAATAGGTGAAACACTACTGTAAAGAGGGGGACAGGTTGGCAAAGCCAACAGAATATGATGACGAATGAAACGAGAGACTTAATTAAACAAACAACTGAATTAAAAGGGGTCAGCGGATTTGAGCACGAGGTCAGAGACTTTATGCGTGAGCACATGACTCCTTATGTGGATGATATTCAATTAGATGGACTGGGTGGTATTTTCGGGATTAAACAGTCAGAAAAACAAGATGCACCTAAATTAATGGTAGCTGCTCATATGGATGAGGTCGGATTTATGGTCTCTTCTATCACATCCAAAGGGTTATTTAAGGTATTGCCTTTGGGCGGATGGAATCCTTATGTCGTATCTGCACAGCGCTTTGTTATTCAAACGGCTAAAGGGCATTACCCAGTTGTATCGTCATCGATTCCTCCTCACTTATTAAAAGGCAAAGAATCATCTGGTGTATCGATTGATAGTATTTTATTTGACGGTGGTTTTGAATCCAAAGAAGAAGCTGAATCGTTTGGAGTCAGACCAGGAGATCCAATTGTACCGGATGTCGAAACGATTGAAATGGCAAATGGAAAGACATTTTTAGGAAAAGCTTGGGATAACCGATATGGTGTAACTTTAGTGCTCGAACTGTTAAAAAAACTTCAAAATGAGACACTTCCAAACACCTTGATTGCGGGAGCCAATGTTCAAGAAGAAGTCGGTTTAAGAGGGACAAAAGGAGCAGTAGTGAAATTTCGTCCAGATGCCTTTGTGGCAGTTGATTGTTCGCCAGCCAACGATTTGAATGGCGACAAAGAAGCCTTTGGAAGATTAGGAGATGGCTTTTTACTACGCATTCAAGATCCAGGAATGATTCTATCAAAAGAAATGAAAGAGTTTATTCTAGATACAGCAGAAAGCAACAATATTCCTTATCAGTACTTTGTGTCTAAAGGCGGGACAGATGCAGTGGCGGCTCATCAGATGAATGAAGGCATTCCAAGTGCAGTGATTGGTGTACCTGCCAGATATATTCATACCCACCAATCCTTATTCAGAATGGACGACTATGAAGCGGCTAAAGAAATGGTTTATCAATTTGTTAAAGCTTTCGATCAATCAGTACTTGATACTCTAAAACAGTTTTAATTCATTAAATGGGTTAAAATAGAAAAAGGGAGATAACATGATGTATATTAGCACGTACAATAATAACGGATTAGATGATGTATTAATGATACTATTTAAAAAAACCAATCTTCAAGAACAATCATATGGTAGACGAAATGACACCGTCACAATTAGAGACAAGAAGACAAAAGAAGTTGTCGGTGTGAATGTATTTAATGCGTCAACTTATTTGGAAGGATTAACGAATGGTCCTGTTACGTTGGAAGGGAAAAATCTTGAAGTAGTTAATCAATTGCTTGAAGAAGCTGGCGCAGAGAAGACATTAACTGAAAACACTGACCCTACATTTGTTGTTGGTCATGTGAAATCGTGTAAACCTGTCGAAGGGTCAGATCATTTAAATGTAACGGAAACTGAGGTCGATAAAGGTGAAGTCCTACAAATTGTCTGTGGAGCAAGCAATATAGCAGAAGGGCAAAAAGTAGTTGTCGCTAAAGTCGGAGCAGTGATGCCAGATGGTCTGGTTATTTGGCCGGGTGAATTAAAAGGGGTCAAGAGCGAAGGCATGATCTGTTCAGCTAGAGAATTAGGACTGCCTCAAGAATCAAGTGGTATTATGGTTCTGGATGACAGTGAACCAACTGGATTTCCGTTTCAGTTTAAACAGTAATCAGCATACTCAGTTAGGAGGGGGAGGCTATGTCGAATAACAAAAACGATTTTTTTGAATCGTCTTTAAAAAGAAGAAACGAAGAGTCTGACCGGGCAAAAGCATTGTCCTTTAATGAATCACATGACTTACCAAAGCACTTAAAGAGTAGGGACGAATTAGAAAAAGAGTTTAAAGATTATTTATCGACAAAAGAGGATAGTTTTGAGCGCAAGACTATTTCTCCTCCTTTTGAAGTGAGTAAGGTACCGTCACCTGTATACGGATATAAACGTCCGAAAGCAAAAAAACAAGAACCGAAATATAGTCAATTAAAAGATGATATGGTCAAGAAACCTGCTGAATTTATCTTTTATGAAGACCATGTGCCTCCTGAGGTTAGTGCGCAGTGGGGATTTGAAGAAAACCGTCAAATGGATGTAAATAAAGATAAGGTGCAGCCAGCAAAGGAGCTGTCAAAAGCAAATGATAATCGAGCTAAAGTGGCTCTAAAACCGCAAATTAAAAGAGGCTACGGCTTGCACCGAACATTAGCAGCCATTATTGAAGAAGAAAAAAGTGGCAATAATAGTGGGAAAAGCGAAGTGCCAGGACTTTTTCATCCTAGGAAAAATGGGAAATAAGAGTTTATGACAGAGAATCGTTAATTTGATTATGGATTAAATTGAGAAGCCAATACTACTAGCTTTTTTTCCTCATTTCAATTATAGTATACCATGGCGCAATTTTACGACACAGGATTATATGGAGGCTTTATTGCAAATGAATCAAGAAATAATATACCATTTCGTGGGGATTAAAGGATCCGGCATGAGTGCGTTAGCTCTAATACTGCACGATAAAGGGTTTAAAGTGCAAGGGTCAGACGTTAAAAAATACTTTTTCACTCAAAAAAACATCGAAGATGCAAACATTCCCATCTACCTATTTGATGAGAATAATATAAAAGACAACATGATTATCATTGCAGGGAATGCTTTCCCTGATACGCATGAAGAAATTGTCAAAGCGAAAGAGTTAGGGTTGCCTGTTAAACGATACCATGATTTCCTTGGTGAGTTGAGCAGTGAGTTTACCAGTGTATCCGTGACGGGTTCACATGGGAAAACAAGCACGACGGGATTACTAGCTCATGTCCTAAGTGGCATAAAAGGGACGAGTTATCTAATTGGTGATGGAACGGGTAAAGGTGAAAGAGATGCTGAGTATTTTGTGCTTGAAGCATGTGAATACAGAAGACATTTTTTAGCTTACGCTTCAGACTACGCTATTATAACGAATATTGATTATGACCATCCAGATTATTACACAAGCATAGAAGATGTTGAAGATGCATTTAAAGAATTCTCTTCTCAAATCAAAAAAGCTATTTTTGCCTGTGGAGATGACCCACGGCTTCAACAACTACACGCTAGCGTGCCGATTGTGTTTTATGGTTTTGATGATTATAACGATTTTCAGGCTAAAAATGTCAAGCGGTCGACAAAGGGATCTGAATTTGATGTTTATGTGAGAGACGATTTCTATGGGCGCTTCACTATTCCATCTTTCGGTAAGCACAATATACAAAATGCTTTAGGGGTCATTGCTTTCGCTCATTATGAGGGATTGAGCGCTGAGAAAGTGAAAGAGCGTTTGATGAGTTTCCAAGGTGTAAAGAGACGATTTACTGAGAAAAATGTGATGGATACAGTCATTATTGACGACTATGCCCATCATCCAGCAGAGATCAAGGCAACTTTGGACGCGGCACATCAAAAGTACCCGGATAAAGAAATCGTAGCTGTCTTCCAACCGCACACCTTTAGCCGAACGGTTGCTATGCTTAGCGAATTTGGCGAGGCATTGGATTTAGCTGACGCCGTTTATCTCTGTGATATATTTACCTCTGCTAGAGAGTTGGATGGAGATATTACGATAGAAGACTTGCTGGATAAAACGGAAAAAGGCAAAGGCATTGTGACTGTAGAAGATGTGTCTCCTTTGCTTAAGCACCGTAACCAAGTGGTTGTATTCATGGGTGCCGGCGATATTGAGAAGTTCGAGTTGGCATTTGAAAAAATACTCAGCCAAACGGAAGCACAAAATTAAATAGAGACACCCAAAGAGAAGGGGCTCACTGGAAGTAAATACGTTAAAGAACAGTCTATGTTCATCACGTATTTATATCTCTAAGTGAGTACCTTCTCTTTTTCTATTCGTTGAAGTTTGATACTATAGCTATAGGAAGATATAACTGGGAGATGAAAAAAATTGGCCAATAAACAAAAGTTATTATTAATTGATGGACACAGTGTTGCCTTTAGAGCATTTTATGGCTTACACAGTCAATTGGAGCGAATGAAAAATAAAAATGGGTTACACACGAATGCGATGTACGGCTTTCACAATATGTTGGAAGTCATTGTTAACAAAGAACAACCAACACATGCATTAGTGGCTTTCGATGCGGGTAAAACAACTTTCCGTCACGAACAATTTAAAGAATACAAAGGTGGCCGCTCAAAAATGCCTCCTGAATTTGCTGAGCAACTCCCTTTTTTCCCCGATTTACTAAAGGGTTTCGGGCTGAAAAACTATCAACTACCAAACTACGAAGCCGATGATATTATTGGTACGCTAGCCAAAGAAGCTGAAACAAAAGGGTTTGACGTCGTTATATTAACTGGGGACCGAGATTTGACGCAATTAGCTTCAGATTCTGTCAGAGTTGATATTACTAAAAAAGGGGTCAGCGATTTAAAGGAATACACGAAAGATTCGATCATGGAAGAGATGGGGATTAGTCCTGAGCAAATCATTGATATGAAAGGACTAGCTGGAGATGCTTCCGACAATATACCAGGTGTGACTAACATTGGTGAAAAAACAGCACTGAAGTTGCTTCATGAGTATGGGTCAGTTGAGAATCTTTATGAGAACATAGATGATATGAAGAAGTCTAAACGTAAAGAAAATTTGATTAACGAAAAAGACACAGCCTTTATGAGTAAACAATTAGCAACGATTGATGTAAAGGCGCCTATAACTATTACACTCGATGATTTAGGATACACAGGCTACAACATGGAGGCTCTTATCGCTTTTTATAAAGAAATGGACTTTAATTCGCATCTTCAAAAGCTGGACACGGAAGACTACATGGAACAACTGGCTGAAGAAGCGGTCGAGGTCGATTACGACTTTGTTGAAGAGATAACAACAAATATGTTTAAGAATGAGATGGCATTATATCTTGAAATGCTTACTGAAAACTATCATCAGTCGGAAGTTGTATCAGTGGCATGGGGCGATAAAGATAAAGTATACGTCGCTAGTCCTTCTACAGCTTTTTCTTCTGATGCTTTTAAGTCATGGATTGAAGATGAAAAGATGACGAAACAGGTCTATGATGTTAAAGCAACGTACGTGGCTTTAAATCACAAAGACATGGTACTTAAAGGTGTCAACTTTGATGTGATGCTCGCCTCTTATTTGCTGACGGCAGAAGACAGCAGTGGGGGCGATGTGACGGATGTGGCTAAAAAGCATGGTTACGATGGCGTCATGCCAGATGAAGTCGTCTACGGTAAAGGAAAGAAAATTAAATTACCTGAAGACTTAACCTTAATGTATGACCATTTAGCTAGAAAAGTTTTAGCGATTCAAGAGTTAGCCGATAAAATGGCTAAAGATATATCTGAGAATAATCAAGATGAATTGCTTAAAGAAATGGAAATGCCTTTAGCATTAGTCCTTGCAGACATGGAAATTCAAGGGATTACGGTAGACGCTGATCGTCTAGAAACGATGAAAGAAGAGTTTAAAGGTATTCTTGAATCGATTGAGGAGAGAATATTCGAAGAAGCCGGAGAGACGTTTAATATCAACTCTCCAAAACAATTAGGTGTGATTCTATTTGAAAAGATGGGCTACCCAGTTATCAAGAAAACCAAAACCGGATATTCAACAGCTCAAGATGTATTGGAGAAATTACAAGACCAAGCGCCTATAGTCGAACACATTTTACAATACAGACAGATATCCAAAATTCAATCGACGTACATTGAAGGGTTACTGAAAGTCATTGACCCTCAAACAAGCAAAATCCATACACGCTATTTACAAACCGTTGCGCGTACAGGTCGATTGAGTTCTGTTGATCCGAACTTACAAAATATTCCTGTCCGTTTGGAAGAAGGGCGTAAAATTAGACAAGCGTTTGTTCCAAGACAAAAAGGGTGGAAAATATTTGCCTCCGACTACTCTCAAATCGAACTACGCATACTAGCTCATATTTCCGAAGATGAGCACTTTATTAAAGCCTTTATGGATAATGAAGATATTCATACAACTACAGCGATGCGAGTGTTTGACGTAAAAGATGCGAAAGATATCACATCAAATATGCGTCGCGATGCGAAAGCTGTAAACTTCGGAATCGTTTATGGGATTAGTGACTATGGTCTATCTCAAAATTTGAACATCACTCGTAAAGAAGCTCAGAATTATATTGATACGTATTTTGATCGCTTCCCAGGAGTTAAACAGTTTATTGATACAGTCATTCGAGAGGCTAAAGAAAAAGGGTATGTTGAGACATTATTCAACAGACGTCGTTATTTGCCAGATATTAATTCAAGAAACTTCAATTTGCGCTCATTCGCTGAACGAACAGCCATGAATACGCCGATTCAAGGCAGTGCGGCTGACATCTTGAAAATGGCCATGATTGAGATGAACAAACGGATTAAGAGTGAAGGTTTGGAAGCAACCATGCTTCTTCAAGTCCATGATGAATTAATCTTTGAAGCACCAGAGTCTGAAATTGAGCAATTGGAAACATTAGTTAAAGAGGTCATGGAGCATGCGGTCGATCTAACTGTTCCACTAAAAGTGGAAAGTAGCTTTGGCGACAGTTGGTACGATGCCAAATAAAGAAAGTGAATGGAAAGAAAAAAAGCGGGTATTCACTCGCTTTTTTTCATGTTAAGCTTTAACCGAGTAGACAAGAAGAGTAGAAGGAATAAAAAAAGTATGAATATTAATGAGAGGTGAAACGGGTGCCAGAATTACCAGAAGTAGAAAGTGTTAGGCAGGGCTTAGAACACTTAGTTGTTGGTAAGCGAATCAAAGCAGTAAACGTATTATGGGATAATATAATAAAAGATCCGTCAGTCGATACATTTAAGCGACAGATAATAGGTCAGCGTATTGAATCAGTGGGAAGACGAGGAAAGTTTCTCTTGTTTGAGTTAACCTCAGACATGCTTATCAGCCATTTGCGAATGGAAGGGAAATTTAAAGTAGAAACGTCAGAGGCTCCATTAACGAAGCATACCCACGTCCTCTTTTCGTTAGATGACGGAACAGAGTTAAGGTACTTAGATGTGAGGAAATTCGGAAAGATGAGTTTGACTCCAAAACTATCAGCGTTCGAGCATCCCTCATTACGAGATTTAGGTCCGGAGCCTTTCGAGACTAGTTTAACTGATGACCACCTTCACCGTTTCTTAAAGAAACGTCAACGCTCTATAAAATCCTGCTTACTGGATCAGAAGATGGTTACTGGTATTGGGAATATCTACGCAGATGAAATCTTGTTTCGAGCCAAAGTCCACCCAGAGCGCCAAGCAAATACGCTAACGCCGGATGACATTGCTTTATTAAAAGAAGCGATTGTTTCCATTATGACGCAAGCAGTGGCTTCGGGTGGAACCACTATACGGACCTACGCTAATGCCTACGGTCAAGAAGGAAGCTATCAATCTCAGCTGAAGGTATACGGGAAAACAGGGGAACCTTGTCCAAATTGTCACACGCCTTTTGTTAAGGGAAAAGTAGCACAGAGAGGGACACACTATTGTCCAGTGTGCCAAACATAAAAGGGATGATAAACATGACATTAATTTTAGGGTTAACCGGTGGCATTGCTTCTGGCAAATCAACGGTCAGTCGTTTTTTTCAGTCATTGACTATACCGGTCATTGATGCTGATATAGTAGCAAGAGAAGTGATGAAGCCGGGATCGGATACATTAAAAAAGGTATCAGAAACCTTTGGTGTATCTGTTATAAAAGAAGATGGCACATTAAATAGAAAAAAATTAGGTTCAATTGTTTTTCATGACTCAAAGAAACTCAGTGATTTAAATCAAATCGTCCATGGGGCAGTCTATCAGTTGATGGAAAAGGAGAAGCAAAGTCTCATTGACGCTGGACACGACTTGATTGTGATGGATATCCCTCTTTTATTTGAAACGGGTTATGACCAAAGAGTGGACGAAGTGATGTTAGTTTATGTTGACCAAGCTACCCAGATCAAACGGTTAATGACTAGGGATCAACTGAGTGTTCCTGAAGCCGAAGCTAGAATTCGTTCTCAGTGGGCGATGGAGGACAAAGTTGCTAAGGCAGATACCATTATTGATAACACCGGAACCATAGAGAAAACGAAAGAACAAGTTCATGAGTGGATCATCCAAAAAGGGTTTAGTGCGCCTGACATACCTATGGTATAATAAGAGTAAGAATTCAATAGTAAAGGACTGAAAACCATGCATTGTCCAAAGTGCCACAATAATGGAAGCCGAGTAGTAGACAGCAGACCGACTGATGACGGAAAGGCGATTCGACGCAGAAGAGAGTGCGAAGAATGCAATTATCGTTTCACCACTTTTGAGCGAGTTGAACAAAGCGCAATTCTTGTAGTGAAAAAAAATGGAAACCGAGAAGAATTCAGCAGAGAAAAGTTGCTTAGAGGGATTAGACGAGCTTGCGAAAAAAGGCCTGTGGCAGCTGAAGACCAAGAGAACATTGTCAATAAAGTGGAGCATAAAATTAGAGATTATGGTGCCAGTGAAGTGCCATCAACTAAAATTGGTGAATATGTCATGGAAGAATTAGCTCATTTAGATGACGTTGCCTACATCCGCTTTGCGAGTGTGTATAGACAATTTAAAGATATTGGGGTATTCATGCAGGAAATGCAGGAACTCGAAAAAAAACGAAAAGATCATTAAGGTGACTAGTCATGCCAATCAAGTAAAACGAAAAAGACGTCAATCGTCTCAGATACTAGTCTGACAGCTGAACGTATGTGAAAGGATATGAGACGATGAATTACCCATGGAAAGAAATTAGTCCAAGAGATACCTTACAAATAAGTCAGTCAAGACTGTTGTCTGATTTAGATAAACGGACAGTAGTCTCTTTATACCAACCCTTAACCAGTATACAAGCAGTCAGTTTATATTTTTTAATGAATGAATATGTTGTGACTCACTCCTCTCCAGTCGTCTTCTTATCTGACATATTGAGTCAACTTGATATAGGAATTAAGGAATTTTATGAAGCTCGTATCAAACTGGAAGCTTATGGTTTACTAAACGTCTTTCAGCACAGTGAGAACCGTCATGATTATAAAATTGCAATTGAAGCGCCGATGACACCGGAACAGTTTTTCAGTGATCCGCTGCTTAGCATGCTCTTGACAGAAAAAGTTGGGCAACGACTGGTTATAGAATTAGAAGATCGCTTTACTAGTCAAAAAATAGAACTGGAAGATTACGTCGATATAACTAAGTCCTTTGGTGATGTGGTTCATGTCAATATGGATAAAATGAGTCAAACCGTGACTAAAGATACTCGACTAACTAGCGATGTCAAGCCGCTCTCTTTGAGTGAACAAGTGATGAAAGAAAGTGACTTTGATTGGGCATTTTTCAAAGAGGGGATTAATCGGCAATTCGTTTCAACCGCATCAATCGATGCTTCTATTAAGAAATTAATCTTCACTTTCCATACAATATACGGGATAAACGAGTTAGATATGCAGCGATTTGTATTGGAGGCTGCTGATGTTGGGACAGGACAAGTCAGTGAATCAAAATTGACTCGATTGATTCAAGACCACTACCTCCATTCGACTAATAGTAGGGGCAATTTATTTGAAGAAGAAGAAAAAACAGCCAAAGAGCAAACCTTCCGACTGAATGAATTGAAGCAAAAAGGGTATTCAACAGAAGAAATCGAAATTATTTTGCATGCTGAACAAACGAAACCCTATGCTTACCTTGAATCAATTAAAGAACAAAAAGGTGGATTCGTTTCAAGCAATGAGTCTTGGGTGTTGAAAGAACTGATAGAACAAGCGCCTTTATCAGCAGCAGTTATTAATATTTTAATCAACTATGTTTTAATCATTAAAAACTCACCAACCTTGGATAAAGGCTTTGCTATGAAAATAGCCAATGATTGGGCACAAAAACAAGTGAAATCGCCTGAAGAAGCGATGCAAAAAGTCAAAGAGTTGTATGCGTCGACTCAAGCATCTGCTACTCCTAAATCAAAAGCAAGTCATAAAGGGAATCAGTATTCAAATAGAAACGTCAGAAAAGAAACTTTACCAGAATGGGCTTATGAAACAGAACGTAAAGATGAACCAGTTAGTAATGAAGTTGAACAAGCCTTTAAAGAAAGACTGAAACGCATCCGTCAACGAAAGAGTGGTGAACAGTAATGGAAAGTTTAAGAACACAGTTGGAAAAGATGATGGACGCTCAGAAATTGAATAGCACGTACGCTGACATCATGAGAAATGTTGTCTTTCGTGATCCGGATGTCAAATTGTTTCTTTCCGAAAACAAAGACCAACTTGATAAAACCGCTATAGAGAGAAGTGCGTCTAAACTATACGAGTTTGTATCCGAAAAGAAAAAAGTAGCAAGAGACGAGGATGGTTTGGCGCCTGGGTATCACCCAAAACTTATTATTAATAATAACCGGATTGATGTCACCTATGTTCCAACGCCAGGTTTGTTAAACAGACAGAATCAAGAGAAAATTAAAAATCGTATTAAATCAGTCTATATGCCTAAAGACATTAAGACAGCTACCTTTGAAGACTTTGATCACTCTGTCAGCCGGCGAGAAGCGCTTGATAAAGCGATGATGTTCGTGGAAAATTATATCGATTCTCCAAAAGCTTTTCATAAAGGACTTTATTTACATGGACCGTTTGGTGTAGGAAAAACGTATTTACTTGGAGCTATAGCTTTTGAATTATCTGAGCAAGGCTATCCATCGACTTTAGTCCACTTTCCTACTTTAGCTGTTGAAATGAAACAATCCATTGGTAAGAATACGACAGAAGACAAGTTGGATGCATTTAAAAAAGCGCCGATTTTGATGTTGGATGATATTGGAGCAGACTCCATGTCTTCTTGGATTAGAGACGACGTTTTAGGCGTTATTTTACAATACCGTATGCAAGAGGAGTTACCGACTTTCTTTACGTCGAATTTTAATATGGAACAATTGGAATCGGAGCACTTGACCACCTCTCAGAGAGGGGAGACCGAACCACTTAAAGCGAAGCGACTAATGGAAAGAATCAGACTGTTGTCGGAAGAAGTCAGTATGTCGGGCGAGAATAGACGAAATAAACAATAGATAATAAATAATTTTATAAAATCTAATTGTCTAATGAATTATCCTGTGGTAGTATCTAATAGTATAGAGAGACCTTTAAACTAGCTAAATAACTATCGACAAAAAGACACCATATACAGCCCCTATTCTTATAGAGAGGAAAGCATTTGCTGAAAGCTTTCCAGAATACCTGTATATGACCGCTTTTTAAGATGTGCTTCGAACCGTAAGTAGGAGCAGACGTTACTCTGCGTTAAAGAGGAAATGAAGACAGAATGAGTGCGTTCGATTTATTCTGTAAACATGGGTGGAACCACGTCATTAATTTACGTCCCATTGAATTCGCTAGTTGTATACTGGCCTATTCAATGGGTTTTTTTATATTCCATGAACAAGAAAGAGGAGGAAATGGTATGTCAGATATAGTATCCGTTACATTGCCCGACGGTTCGGTTAAAGAAGTGAGTCAGGGAACTACACCTAAAGACATTGCAGGAAGCATTGCTAAATCTTTAGAGAAAAAAGGACTGGCTGCAAAATGGAATGGGGAGTTGATTGATTTTGATCGCCCACTTCTAGAAGATGGTGTGTTAGAAATTGTTACACCTGATCATGAAGATGCTTTATCAGTTTTGCGTCATTCGACTTCTCATTTGATGGCTCATGCCATTAAACGATTGTACCCAGACGTCAAATTTGGAGTAGGGCCGGCAATTGAACGTGGTTTTTACTATGATACAGATACTGAAAAACCGATTACAGATGATGATTTACCTAAAATTGAAGAAGAGATGATGGCTATCGTCAAAGAAAATCTTCCAATAACTAGGCGGGAATTGAGCAAAGAAGAAGCATTATTGTTATTCCAACAAGACCCTTATAAGGTAGAACTCATTGAGGAGTTACCTGAGGACGACATTATTTCCGTCTATGAACAAGGAGACTTTGTCGATTTATGTCGAGGGGTTCATGTACCAACAACAGGGCGCATTCAAGTATTCAAATTGCTTTCACTAGCTGGCGCATATTGGAGAGGAAATTCTAATAACAAAATGATGCAGCGTGTTTATGGAACAGCCTTCTTTGATAAAAAAGCGTTGAAAGAGTACTTGAAGATGCGAGAAGAAGCCAAAGAACGTGACCACCGTAAACTAGGTAAGGAATTAGATTTATTTATGATTGCACCAGAAGTCGGTTCAGGCTTACCGTTTTGGCTACCTAAAGGTGCAACGATTCGTCGCATCATCGAACGCTACATTACAGATAAAGAAATTAGATTAGGCTACCAGCATGTGTATACACCAATTATGGCAAATGTGGACTTCTATAAGCGTTCAGGACATTGGGATCACTATCATGAAGACATGTTCCCACCAATGGACATGGGAGACGGAGAAATGCTTGTTCTTCGCCCAATGAATTGCCCGCATCATATGATGGTGTACAAGGATGATGTGAGAAGTTACCGGGATTTACCTATTCGTATCGCTGAACTAGGGCAGATGCACCGTTATGAAAAGAGTGGGGCGTTATCAGGTTTACAGCGTGTCCGTGAAATGACATTAAACGATGCCCATGTATTTGTTCGTCCAGATCAAATCAAAGAAGAATTCAAGAGAGTCGTTCACTTGATGCTTGCTGTATTTGAGGATTTTGAAATTGAGGATTACCGGTTCCGATTGAGTTATAGAGATCCACAAAACACTGAAAAGTATTTTGACGATGATGAGATGTGGGAAAAAGCAGAGTCGATGCTGAAAGAAACACTGGATGATTTAGGCTTAGAGTATTTCGAAGCAACAGGAGAAGCTGCCTTTTATGGACCTAAATTAGATGTTCAGGTTAAAACAGCATTGGGAATTGAAGAAACCTTATCTACTGTACAGTTAGACTTCTTACTACCTCAACGATTTGATTTAACATACGTAGGCGAAGATGGTCAAGATACTCACCGTCCGGTGGTTATTCACCGAGGCATTGTGTCGACAATGGAACGGTTTGTAGCCTACCTTATCGAACGGTATAAGGGAGCATTCCCAACGTGGTTAGCGCCGGTACAAGCAAAAATTATTCCTGTTAACTTAGATGCTCACGGAGAATTTGCTCAAGAGTTGCAAGAGAAAATGGCTAACAAGGGCTTGCGTGTAGAAGTAGATACTAGAAATGAAAAAATGGGATATAAAATTCGAGAAGCTCAAACATTAAAAATTCCATATCAATTAGTCATTGGTGATAACGAAATGGAAGAGGGCACAGTTACTGTTCGAAAGTATGGCGAAAAACAGACTGAATCGATTGCACTCGAAGACTTTATCTCGAAAATGGTTGAGGAAAGTAATAAGAATTAAGGTAAGTCGAAAAAATGTTTGACATGATACAATATAAATGGTAATATGTACTAGTTGAGAAAATAAAGCAGAAGCCCCGCTTCTCGCCTGAGTGGATTGACATCCCTGGGCAGATATGGACGTATATATAATAAACATATGGCGACGTATGTTTTATGCGGAAATATGGCGGGACTTTTATGATTTCATAGAAGTCCCGCCATTTTCTGTGTTTTTCTCGCAAATTCTTTGGAGGTGACCACCATAGCTAAAGACATGATTGTCAACGATCGTATTAGAGCAACCGAACTTCGATTAATCGGAAAAGACGGTGAACAGATAGGTGTAGTCCCACGTAACGAGGCAATAAGAATGGCAGAAGAGTCTAACTTAGACGTTGTACTTGTATCGCCAAATGCTAAGCCCCCAGTGGCACGTATCATGGACTATGGTAAATATCGTTATGAGCAACAGAAAAAAGAACGTGAGACAAGAAAAAATCAAAAAGTAATCAACGTTAAAGAGATACGTTTGAGTCCTACTATTGATGATCACGACTTTGATACTAAACTGCGTAATGCTCGTAAGTTCCTTGAAAAAGGCGATAAAGTAAAAGTATCTATCCGTTTCCGAGGTCGAGCTATTACACATAAGGACATTGGTCGTGTAGTCCTAGAACGTATGGCGACAGAAACATCTGATATTGCAGTAGTTGAATCTAACGCTAAAATGGATGGCCGTAGCATGTTCTTAATGCTCGCACCGAAAAGTGAGAAATAATGAAGTAGCAAGCAGCTCGCTTCGGCGGCTGTTTATTACTGAAAAATGATAAGAAGACGTATGGGAGGAAATTGAGAATGCCTAAGCAAAAAACGCATAAAGGTTCTGCAAAAAGATTTAAACGTACAGGTACTGGCAAACTAAAAAGAGGCCGTGCTAAAACAAGTCACTTATTTGCGAACAAAACTCAAAAACAAAAACGTAAATTACGTAAATCAGCTTTAATTTCTAAAGGGGATTTCAAACGTATCAGACAAATGGTTGCTAAAATGAAATAATGATTTCATAATCATAGCATTGCATTCAAGGAGGAAAAATAATGGCACGAGTAAAAGGTGGAGTCGTCACCCGCAGACGCCGTAACCGCGTATTAAAATTAGCTAAAGGGTACTATGGTGCAAAACACAAGTTGTTTAAAGTAGCAAAACAACAAGTAATGAAATCATACATGTACGCTTACAGAGACCGTAAACAAAACAAACGTAACTTCCGTAAGTTATGGATTGCCCGTATTAACGCTGCAGCACGCATGAACGGATTAAGCTATTCTAAATTTATGCATGGCTTAAAATTAGCTGAAATTGATTTAAACCGTAAAGTATTAGCAGATTTAGCTATTACTGATGCAGAAGCATTTACTGCATTAACTAACCAAGCTAAAGACGCATTAAACAAATAATTGACAACACTCTTATAATAGATATTCACAATAATGTGGATTATTATAAGAGTGTTTTTTTAATAATCTTAACAGTAAAGACATAAAGTTTTAACCCAATAATGTAAACATCATGGTATAATATGATGGAATCCGGAAGAACCGATTCTTTCACATGAAAGAACCGAATACTTATCCAGATACATTGCGCTGCCACTTTTTTAAAAAGGGAAAATAAAGAACAACGTTATACTTAGTACAATCTTAGTATTTTAGCATAGTGATGAAAGGAAATGGTGAATGGAAAAGGCTAAAAAGCGAATAGCTATCATTGGCAGCGGCATAACTGGGTTAACTACTGCCTACCGTTTGAAACAGCAGATAGAAACTGAAAATCTGCCTTATGAAGTCATTTTACTCGAGTCTTCTATCCGTTCAGGTGGAAAGTTATTTACTATGAAGTTCGGGGATCAATACATAGACCTTGGTGCTGAATCCATTGATACTAGGCTCCCAGATGCTGAGGCATTGATAGAAGAGCTGGGACTTCAAGATAAAATGGAGTACAGCAAACACGTAAAACAAGATATTTTTGCCTTCAATACATTATATTACTTCGATTGTCCTACCTACAAAGGCATTCCTGTAAAGCGAACGGATATATGGAAATACGATCTGATTTCTTTTCAAGGGAAGTTAGAATTTCTTAGAGAAACATACTTTCAACGTTCAAAACAGAAAAAAGAAGTTACAGCCAAAGATTATCTTGCTAGCCGTATTGGTGAGGAGATGGCTAAGTATGTTGCTGAACCCTATTTTTCTAAAATCTTTGCAAGTGACATCGATGATATTGGTATAAATCGATTTAATGAGGTCATTGTCGAAAAAGAAAAAGAGTACGGGACATTGACTAAAGCGATTGAAGCCCATCCAGAACTATTAGATGGCGACGGTAACTTTGCTACATTCACTGAAGGGTTGGAAACGTTAACTCGTGCGTTGACGGATCAGTTGGAAAACACGATTCGTTATTCGAAAAAAGTAACCGAAATCAAAAAGAGTATTAATAACACGTATATCATTGATATTAATAACAAAGAACAACTACGAGTGGACTCGGTATTAGTGGCGACAGACTCTGAGGCATATAAGCCGCTATTTTCTGATTTAGAGCTGAGTTCATATTTCAAAGATATCAAAACAGGGTCCATTGGCTTTATTCTGTTCAGCTTCCCGAAAGGGTCCATTAATAGGCCACCAACAGGTAACGGTGTCTTGTCTGTGCGACTAAATAACTCGTATATTCAAAGTGTGGTTTGGTTGAATAAAAAATGGGAACACTATGCTCATAGAGATGAAGAGTTATTAGGTGTTTACTTCGGAAGAAGCAACGATGGGATCATGATGTCTTTAAGCAATAAGCAAATTGAAGAAGCTATTTTAAAAGATTTATCTGCTATGCTTGATATTCATGCTAAGCCTAACTACAAAATCATTAAACGCTGGCCTAATGCCATTCCTCAGTTCAAGTTAATGTATGAACGAAAAAGAAAAAATCTTTTCGAATTCTTGGATGAAAAATACCCAGGTCTCTATTTAGCCGGCAACGGCATTGATGGTTTTGGAATTAGCAACTGTATTAAACAAGCAAATAAAGTTAGCACACAAATCATTGACTATTTAAAAAACACAAAATAGTTTTTATGCGTACATCAATGGCTCAACACATTCAAAAAAACAGCAGATTCTTCTTGAAAGTAGAGATTCTGTTGTTTTTTTTTATCTAAATGACGTATTCTATAATAAGGAAGAATAATAAGAAGAATGGAAAGTGAGGAAGAAAAGATGAAGCTAACGACTTTAGGCTTTTATGGTGGCTATCCGCATAATGGAATTGGAACCAGCGCTTATCTGTTAGAGTCAGAAGGCTTTCATATGCTCTTAGATGTCGGCAGTGGAAGTCTGTTGGCTATAGAGAAGCATGTTTCACCCGCTGATTTAGATGCTGTGTTGCTATCTCACTATCACCATGACCATATCGCTGATTTAGGTGTTCTTCAATTTTATCGCTTACTAAATAAGGATAAGGACGGCATGGCATTGCCTCTCCTACCTATTTATGGACATGATGATGATCAAGCGCATTTTGAAGAGCTAACTATGGATGGTGTATCTGAAGGACATGCCTACAATCAACATACGTCTACAACTATTGGGCCATTCACAGTGACTCAAATTAAAACAAAGCATCCCGTTCCTTGTTATGCATTACGAATAGAAGAGACGTCTACCGGTAAGGTCGTTGTTTTCACTGCTGATTCGGGTTATATAGAAGAGTTTATTTCTTTCTCAAAAGGTGCTGACGTTTTGTTAGCTGACAGCAATTTTTACCGAGGGAAAGAGAATCATTCAGTGCACATGACCGCTGGTGAATGTGGGAAACTAGCCAGAGAAGCAGGTGCGAAACAGTTAATCCTAACCCATTTACCTCAAACAGGAGACTGGCAGGATTTGCTTGAACAGGCAACAGAACAAGCGGATGACACTAAAGTTACTTTAGCAGAAAAAGATTTGACTATTACAGTTTAAGGAGAGAAAAAGAGCATGTATTACGTTAAAAATGAAAGAGATGGGCAAGAAATTCATGATCCACAACTTAATTTAGCAATCGAATACTATTTATTAAATGAAGTAGAGTTGGATGAGCCGATTTTGTTATTCTATATTAATGATAACTCTATCATCGTAGGTAGAAACCAAAACACGTATGAAGAAGTAAATACCACATATGTTGAAGAGAATGATGTGAAAGTTGTCAGACGGTTCTCAGGTGGGGGAGCTGTTTATCATGATATGGGTGTGTTGAACTTTTGTTTCCTAACAAAAGATGATGGTAATTCCTTTAGAGATTTCAAGAAATTTACTTTGCCTGTTATTGATGCCCTCCATCAAATGGGAGTAGAAGGTGCAGAGTTGCGTGGTCGTAATGACCTAGTGATTGATGGGAAGAAATTCTCTGGCAATGCGATGTACTCCAAGAATGGGCGCTTAACAGCTCATGGCACATTAATGTTCGATTCGGAAATAGAAGCGGTAGTTAGTGCCCTCAAACCGAAAAAACATAAATTAGAATCAAAAGGAATTAAATCTATTCGTAGCCGTGTAACTAATATCAAACCATTCCTTGATGATTCTTACCAATATATGAATGCTAAGGATTTTAAAGAAAAATTATTGCTTTATATTTTCGACACCGACAACAAAGATGGCGTTAAAGAATATAAATTGACCGATGAAGACTGGGTGAAGATTGATCAATTTGCCAAACAGTATACTGCTAACTGGGAGTGGAACTACGGAAAATCACCCGCTTTCGATATGGAGAGAAGTGAACGTTTGTCAGTCGGCACGGTTGAAGTAAAAATGAATGTTCGAAAAGGTGTCATCGAAGACATTCGTATCTTTGGAGATTTCTTTGGTATGGGAGAAATTGAAGATGTCGAAAAGATCCTTCAAGGAACTTCTTATAATAAAGCCTCTATTGAAGAAGCCGTCGACAAAATTGATATTCAAAAGTACTTTGGAAATGCCGATTCAAAAGAATTAGTGGATTTATTGTATTAAAAAGCCAACACTTTAAAAATAAGTATAAGAAAGAGTTCTTTCAAAGCTAGTCCATGTGACTACGCATAGAGAGAGAGCTCTTTTTTTGTATATAAATGAAATGGAGTCTAGAAAAACGATGTAAAATGTGTCAAAGGTTTGATCTAACTGTTTCAGTTTATAGTAATTACAATCTATATAATGATAGTAAAATAAACAATGAAGGTAAAGCTTATTAAATCAACGAAATAATTAAAAATAAAATAAAGGTGACTAATCTTTGACAAAAAAAGCTTTACAAGTGTTCACATATAAGTTATAGTTATAAATGTGAACAAGATATGGCAAGTAAAGAAGTAGTCATAATCAATCGGATAGATAATTGAAGGGAGACATACATAAAATGGTTAAATTATTTACGACACCGAGTTGTACGTCATGCAGAAAGGCTAAAGCTTGGCTGGAAGAGTATGAGATTCCTTATTCTGAACAAAATATGGCTTATGAGCCGCTGAGTTTTAATGATATAAGGTCAATTATGAGATTAACTGAAAATGGCACGGAGGATATTATTTCTAAACACTCAAAAGTGTATAAAGAATTGGATCTTGATTTAGATGATCTGTCTATGGGAGAATTGTTTGAATTGATTCAAAACAACCCGACTTTAATCAGACGTCCAATCATTTTAGACGACAAGCGTCTACAAATTGGATACAATGAAGATGAGATTAGACAGTTTGTGCCAAGAGAAGTGAGAGCAATGGAATTGGAAAGAGCACAACAACTCGTTGCTTTATCACAAGTTTAAAACACATTAGTTCAAGAATCGACATAGTCATGTCGGTTCTTTTTATACACACTGAAAATAGACTGAGGAAAGGCTCCTGCTTACTTGTATTTGGAACTTACCTTTTGTATAATGGTAGGAGTACAGTCTTTAGGAAGATTGTCATTTTTTAGTTACCGGACAAATGTGAAAACGTCAGTCATTCCATTAGAAGAGTGAGGTGCGGAATAATGGAAATTGAACATATTAACGATGATACAATAAGAGTAGTCATTGGAAATAGCGATCTCGAAGAACGTGGGATTACCTTTCTAGATTTACTCGGCAATCAAAAACAAATTGAAAAGTTCTTTTATAGTATTCTTGAAGAAGTTGATATTGATGAAGAGTTTCAAGAGTCAGAAGCCGTAACCTTTCAAGTGATGCCTAATAATAATGGACTAGAGTTGTTTATTAGTAAAGGTAATAACTTTCAGGATGAACTAAGCGATCTTGATTTGAAGAATCATACGAATCCATTAAAACAAAACAATAATCTTTTAGATGAGATGGAAGAGTATGCTAACAACGATTTACAAGTTAAGCAAGCTGTCGTTGCTTTAGAAGATTTTGAGCATGCGATTCAACTATCAAAAAGTTTGTATATGGAAAGTGGATTATCGAATCTGTATTTACTGGATGATCAGTACTACCTTCAGCTATCATTCTTTGTGGAAGAAATGCATGGAAGAACCAGTGAAGAAGAGATAGCTATTGCTTTGGAATATGGAAGTAAAAGTGATATGACCTACGATGTATTAGATGAGTACGGTAAGTTATTGATGGACTCCAATGCTTTGGAAACCCTCAGATATTACTTTAAGTAAAGATTAGTTCGCAAAAGTTAAAACTTTTGCGAACTTTTTTAATTCCTTTTGACCTCCTATGGGTAATATATATAATAGGAGGGATGACTATGCTAATAGCTATTAATGAAAATAATCAGAGTGTCTTAGCAGTAGAAGCAAATAAATCAACACGTTACTTCTGTTCGGCTTGTCAAGGAAATGTCACCTTAAAGAGAGGAGAGATTAAACTAGCTCATTTTGCTCACCTTAGTAAAGCAACATGTGATGCCTTTTCAGAAGGTGAGACTGAAGAACACTTAAAAGGTAAGTTAGGCCTCTATCAGTCTTTAGAGAACCAGGGGATGACTGTTCAAATGGAAGCATATTTACCAGAGTTAAAGCAACGACCGGATGTACTGGTTACCGTTAATGGTATGAAGATAGCGATAGAGTTTCAATGCAGTCCGATACCTATTGATACCATCCGTTCCAGAACAGAAGGGTATCTATTGAACGGCTATGCTGTGATGTGGGTATTGGGGAAGAAACTCCATGTAAAAACGAGCCTAACTGCTGCGCATCGTGCTTATCTTTATAAAGCAGGCAATCAGTATGTATTACATCAATACGATAGCCAAAACGGTCGGACCCATACGCTGAGTGGTTTTCACAAAAAAGCATCAAGGAACGTATCATTTAAGTCGTCTGTTTCAAAAGAGTGCCCACTTTTACTTTGTAATCATGATGTGCCTGTTAATGACCTTAGTCGGATAAAAGAAAGATCAGTATCACCAAAAACGCTTATAAAAGAAAAAGAAAAGGTCAGGCGATTGAGTCTCTCTAGGCAGGAATCAAGTCGTCCGTTTTTTGAACAACTTTATTTAAATAGAGAAACCATTGATTCTATTCCACTGCCTATTTATGGACACGTTCCCCATGAATGGTTGATACAAAGCTCCCCTTATTTGTGGAAGTATACCATGTGGAAATGGTTAGAAGAAAAGCCTAAGATGTTCGTATTAACGAAGCATAACTTAAGCAGACAGTTAGAAGTTTGGTTAAATGAAAATAGACTCAGTTATTATTATATACCCACTTTAAATCGGGAAGAGCAATTGCGCCCCTTTATTGAGTTTGCCCATGACCTTACAGTTGGCGGCTATTTATATAGATTAGGAGAAGCTAAGTGGAAAATAAGTCAGAGTAGGTAAACGAGTGTACAAAGGTCTAATATTTGTGTATTCTATTCATTTTCAAATTATGTTATCATTAGATTGTTCACATATTTTAAGGGAGGAAATTAAATGTCTGAAGCGAATACATTACCGAACCGAGAAGATGTACCTGTTCACTTATCATGGGATTTATCAGTTATATATGAATCGGATGAGAAATGGGAAGAGGATTACCAATCCACTAAAGATCAAGTTGAAACGATTAAAGAGTTCCAAGGTAAATTGGATCAAGGCGCCGATACCTTTTTAGACGCTCTTGAAACAATGCTTGGCTTATCAAGAAAGGTTAGTTCAATTTATGTCTATGCTCATTTAAAAAATGACCAGGACACAGCGAATAGTACCTATCAAGCTATGAATGACCGTGCTCGTTTTTTAGCTTCGCTTTCACAAGAGGCCTCTTCATGGTTTGAACCTGAAGTGATTGGCTTACCTGAAGATAAACTGCTTAGTTACTTTGATGAAAATGAGAAACTTAATGACTACAAGCATTACATTAATCAAATGACGGCGAATAAAGCACATGTTTTAAGTGCAGAAATGGAAGCTTTACTTGCTGGAGCTAGTGATATTCTGTCTTCATCAAGCCAGACATTTAGTGTGTTAAACAATGCTGATTTGACGTTCCCTAAAGTAAAAGGTGAAGATGGAAAAGACGTGCAACTGTCTCATGGCATGTACGGTCAGTTATTAGAAAGTACAGATCAATCCGTCAGAGAAGAAGCATTCAAGAAAATGTATGAGGTGTATGCGAGCTTTAAGAATACTTTTGCGAGCACACTATCATCAAATGTGAAAAACCATAATTATCAAGCTAAAGTACACAACTTTAAATCTGCCAGAGAAAGTGCGTTAAGCAATAACCATATATCAGAGGCCGTTCATGATACGTTAATTGAAGTGGTGAATGAACATTTGCCATTACTGCACCGTTATATGGAATTAAGAAAGAAATCCCTGAAGTTAAATGAATTGCATATGTACGACCTATACACTCCGATTACTGGGGAAGCAAGTCTGAAGTATTCATATGATGAAGCTAAGGATAAAACCTATGAAGGGTTGGCATCTTTAGGAGACGAATACAAAGCTGTTTTAGACAAAGCCTTTAACGACCGCTGGATTGACGTGGTTGAAAACAAAGGCAAACGCAGTGGAGCTTATTCGTCTGGAACATACGATACGAATCCATATATTCTATTAAACTGGCATGACTCTTTAAATCACTTGTATACGCTGGTTCACGAATTAGGTCACAGCGCTCACAGTTACTTTACTCGTAACAGCCAACCCTATGTATATGGCAACTATTCTATCTTCTTGGCTGAAATTGCTTCAACGACTAATGAGAATTTATTGACCGACTACTTGTTAGAGACAACAACTGATCCAAAAGCTCGTGCTTATGTACTAAGTCATTACCTGGACGGCTTTAAAGGAACGGTATTCCGTCAAACACAGTTTGCTGAGTTTGAACATTTCATGCATGAAGAAGCAGCTAAAGGGGTTCCATTGACAGCTGACTATTTAAGCGAAAACTACCGTAATTTAAATTCAAAATATTACGGAGAGGCTGTTGAAAAAGACGAAGAGATACAATATGAATGGGCTCGCATTCCTCACTTCTATTACAATTATTATGTTTATCAATACTCCACAGGATTTTGTGCAGCAACGGCATTGGCTGACAAAATTTTGAAAGAAGAAGATGGGGCATTAGACAATTATTTGTCCTATTTAAAAGCGGGAAGCAGCGACTACCCAATTGAAGTGATGAAAAAAGCCGGAGTGGACATGACGGATAAAGACTATCTAGTTAGAGCGATGGCGGTCTTTGAAGAGAGACTAAATGAGTTAGAAAAAGCACTAGAAGCAATAGAGAACTAACAAAATAGGTCCACTACTTAAGGTGACATTCTTAAGTAGTGGACCATTTATTTATTTGTGAGTGTTTAAACCATTTGGAGTAAAGATAAGTGTTTGTGACTGAACTTATCAGTTGAAACAGTCTCTTGATTGCATAACCCATGTAACAAGTGTTTAGTTATGGATGCATCAATGCGGTAGCCGTATGTCGAGTTTTTTCCGGAGTACAACACACAAGAGGGAGCCTGAGTGACATCCATTTCCTGAGCAATTTTCTGATCTTTATTGAAGGCCGTTTTTGAAAAGTCTGAGTGTAAATCGTCTTCGAACATTTCCATATCGAGTTTAACTGCTATAGCTACTTGCAAAAACAAGTCTTTAGAAACGTGTTTACCTTCATGAATCACTTTTTCTTGGATAGACATTAAGAATTTTCGGCCTTTTTTCTTACCTTGCATGGAAGCAGCTTGGAAAGCAAGTGAGGTCTGGAAAGAGTCTGTATATAATTGGTTTCTGTTTTCTAATGAGGGGTCATTTTTCTCTCTCATGATTGTTCCAATCGTGTGGAAGTTCAACAGTGGGATGAAGCGAACACGTACTGTTTCTTCTCTTTCAGTCGAAAATGATTCAATCATTTTTTCGGTTTCATAACAAGGCTTTCCGAGTGGGTTTACATATAAGAAAATTTCAATAACATTATTTAATGACATAATAAGCACACACCTAAAATTTATTTTGTTTTGTTTCGTTTCAATTGAATTTCTATCTACAGAGAAATCCAGGGAACATGTTTCTTTGTTCCTCTTTTACAATACCTAGACTACCAAACAACTATCACTTTTAGTAATCATCTGCATAGATTTACTTATAAATTTTAAGGTTGTGTGACAATTCCGTCACAAATATACACATTAGTGGTTCAGATTGCCCGAGAAAGCTCGTGTGATTTTCTTTTCTGCTGGCCTTTTAGGGATATCAAATTGTGACAACAAGTCAGTCATTAATTGCTCGCCTGATTCAACAGTGGCTGCTTCAACTTCCAATTCATAATCAACCGTGTCATTATACCAGCTCTTATCCAAAACAATGAGTCCCGTCTTTACTTTTTTTTCGTAACGGAGGGTCTTTAATTGGGCGATTTTTTGTACTGGTTCGTCTATCATTATCCCTTCTTCTTTTAAAGCAGTTATTAATTGATCAGGCAGTTCGAACGCACCTTGCTTAATCAAAGCCTCAGCTTCACTATTATCTAGAGGAATAGTGTACTCGTTATGATGGCCATCTACAGGTGTTTTCAATGTCATTTCTGCGGAATGGTCCTTCTCTCGAATTCTGAAAGCACAAAGATGTTCTTTTAAATATAAGGTTTTCGTATCGAAGTACGTGTTTCTCTGGGAGACTGGCTGAGAGTTTTCTTGAAAGAAATAGTGAAGCAAGCTAGTGTACTCAGCCTCTATCAGCATATTCTTGAATTCAATTTCTAATTCGTGTTCCATATTAAACGTCCCTTCACTGTTAATCAGTATTATGCGAAAATTGGATAGAGTATGGTATAATATTAACAAGAATGAAGCTTAATAAAAAGCAAAGAAGGTTGAGGATATGGATAGAGACTGGGAACTTTTCCTGCTACCTTATAATCAAGCTGTAGATGAACTAAAAGTTAAACTTAGGGGCCTGCGTGGCATGTACCGATTAAGAAAGGAACATGGACCAATTGAGTTTATAACTGGCCGAGTGAAACCTGTTAATAGTATATTGGTAAAATCAAAAGCAAGAAGCATCCCATTGGATAAGTTGGAAACAGAAATGGAAGATCTTGCTGGTATACGTATTATGTGTCCCTTTGTTGAGGATATCCTACAAGTCGTTGGTATAATAAAGAAGCGGAAAGACTTAAACATTGTTTATGAAAAGGACTATATTACAAATAAAAAAGATAGTGGATACAGATCGTATCATTTAATCTGTGAGTATCCCGTTCAATTAATAGATGAAGAAAAAGTAGTCTTAGTAGAAATTCAAATCAGAACTTTGGCGATGAATTTTTGGGCATCTATTGAACATTCACTCAATTATAAATACCAAGGTGAATTTCCGGAGGCTATTAAAGGTCGTCTTCAAAAAGCTGCAGAATCTGCTTTTCAGCTTGATGAAGAGATGTCTACTATTCGAGAAGAAATTAAAGATATACAGGAAAATTACCGTTTTCCAGATTAATAGATTAGTGTGGAAAGGACAGATGAAGTGAATATAGCAATTGTACACAACGTTACAGAGGAATCAAAAAAGGTAGCTAAAAAATTGACAACGATGCTTCAAAAGGAAGCGTTCAATCTGGTTACCAGTTTTCCTGACATTGTCATATCGGTAGGTGGAGATGGGACCTTGCTATCTGCTTTCCACCGATATGCCCATATGTTAGACAGTGTTCGTTTTATCGGTGTACATACAGGTCATCTGGGCTTTTATACCGACTGGAGGGAGTACTCTCTAGACGAGCTCGTGTCTAGTTTAAAGCAAGATACTGGTGAGTCTGTCGAATACCCCTTACTTGATGTTGAGGTTAAGTACCGTAATAGCAATGAAATTAAACACTTTTTGGCTCTCAATGAGGCGACAATTAAACGAGTAGATGGCACCTTTGTAGGGGACGTTTATATAAGAGAAGAGCAATTTGAACGCTTTAGAGGAGACGGTTTATGTGTGTCCACACCAACAGGATCGACTGGGTACAATAAATCCATTGGTGGTGCTGTTTTGCATCCAAGACTAGAAGCCCTTCAATTAACTGAAATTGCTTCTTTGAATAACCGTATCTTTCGGACACTCAGTTCTCCGATGGTGATTGCCCCTGACGAGTGGATCAAAATTAAACCCATTGAAACAGATGATTTTTCTTTAACAATTGACCAGTTTGTTTCTAATGAAGAGGGCGTCGAACATTTAGAATTTAGAATTGCCAAAGAACGTATTCGATTTGCTCGCTACCAGCATACTCACTTTTGGAACCGAGTAGAAGATGCATTTTTAGGGGCTAAAACAAAACTAAATGAGTAAAGAAAACGAGTTACTGATGAGAACCTCCTTTATGATTTCAGTTAAACAGACTGCATATAGGAGGTTTTTAATACGGTGAAAAAGACGTATAATAGAGTGAACCAATTAGTCATTTGATGGATTTAAATTTTTTTGGACTAATTCCATTTACCAAGAGATAAATATGATAAACTAATAAATTGTAACTAGTTAAAGGAAAATAGATTGTGAGGCAAGAGCTCTAAATAGAGCGACATGTATATGAAAATAGAATGGGTAGTAAAAGAAAAGCAAAAAACTACAGTGAAAGCTTTTTTACAAAATAAAAACATATCAAAACGCATACTAGCTAAAGTGAAATTCCAAGGTGGTAGAATCGAAGTGAACGGGCAAGCGTCACGAGTGAGAACAGAATTGGAAGAAGGGGACACCATCAGTATCACTTTGCCTATAGAAGAGAGCAATGAAACACTTATCCCCTCTTATAAACCAATATCTATATTGTATGAAGACGATCATTACTTGCTAGTGAATAAACCAGCTGGTATTGCTTCAGTACCGTCTCCCGTGCACCGTTTAGATACGATGACCAATCGTGTCAAAGGATACATTGAAGAGCAAGCCTATTTGCATCAAACGATACATGTAGTCAGTAGGCTAGACCGGGAGACGTCAGGGGTTATGATATTTGCCAAACATACCTTGGCACACTCTTATTTGGATGCCTTACTAAAGGACAAGTCAATTCATAGAGAATATGTGGCTTTTGCAGAGGGGCATGTAAGAGACAAGCATGGTTTTATTGATGAACCGATTAGTCGTTCAGAAGAATCAATTATCAAACGAAAAGTTCACGAATCGGGAAAACAGTCCATGACCGAGTATTGGGTAAAGAACCACTATGAACAAGCGACAGAGCTGAAAGTTCAGTTACACACTGGGCGAACTCACCAAATCAGGGTTCATTTTGCGCACATCGGTCATCCTTTAGTCGGGGAAACCCTTTATAAAGATTCAAATGAACAGCCTGCTATCGATAGACAAGCGCTGCATTGCTTTAAAGTGCGATTTGTCCACCCTTTCTCTGGAGTAACCATTGAGATTATTGCACCGCTGCCAGGAGACTTGACTGAACTTAAAAATCATTTGCGAGGGATATAGAGTGAATAGAAAAAGAAAGACACCTTATAAAAGGACTGCCTCTAAGAAAAGACCGAGTGGGCAGAAAGGGAACCATTCCCTTTTAAAAACAGTATTGGTTGTTGTAGCTGCATTTTTCTTAGGCTTGTTAGTCGAACGATATGACCTTCCATTTGATGGCTTAGAAGCACGGTGGGATCAGATCGTCCACTCGATTAGACAGTGGTCAAATACAGTCGACTTTGATCCTAGTGAAGAAGAGTATGTAGTTGATATCCGAGTATTTGATGTGGGACAAGGATCGTCCATGCTACTAAAAGGGTATGATGGTACAACGATACTTATTGATACGGGTCGATTTGATGATAGCGAGAAGCGAATTATTACCTACTTAAATGATGAAATTGGAGTAGGAGGTAAAATCGACTTACTAATTTTCACCCATAATGATGCCGACCATATTGGAAATGGGGAATTGGTTCTCGAGTATTTTCAAGTGGGAGAAGTGTGGATGAACGGAATGGACCACACATCACAGACTTATACACGTGTCTTGGATGCGTTATTAGCTTCAAATGTGACTTATGTGGAAGCAAAGCGAGGGGAAACGTATACTAAAGGAGCATTTACCATTGATGTGCTTCATCCTCAACAAGACGCCACTGAAAGCAATCAAAACGATGAATCTATCGCGACGAGACTGTCTATAGGAGATACCCAATTTATTCAAACCGGGGACATTGATGCGTCGATAGAAGCTGAGATTGCTCATGAGAGACCATATGCTGTGAGTGCAGATATTATGATGATTGGACACCACGGCTCAAGATACAGCGCAGGAATGGAATGGATTGAAGCAGTGGATCCAGCTGTGGCCTTTTATCAGGCTGGGCAAGATAATTCATATGGGCATCCACATCAAGAGGTATTAGACCGGTTGGAAGCCTTAGATATTCCTGTATATGGAACGGATACCTTTGGCACTCTGTCACTGACCATTCTTCCGGATGGTGAATGGGAATTAAAAACGGAGGAGGAGTAGTATGTATGGTGTAGTGGAAGCTGTTTTCGATGACAAAGCAGTCATTATTCTCGATTCAAAAGAAGAGATACTTATCGATACACATATGCTTCCGAAACCATTTGAATGGGGCGATGTGTTTTTATTCGAGAAGACCCAAGAAGGCTGGGTAGTTGTTTCTAATGATGTGAGCGAAAAAGGCAGGCGCCTTAAGGAAAATAAAGCAAAAAGGCAGGCGCTTTTGAACCGAACGAAAAAAAGAGATATGGACTAAGTGTCTATATCTCTTTTTTCATATGGTGGTGAGGAATGTTGGCATCCAAGAATGGGCCACCGTAAACGGTGTAGTGACTTTTTTCGTAAAAAGGAATGGCGTGATCTTGAGCATCAAGAACCAATGTGTGAGCATTAAATTCGGACTTGGCAATATCCTCGATGGCATTCAATAATTCTCTACCGTAACATTTACCTCGGTGGGAAGATAGAACAGCGACACGTTGAACTTTAATCATTCCTGTTTCTTTTTCATAAAGTCTTGCCGTACAACATGCTTCTTCTTTTTCATCGTACCCAACCACATGTAAGGTCTGACTTTCCAATTCATCAATCTCAAGTGCTTCGTCAACTTGCTGTTCCTCTATAAAGACTGTTTTTCGAATAGTTAATGAGTCATTGTAAATAGAACTGTTAATATCTCTCGTCATTTGAAACTTCATAACATCCCTCATTTCTTAACGTATTCATACTATAGCAATAAGTGGAAAAACCGTCAATAGATTGTAGAAACTAGCCCTTTCAATCTGTACGAGTGTCACTTATAATAGGTAAGAGATACGCACGAAAGGAAGAAGACAATGTGATAAATTGGAAAAATTCAAAATTAATGTTTTGGACTATATGGCTCTTGTTAGCGGCCATATTAATAGTAGTGCTTCAACAGATTGATTTTATATTAAATCCTTTCGTCGGCATATTAACGGCATTATTCATGCCTTTACTCATTGCTGGTTTTTTATATTATTTATTAAACCCCATCGTTCAATTACTTGAAAGAATCAAAATTAAACGAGTCATAGGGATCGCACTAGTGATGCTCATGTTAGTTGGGATCCTCGTTTTTGCTGTTGTTGTCGGTATTCCTATGCTAATTGAACAAGCTACGAATATAGTATCCGGTATACCCCAATTTATAAATCAATTGGAAATTTATGCTCTAAGATTAGGGGAAGAACCGTGGATGCAAGAGATCAATATCGCACCGATACTAGAAAATTTAGAAGTATGGCTTGGAGATATAGGTTCTCGTTTTCTAAGTGGACTGGTTTCTGGTGTAGGTAACTTGGTTCAAAAATATACCGAAATTGCGTTTATGGCGATAACGATTCCCGTCATTTTATTTTATATGTTATATGATGGATGGAAATTTGTACCGCTAGTATTAGATCACACATCAACTAAGTATAGAAAAAATGTTAAAGACATGCTTATTCAGACCGACGAAGTCATGTCCGGCTATATAAGTGGAAAAGGAATAGCGTCCATTATAGTAGGAGGCTTGTTGTTTTTCTTATATACACTTGCTGGTATACCGTCAGCTTTGCTACTATCATTATTCGCTGCAATAACGAATTTTATTCCCTTTGTCGGTCCATTTATTGGAGCTGCACCTGCTATCATCGTTGGTTTAGTTGAATCGCGGACTTTAGCTGTACTAGCTGGTTTATTCGTATTAATTGTCCAACAGTTAGATAGTAATTTACTCACCCCATTCTTTGTTGGGAAGTCATTATCTATTCACCCTTTGACCGTCATACTGGTTTTGTTAGCTTCTGCTAACATCGCTGGTTTGTTGGGTATGTTAATCGGGGTACCTGTATTTGTTATGATTAAAACCATCGGCTACTATGTTGCACGAATGGTAAAAGAAAATAAAGTGAGAAAAAAAACTGAACCGATTCAACATTAAGGGTTGAAAATTTATTTATAAGGACGTTTTATAGTGAACGATACACAACTAAAAGATTTGAAAAAAGAAGTTAAAAAAAGAAGAACCTTTGCCATTATCTCTCACCCGGATGCAGGTAAGACAACGATAACAGAACAATTATTGCTCTTTGGTGGAGCCATTAGACAGGCTGGAACAGTAAAAGCTAAAAAAACTGGAAAGTTTGCTAAGTCAGACTGGATGGAGATTGAAAAGCAAAGAGGGATTTCTGTTACCAGTTCGGTCATGCAATTTGATTACCAAGATAAACGTATAAACATTTTGGATACGCCTGGGCACGAAGACTTCTCGGAAGATACTTACCGAACATTAATGGCAGTCGATGCTGCAGTTATGGTGGTCGACAGTGGTAAGGGGATTGAAGAGCAGACTAAGAAATTATTCAAAGTGTGCCGCATGAGAGGCATTCCCATATTTACATTTATGAACAAAATTGACCGAGATGGAAGAGAGCCATTAGATTTGATTGAAGAGCTCGAAGAAGTGTTGGAAATCGATGCTTACCCAATGAACTGGCCAATGGGATCAGGAAAAACATTGCTTGGCTTATATGATGTGTTTCATAATCGAATAGAAGTGTTGCGTCCTGATAGTCACAATCATGGTGAGCGTTTCATCTCCTTGACAGATGAAGGAGAAATAGAAGGCGATCATCCATACCAAAATGAAAGTCTCTATAACCAAGTTTTAGAAGATGCCTTACTTTTAAAAGAAGCCGGCAATGAATTTTCAAGAGAAGCTATCGCAAAAGGCGAATTAACACCTGTCTTTTTCGGATCGGCTTTAACTAATTTCGGTGTCCAAACCTTTTTAGAAACGTTTTTACAGTTTGCACCTGAGCCGACTGATCAAGACACGGAAGATGAGAAAGTAGTCTCTCCAACTGATGAGGATTTCTCAGGCTTTATCTTTAAAATCCAAGCCAATATGGACCCTAAACACCGTGACCGTATTGCCTTTTTGAGAATTTGTTCGGGACGCTTTGAGCGAGGTATAGATGTGACACTTTCTAGAGAAGGGAAAAAAATGCGGTTGTCTAATTCTACTCAGTTCATGGCTGAGAACCGTGAATCGGTATCAGATGCTGTAGCTGGTGATATTATTGGTCTTTATGACACAGGGAATTTCCAAATTGGGGATACAATCTATTCTGGAAAAGATAAAATTGAGTTTAAAGACTTGCCTCAATTTACACCTGAACTATTCGTCAGAGTCGAGGCTAAGAACGTCATGAAACAAAAATCTTTTCACAAAGGCATTAACCAACTGGTACAAGAGGGTGCTATCCAACTATATAAGTCTTATCACACAGAAGATTACATTATTGGAGCGGTTGGTCAGTTGCAATTTGAAGTGTTTGAGCACCGAATGAAGAATGAGTACAACTCTGAAGTGGTGATGACTTCAATCGGCAGCCGTATCGCTAGATGGATTGATCCGAAACAATTAGACGAGAATATGGGGTCGAGTAGAAATATGCTGGTTCGTGACCGGTTTGATCAACCCTTATTCCTATTCGAAAACACCTTTGCTATGAGATGGTTTAGTGATAAATATCCCGATGTAGAGTTAACCTCTTTATTATAAGCATTAAGCTAAAAAATAAAACGACTGGATTACTAGAGGCTTCTGCCTCCTGTGGCCCGGTCGTTTTTCATATGAAGTAGACTAATAAAAAGGAGAGAATGATCAAAATGAGAAAGGACTAACCAATAAAAACCGTAGAATCATGGCCCATAAGAGCGTATCACTTTGTGAATCATCCCTTTACAGTTATAGTATTTATTAGTGAGGTAGCCTGATTATTCACTGTTTAGGACAATCAGCATCCTTTTTGTAGACGATAAAACTATAGAATACCGCATGTATACCAGTGTCTGATGTATGAAACGATAGGGTATATGAGGAGGAAAAGATGATAATAAAAATAATGTTGCTTGCCTGTCTCTTTATAGGTGCAGTGACAATACGAACGCCTGAAACAAAGGCTGAATCTTTATCTAATGATAAAGTGCTCAAAGCTTTAGGTTTTATCATAGAATATGAACCCGCAAGCTTACTTGATTTAGTTACTGATCTGGAAGAAGATGTATCCACTGATGAAGCTCTCTCAACACTATTAGATGAAGAACCTACCGAATTAATCGTATCGGTATCAGGAACCAGTTTAGATTTAAGAGAACCTATCAATCCTGAGCTAATTGATTTGCTCGCAAGAATCATCGAAGCCGAAGCGAAAGGTGAGTCTTATGAGGGAAAAGTTGCTGTAGGGCAAGTGGTATTAAATAGAGTGAATCATCGACAGTTTCCTGATTCTGTTAAAGAAGTGATATACCAGCCGTGTCAATTTGAACCAGTAATGAATGGGGCAATATATAACGAGGCTACACAGACGTCCTTACAAGCTGCTAAAGAAGCACTTAGAGGTAAGGGGCCAGTAGGAGATGCTTTATATTTCTACAACCCAGCTATTGCAGCCGGTCAGGAATGGTTTGATACGTTAGAATACGTTACCACTATTGGTAACCATGTCTTTAGAAGGTAAGAAAACACAGTTCACAAAATCGAAGTAAATGAAATTAAAGCGAAACAAACTCTCAAAAAGTCATATAAAACAAAAAAACAACCATCGGCGTATGAATACGTGATGGTTGTTTTTTTGATAATGACTTTATTCTGACTCTTCAGTGTTCTCTGTCGATTCATCAGTCGAGTCACTTGTGGATTCTGTTACAGACTCATCTGTTTCATTTGTAATCATAATGTTTCCATTTTCATCAACTGTAGCTAAGATGTGACCCGGTTCAGGATTATTTAAATAAAATTCTGCAATTCTATCTTCAATTTGCTCTTCAATCACTCGTCTTAGCGGCCGTGCACCCATTTTAGGATCATAGCCCAAATCGACCAGTTTCTCTTTTGCTGATTGATCAACGGTCACTGTAATATGGTGCTGGGTCATGGCTTCTTTAATGTCTTCTAGCATCAACTCAATAATTTCCAGCAAGTTCTCCTTAGTTAGAGAGTTGAATTCAACAATACCATCAAATCGGTTTAGGAATTCAGGACGGAAGAAGTCTCCTAAATGATTTAATAAGGAATGTTGCTGACCGCTTAATTGAGCACCGAAACCAACACTTGATTCGACGTTCGTTGTTCCAGCGTTAGTAGTCATAATAATGATGGTTTCTTTAAAGTTAACTGTTCGCCCTTGTGCATCGGTCAAACGGCCGTCATCCAGAATTTGCAAGAACATATTCATCACATCAGGGTGAGCTTTCTCCACTTCATCGACTAAGATTAAGCTGTATGGGTTTCGTCTAACTTTCTCAGTTAGCTGACCAGCTTCTTCGTACCCTACATAGCCTGGAGGAGAACCAATGAGTTTGGACGTGCTGTGTTTTTCCATATACTCACTCATATCGAGTCGGACATAAGCTTCTTTGCTTCCAAACAATTCCAAGGCCAAGGTTTTAGCCAATTCAGTCTTACCGACACCAGTTGGCCCTACGAAGAGGAAGGAACCAATCGGTCTATTTTTCTGGCGTAATCCAATCCGGTTACGACGAATAGCTCGAGCCACTTTGTCTATGGCTTGGTCTTGACCTATGACATGTTTTCTCAAGGATTGATCAAGGTCTTTCAACTGTTCTTGCTCTTTTTCCTTCAATTCACCAACAGGGATACCTGTTCTCATTTCAATAATTGAAATGATATCTTGTTCAGTAATGACTGGCTGTTCAGACTCAGGAGTCTGTTGATTAATCATTTCTTTATACTTCGTTACTTGATCACGGTAAAAAGCAGCTTTTTCGTAATCTTCTTGTTCTAATGCTTCTTGTTTCGCTTGATCGGCTTCTTTGATTTTCTCTTCTAAAGCAGCTGGGTCGACCGTTTGAATCGTTAAGTTTTTCTTAGAACCTGATTCATCTATTAAATCAATGGCTTTATCTGGAAGGAAACGATCCTGAATGTAGCGGTGAGATAATTCTACGGCACTCTTAATGGCTTCTTCAGAATATTTGACGTGGTGATAATCTTCGTATTGTTTTTGAATACCTTTTAAAATCGTGTAAGTTTCTTCTAAAGTTGGTTCGTTGACTCGTACCGGCTGTAATCGTCTTTCTAATGCCGGATCTTTTTCAATTTTTCGGTATTCGTTTAAAGTAGTCGCACCAACCATTTGCAATTCACCGCGGGCTAAAGCTGGCTTCAGAATATTTCCAGCGTCCATACTGCTTCCTTCAGCAGAACCAGCGCCAACAATTTCGTGAACCTCATCAATGAACAAAATAATATTTTTATTCTCTCTTAATTCATTCATTAATTGTTGCATTCTTTCTTCAAACTGTCCTCTAATGCCGGTTCCTTGTACAAGAGAAGCAACATCCAAACGGATAACTTCTTTATCTTGAAGCTTTTGTGGTACTTCGCCGTTTACTATCTTTAAAGCAAGACCTTCAACGATGGCTGTTTTACCAACGCCTGCTTCACCAGTTAATACAGGGTTGTTTTTTGTGCGTCTATTTAAAATTTCAATTACTCGCTCGATTTCTCGGTCTCGACCAATAACTGGATCGACTTTTCCTTCTCGTGCCATTTGAGTAAGGTCAACCCCATACTCTCCTAACAAGCCACCTCTAGAAGTCCCTTGGTTAGGGGGCTGGTTGCCTCCAGAAGCATGTTGTTGATTAGGCGGTGTTTGACCTTGTTGGTCGGGTTGCATGCCTCGTGACAAAGCTTTGAAAAAATCATCGAATTGATTCATTCCGAAAGGATCTTGACCCATTACTCGGTTCATACGCCCTTGTTGTTCCTGTTGTTTGATTTCTCGGTAGCATTTTTGACACAGATCGATTTCACGTCTGTTCCCATTAATACTGGTCGTTAAGTGAATGGTTGCATTTCTTTCCATACAACGTTGACATATCATACGATATACCTTCCTTTCTTCTTTTTACTTCTATTTTATTATACTAATAATGATTCCAAAGGTCATTTGAAAGGGGTCAACTTTCTATTAAACAGGAAAAAGCATGGTTTAGTCTGACCAACTTTGACCTTTGATAATTCTATTATAATCTGACCTTCTTTGACTTTCAAGCGAAAAATACTAAAAAGTAGAAAATAGTTGTCGCTACGGGAAAAAAATGGTAATCTGTATAAGAAGAAAGAGTAGAGTGATTCTTTGTGTTCAAGTACGGTACACAACTTTGACAAACATGAAGCGCTATCATTTTATACCTTTCGATCAAAAATACTTTTTATTGAAAAGGAGCTAGTCATTATGGAAAGAAGAGAATATAATATCACAGCAGAAACAGGTATCCACGCAAGACCAGCAACACTACTTGTTCAAACAGCAAGCAAATTTAACTCTGATATTACTTTAGAGTATAAAGGTAAATCTGTTAACTTGAAATCTATCATGGGCGTTATGTCTCTAGGTGTAGGTAAAGGTGCAGACGTTGTTATTACTGCTGAAGGCGCTGATGAAGAAGAAGCGATCGCAGGAATCGACCAAACAATCAAAAATGAGGGAATGGCAAACTAATGACTCAACATGTATCCGGAATTGCTGCAAGCGACGGGATAGCCCAAGCGAAAGCCTATATGTTGGTAGAACCTGATTTGACTGTTGAAAAAACAACTGTTTCTGATACAGACAATGAAAAACAGCGTTTAACTAAAGCTATTGATGAAGCCAAAGAGCAATTAGGCAAGATTCGTTCGATTGCTGCAGAATCTTTGGGCGAAGAAGAGGCTCAGGTTTTTGATGCACATGTTATGGTGCTCTCAGACCCGGACTTAATTGACCAAGCTAATGCAGTTATAAATGATGAAAAAACAAATGCCGAGTATGCTTTTAAACAAGTAACGGATACGTTCATTTCAATGTTTGAAGCAATGGAAGATAATGCGTATATGCAAGAAAGAGCTGCTGACATCCGCGATGTAAGAAAGCGTGTATTGGCTCGATTACTTAATGTCACTCTTCCTTCTCCGGCAACGATTGATAAAGAAGTCATCATTGTAGCCGAAGATTTGACTCCCAGTGATACTGCCCAACTAAACAAGCAGTATGTTAAAGCATTTGTAACAAATATCGGAGGACGTACATCTCACTCAGCCATTATGGCTAGATCTCTTGAGATCCCTGCGATTGTAGGAACGAAGAACATCACTGAATTGGTATCTGAAGGAGACCAATTAATTGTTGATGGATTAGAAGGCGATGTTTACATTAATCCTTCTGAAGAAGAACAGGATCGTTACCAAAATAAAGCAGATGAATTCGACACGTTAAGAAAAGAGTGGGACCGTCTTAAAGACGAGCCAAGCTTAACTAAAGACGGAAAGCACGTTGAATTAGCTGCAAATATTGGAACACCTAAAGATTTAGAAGGTGTTAAGAATAATGGTGGAGAAGCTGTTGGCTTGTACCGTACAGAATTCTTATATATGGATTCTACAGAACTCCCATCAGAAGATGAACAGTACGAATCTTATAAACAGGTATTAGAAGGCATGGATAACAAGCCAGTCGTTGTTCGTACAATGGACATTGGTGGAGACAAAGAATTGCCATACTTGGAGCTTCCTAAAGAAATGAACCCATTCTTAGGCTACCGTGCTATACGTGTCAGCTTAGACCAGGATTCTATTTTCCGTACGCAATTGAGAGCTTTATTACGTGCGTCTGTTCATGGAACCTTACGTATCATGTTCCCAATGATTGCTACTCTTCAAGAATTTAGAGATGCCAAAGCTATCTTAGACGAAGAAAGAGCGAACCTAGAAAATGATGGCGTCGACATATCAGATTCTATTCAAGTCGGTATCATGATAGAAATACCAGCTGCTGCCGTTTTAGCGGATCAATTTGCTAAAGAAGTTGATTTCTTCAGTATCGGTACAAATGACCTGATTCAATACACGATGGCCGCTGACCGAATGAATGAGCAAGTATCTTATCTATACCAACCATACAACCCATCTATTTTACGTTTAGTTAAAAACGTGATTGATGCTGCTCATAAAGAGGGCAAATGGGCTGGAATGTGTGGGGAGATGGCCGGAGATCAAACGGCTGTGCCAATCCTTCTCGGTTTAGGACTCGATGAATTCTCTATGAGTGCGACAAGTATTCTAAAAACAAGAAGCTTATTAAAAACTCTTGATTCAGTTGAAATGGCCGAACTAGCTGAAAAAGCTGTAACGGACTGTTCAACATCTGAAGAAGTGGTTGAGCTTGTTGAATCGTATTTAAATAAGTAAAGCTTAAGCAGATTGAATGACCTTTAGGTATTCAATCTGCTTTTTTCAATTGCTTTATGATTTTTGCGACAATTGCTTTAAACAATGTTATATGAGAAAATGAGCATGAAAGCAGTATCAAACTAGTCGTGTTGAGAGGAGAGTGCGTACAGATGAAAAAGGTTGGTTTTATAGGAACGGGAGTCATGGGTGTGTCAATCGTTCGTCATTTACTAAAAAAGGGATACTCAGTTACCGTATATAATCGCACCAAGTCTAAAGCGGAACCTTTAATAGAAGAAGGTGCAAGGTGGGCTGAAAGCCCTTTGGAATTAACCAATCAGTCAGATATTGTATTCACAATGGTAGGCTACCCAAAAGATGTTGAAGAGGTTTATTATAGTGAACAAGGTATTTTCAACGGTAATGTTGAGGGAAAAGTGCTGATTGATTTAACAACAAGTACACCGTCTTTAGCGATGAAGATAAGTGAGACAGCAAAAGAAAAAGGAGCTGCTACACTCGATGCCCCTGTTTCTGGTGGGGATTTAGGGGCTGAAAAGGGAACCTTAACCATTATGGTGGGTGGTGAAGAAGAGACGTTTAACCAAGTGAAGGATATATTGGAAGTTTTTTCTGCATCTATGACCTTGCACGGACCATCTGGTAGTGGCCAACATACAAAAGCAGCTAACCAGATTATGGTTGCTGGTACGATGACAGGAATAACAGAATTAATGATCTATGCCAAGCGAGCAGGACTGGATTTAGAAAAAGTATCCGAAACAGTCAACGGGGGAGCTGGTAGAAACTGGTCCCTTGAGAATTATGCTCCCCGTATTATAAACGACGACTATTCCCCTGGATTTTTTGTTAAACATTTTATTAAAGATTTAGGCATTGCCTTGGATGAAGCTGAAAGAATGGGTATAGACCTGCCTGCTACTCGAAGAGCCAAAGAATTATATGATCAGCTAAAAGATGCAGGATACGGAAATGATGGAACACAATCATTGGTAAAATTATGGTGGAATAAATAAAAGACAAAAAGACCTTTTATCAGTCGAGAGGCTCGTAAAAGGTCTTTTTGTCTTTTGTTATGAATAGAAAAAAGCAGAATAAAGTATACTTATGCCCATTATCGAGACATTTTATTAAAAGCTTGGATCAATTACTGTAATTTACATCAAAATCTGTTAAAATAAGTGAAGTAAAGTATATTCAAGCAGGAAGGGGAATGACAATGAAACCATCCCAATTGATACCGATAGTCCGTAGACTTGATGCAATGAGAGAAGATCAGTCTGATGAGGTTCAAATTCGTCGCTTTGAAAGAGACGGTAAAGAGATGTGTATCGTAAGGTACGACAGCAAGTCAAAAATGTACGAGTTGGAAGATCGAACAACGCAACAAACATATGAATTCGATAATATCGATTACGTTGCCGTAGAGATATTGGAACTGGTACAACCAGCAACCTCTACAGAAGAGTAAGAAGTGCGCAAAAGGGAAGTGCTTTGTGTGCTTCCTTTTTTTTAGTATAGACGATGTATAAATAGACTATCAAATCAGTACTCGTTGTCAAACCTCTAAAAAACAATAAAGACCAAAGGAGGAAGTGGATGCTGAACAGTTTTAAACCAACTTGGATGGTTGAATCCATTTACCAAATTACACCAGAAGAATTAAGGAAAGAAAACATTAAAGCCATATTGACTGATTTAGATAACACCTTGATTGCCTGGAATAATCCTGAAGCAACCGAAGAAACCATTCAGTGGATAGAGTGGATGAAAGAAAGCGGCATAAAGGTAGTTATTCTTTCTAATAATACAGATAAAAGAGTAGGCAAAGTGGCTAGTATTCTTGAACTTGATTTTATACCAAGTGCGATAAAACCATTTACTAAAGGGTTTAAAAGAGCATTTGAAGACTATCCTTATTCAAAAGAAGAATGGCTCATGGTAGGAGACCAAGTATTGACAGATATAAAAGGGGCTAATAATGCAGGAATTAAAAGCGTATTAGTTAAGCCTATTTTAGATTCTGATGCGTGGAATACGCGGTTTAATCGCTTTGTTGAACTCCGAATAATGAATATGCTCGTTAAGAGAAACCCGGAAATGAAATGGAGGAATTCTTTGCATGACGAACGAATCAATGAATGAAGAATTAATTTGTATAGGTTGCGGAGCGACGATTCATAGCGATGATCCTGATAAAGCAGGCTTTTTGCCTCAATCTGTTTTAAAAAAGAAAACAGCGGAAGATGACTTGTATTGTAAACGATGCTTTCGGTTAAGACATTACAACGAGCTTCACGATGTTGAGTTAACAGATGATGATTTTTTAAATATGCTCCATGAGTTGAATCAAGAGGATGCACTGATAGTAAACGTGGTTGACATTTTTGATTTTAATGGAAGTGTCGTTTCAGGTATTCAGCGATTTGCAGGGAACAATCCTGTTTTATTTGTAGCGAATAAGACAGATTTACTACCTAAATCCCTAAAGCAAGGAAAACTAAGGCAATGGATTACTGAACAAGCACACAGTTTTGGAATCAGACCAAAAAATGTTCATTTAATTAGCGCTCTAAGTAGACAATCAGTAGAAGCCTTTATGGAAGCTTTAGAAGAAGAAAGAGAAGGCAAGAGTGTTTATATTGTTGGGACGACAAATGTCGGGAAATCGACATTAATTAATCAAATCATTCAGATTGCCACTGAAGCAGAAAATACAATTACGACATCTTACTTCCCAGGTACAACCTTGGGTAAGATTGAAATACCTTTAGATGATAAGACCATGTTGGTTGACACACCAGGAATTATTCAGCGATCCCAATTGTCTTATTATCTTCTTCCAGAGGAATTGAAACTAGTGACTCCAAGAAAAGAAGTTAAACCACGGGGCTATCAATTAAATGAAGGTCAAACTGTCTTCTTTGGAGGTCTTGCTCGTTTTGACTACATTAGCGGTGAGGGCAATCAGCCATTTATCTTTTATGCAGCCAATGAACTGAATCTTCACCGGACAAAAACAGAAAAAGCTGATGAGCTCTACGACAAACATCTTGGTGAATTATTAACCCCACCACTAAAAGAGCGCAAAGAAGCATTTCCTAAACTTAGAAGGTATGAGTTTACAACTAAAGGAAAGTCTGATATTGTCTTCTCTGGCCTTGGATGGGTCTCGATTGACAAGACAAATACAAAAATAGCCGGATGGGTACCTGAAGGTGTAGACGTGACAATTAGAAAACAACTTATTTAATTGGTTGTTATTTTAGAAAAGAGGGCAAATATGAGTTTAACGGGTAAACAAAAACGATTTTTAAGAGCTCAGGCGAACGAACTGACTCCAGTTTTTCAAATTGGTAAAAATGGCTTGACTCAAGAAGTTGTCAATGAATTCGACGAGTCCATTGAGAAAAGAGAGCTAATGAAAGTTCAGCTGTTGCAAAACACTGATTTGACAACGACAGAAGCTGCGGCATTTATTGAAGCGCACTCTTCAATTCAAGTGGTTCAAAAAATAGGCAAAGTCCTTGTACTTTATAAACCATCGACTCAGGAGAAATATCAATGGTACTCATCCAGATTACCTAAAGTTAATGGTTAAACGATTAAAGGAAGGTGTTATAAAGTGAGTGAATACGTATCAGTTATTAGTGATCCTGAAGTGCTCACTGAAATAAAAAAAGTCGCTCCTGCAAAAAAAGTCGGTTTACTGGGTGGAACATTTAACCCTCCTCATGTCGGCCACTTAATTATTGCAGAGCAAGTTAGAGATCAATTAGGTTTAGACAAGATACTATTTTTGCCGTCTGCAGAACCTCCTCATAAACGTGAGAAGAAAACGATAGACTCTAAACATCGGTTGGCTATGCTTGAAAAAACGGTAATGGACAATGAAGCCTTCGAGATTGATACCATAGAGTTGCAAAGAGGTGGAAAGAGTTATACCTACGATACGATTGTGGCTTTAAAAGAACGTGAGCCAGATACTGAATTTTACTTTATTATTGGTGCAGATATGGTGGAAGATCTTCCAAATTGGCATAATATTGAAGAGTTAGTATCTTTAGTTCAACTAGTAGGTGTGAATAGACCGAATTTCACAACAGAATCTCCCTATCCTGTCATTATGGTGGATGTACCAGATATTGATATCAGTTCAACAATCATCAGACAAAAAGTATTAGATGACTGTTCCATCCGCTATTTAGTCACTCAGGAGACCGAAAAGTATATTGAAAGTGAAAGGTTATATAAGGATGAAGAAAAAGAATAAAGTGAATGGAACAATTAAGTACACGGGTAAATACATCCAATTATCGAGAGATGAATTGATGGATACGATGGATCAGTCGATGAGTAGCCGCCGCTTTAAACACGTTCAACGAGTGGAGAAAACAGCATTAGAGCTAGCCGAACGGTATGGTGTAGAGAAAGAGAAGGTCAGTATAGCAGCCTTAGCACATGACTATGCCAAAGAAAGACCAGATGAAGAAATGCGTGACTTAATCATTAGTGAAAACCTGGACTTGGACATGCTCCAATTTGGCACCAATATTTGGCACGGCCCCATTGGAGCTGTATTGATGAGGAACGAGTTTGGGCTTGAAGAGGAAGATATTTTTGAGGCCATTGCCTATCACACGATTGGTTCTCCAGAAATGAAAGAGGTCGCTCAAATTATATATGTCGCTGATTTCATTGAGCCAAAACGAGCCTTTAAGGGTGTTGATTTAGCTCGTGAGTTAGCTGATAAAGATTTGAGACAAACAATCGCGTATATATCGAGCCATACGTTGTCACATTTATTAAGAAGAAAAAACAAAATATACCCAAGAGCTATTGAGACATATAATGCTTGGGCAGTATCACATAAGGAGGAACATAATGACTCATTCGTCTATTGAAGTATTAGAATACGTAATCAAAGCCGCAGATTCAAAAATGGCACAAGATGTATTGGCACTTGACATGAAAGAGGTCTCTTTTTTGGCCGATTATTTTGTCATCATGCATGCCAATAATGATAGACAATTAGATGCTATCGCTCAAAGCATTATAGATGCAGCACACGAGGCCAACCAACCGATTAAACGCATTGAAGGAAGAAACAGTGCGAAGTGGATTCTAGTTGATTTAGGTGACGTAATTATTCACTTGTTTAATCAGGAAGAGCGTGATTTTTACAAATTAGAAAGACTGTGGTCTGACGCTGAGCAAGTAGACATTAGTGGCTGGTTGGATTAATGACTTATAACTGGTTCGCCAAAGTTTATGATGAATTAATGGATGACAGTTTGTATGATCAGTGGAGTGAGTATACTTTGTCTTATGTGCCAAAAGGAGCATCCTTGTTGGAGTTAGGATGTGGAACAGGTATATTGGGTTTAAAACTTAAAACAAGTGGCTACAATGTAACGGGATTGGATTTGTCGGAGGATATGTTAAGTATCGCATATGATCGCCAAATGAATCAGGGGTCCACATTTCCTCTTATCCATAGAGATATGAGAGATCTCTCCGATTTACCTACCTATGATAGCATCGTCTGTTATAGCGATGCCCTGTGTTACATGGATAATAAAACAGATTTACTAGCTGTCTTTAAAGAAGCTTATAAGCATCTTAATGACATCGGATTATTTTTATTTGATGTCCATTCTGTGTATCAAATTAAGCAGTACTTAGCCACTTCATTCCATGCAGAGACGTCTGATATTGTGTTCATGTGGGATAGTTACGAAGGCGAACATGATCATTCTGTCGAACACGACTTGACCTTCTTCGTAGAAAATAAGGACGGTCTTTATGAACGCTTTGAAGAAGTGCATAAAGAAAGAACTTATCCCATTGAAGACTATTTAGAGCTATTGAATCAAAGCGGCTTTACTGATATAGAAGTCACGGCTGATTTTGGACAAACGGTTCAATCTGACAGCAAACGTCTATTTTTTGCGTGTAAAAAGTAACCCTTTGCTTAAGCCTAAAGAGTGATGGTGGTAGTATGAGAGACTGCATGAAGGAGGCGACTATGAAAGCGTGTGGAGTGATAGCTGAATACAATCCTTTCCATAATGGTCATGCCTATCAATTAAAGAAGGCAAAAGACCGATCAGGTGCAGAGGTCATGGTTGTTGTTATGAGTGGCAATTTTCTTCAACGCGGAGAGCCTGCTATGCTTAATAAATGGGTAAGAGCTCAATTGGCTTTGCAACATGGTGCTGATTTAGTAGTTGAATTACCTATTGAATATAGTGTGCAGCCAGCGGATTTCTTTTCAAAAGGGTCGGTTGCCATACTTGATTTATTAAAGTGTGACACGCTCAGCTTCGGAAGTGAAACAGGTTCCGGAGCTGATTTTTATGAAGCTGCTCGACAATATTTAGAACATGAAGATACACTGGATGAACAATTTAAAAACCATTATCAACAGCAATCGACCTATGCTCACACAATGGGAGTTATCATTAAGCAAATTATTCCTGACTTTCCTATTGATTTAAATCAGCCGAATAATATGTTGGGGTTTTCTTATGCGAGAGAAGTCATCAAGCAAAACAGTGGGATGGACTTGCTGACTATTCAAAGGAAAGGTAGTCAGCATAGTGACAAACGTATCGCTCGTCATGACCAGACCGCCAGTGGAACAGCTATCCGACAAGCCGCATTGAGTCAACAACCAGTTTGGGAAGATATAGCAGCTGTTGTGCCGAATGAAACCCTTCACGAACTAAAGACCAACCGCTTGATCTCATGGGATGACTTTTTTGCTTATTTAAAATACACAATCACTGTCACTCCGTTAGAGGAATTGGCTGACGTTTATCTAATGGAAAAAGGACTGGAATACCGACTTAAGAAAGTCGTTGCCCATTCATTTAGTATGGAAGAGTTTTTAACAAAGCTGAAAACAAAACAATTGACTTGGGCAAGGTTGCAAAGGTTGTGTGTGTATATTTTGTTAAAGCAATCCAAACAAAGTGTCTTAAGCAAGGTGAATGACGTCAGAGGCTTAAGGGTACTCGGTTTTACTTCGAAAGGGCAGCAACACTTGAGTCAAATAAAGCATGAATCATCCGTTCCGTTTATTACTAATGTTAACCAAAAAACGAGTGAACAGATGGACTTGACTATTTTGGCTGGCAATGTGTATCAATTAGCCGACCAAAAATCAATAAAGAGTCAAGATTATAAGCGAAAACCTATTAAATTTATTGACATTCATCCCTCTTACTAGTATAATAATTTTTGTTGCCCAAGTAAGAGGCTAACCGAAACATAGATAGCCATCCTTGCTGATAACCATTTGTTTTAAGTATGATCAACCTGAGGTGAAATCATGAAAATTAAATGGGCATTAAATGAATTGAAGAAATATCAAGGTGATTCCCTATCATTGAATGGGACGATTGATTTGGAACAATCATTAAAAAAGCGCGATAGCGAATTATTATCTGTTAATCCTGTTGAATTGAATGGAACGATAAAAGTCGAACAACATTCCGTCTTTTTGGTAAATCTGACTGTTTCTACTCAGATTACCTTACCGTCATCCCGCTCACTTGAACCAGTGGAAACTCCCTTAAATTTTTTCTTTTCAGAAATATATCTGGGACCAGAATCCTCTGTTCAACCCGAACAGTTTGAAGACGACGAGATTGTAGAGCAATTGTCTGATCCGATACTTGATTTGAGGAAGCCTCTTGAAGATGCTATCTTAACCAATAAACCGACTCAAGTATTTACTGAAGAGGAACTAAAATCCAATCAATTGCCTAGCGGTAAGAATTGGAAAGTCCTGACAGAAGACATATACGAAGAGAAAGCTTTTCATTCCAATGATGAAGAAGGCGATCCTCGTTTTGCTGCACTGAAAAATTTGTTTCCTGAAGAAGATAACGAAAATTAATTGACAATAATGATATGTGAATCCCAGAATCGAATCCTTTTAAGGAGGTGTGTTGGAAAATGGCAGTACCTAAAAGAAGAACATCTACTACTAGAAAAGCAAAAAGACGTACTCATTTAAAATTGGACCTTCCAAACATGAGTGATTGTCCAAATTGTGGTGAAGTGAAACGTAATCACCATGTTTGTCCATCTTGTGGATTTTACGCAGGTAAAGAGGTAGTAAGCAAAGAAGGATAATACTAACTCATTCATTGATATGCCTTTGGCAGATTTCAATTGAGTTCAAAAAGTGTTTGTGGCTATTGCCATGAACACTTTTTCTGTTATTATATGGAAGAAACTATAGTCTGCTTTGTACATAGAAATGGAAGTGAATCTATGAATATTATAACTGAGAGTGGAATGATTCTCCTGTTTTATATTATTCCTTATATCGTGCTCTTGTTTTCCAAAAAGATAAATCGTCAATTTCGCCTGCTTCATTTGTCAGTTAGAGTCGTGGACCTTCTGATTCCTTATTTGTTCATCATGCTGATGATCATTGGAAATATCGCTTTAGAACGCAATATCATTCCCCACTTGATTATATTACTATCCATTCCCGGCATCCTAATGGCCACTTATTTTACATTTAAAACACAAACGCTTACGTTTTATTTGTTTTTTCGTAAGTGGTGGCGAGTGGTGTTTCTTATTCTTATAACACTCCATCTATTTGGATCAGGATGGTTACTCATGAATTACCTCATTTAGTTTAAAATAGGAACCATCAATCACTTGCTGCTCGCATGGTGATTGGTGGTTCTTTTTTTAAAGGAAACGCTTGTTCCTATGCAGTTTTCTTAGGTTACAGTTGTGTGTTATTTTCTAAAATGCGGTGGTGGAAAGTGGTGGAATGTGGTAGACTATGCCATATAAGTGGGGAAGGGGGCAATGACATGTTATTAGGCGAGTATAAACATTCAGTTGATGCTAAAGGACGTTTAATAATTCCTTCCAAATTCAGAGATGATTTGGGGGAACGATTCATTGTAACCCGCGGGCTGGACGGTTGTTTGTTCGGCTACCCATTGAAAGAGTGGGAAGTTTTAGTAGAAAAACTAAAGCAACTCCCATTAGCAAAAAAAGAATCCAGAACCTTTACTCGATTTTTGTATTCTGCAGCAACAGAGTGCTCATTAGATAAACAAGGAAGAATCAATATACCGAATACACTTATTGGACATGCAGAACTAATTAAAGGCTGTTACATTATCGGCGTTTCTGATCGTATTGAAATATGGAGCGAAGAGCGATGGACAGCATTTGCAGACGATGCCGATAAAACCTTTGAGGACATTGCTGAAGAAATGATTGATTTTGGGTTCTAATTCATCACCTTTAAAAGGAACACTAAGATAAAAACAAGAAGTTAATAAATAAACTAAAAAAGAAATGAATAAAAAGGGGGACTAGATGTGTCGGAATTCAATCACGAAACTGTACTGCTCCATGAAACGGTTGACGGTTTAAATATTAAACCTGACGGCATTTATGTTGACGGCACATTAGGTGGAGCAGGGCACAGTGCTTTAATTTTAAGCCAGTTAAATGATAAAGGTCACTTATATGCGTTTGATCAAGATATATCAGCTATTGAACATGCAAAAATAGTACTGAAAGAGGAAGTAGAAAAAGGCAAAGTAACCTTTATTCATTCTAATTTCCGTTACCTAAAAGAATCGTTGAAAAAGCACGGTGTAACAAAAATAGATGGGATTCTTTACGACTTAGGGGTATCCTCTCCACAACTAGACATCACTGAACGCGGATTTAGTTACCATAACGATGCAGCCTTAGACATGAGAATGAATCAAGAGCAGCAATTATCAGCTCGTACGGTGGTGAATGAGTGGGACTTTAACGATTTAGTGCGAATATTTTTCCGCTATGGAGAAGAGAAGTTTTCCAAACAGATAGCTAGAAAAATCGAAGCAAGAAGAGAAGTTGAGCCCATTGAAACCACACAAGAATTGGTTGAGATAATAAAGGACGCGATACCAGCTCCTGCACGACGCAAAGGCGGCCATCCGGCCAAACGTACCTTTCAAGCGATTAGAATCGCAGTAAACGATGAATTAGGAGCATTAGAAGCGTCTCTTGAAGAAGCAATTGCTTTATTAGCTATTAATGGGCGTTTGAGTGTCATCACTTTCCATTCTCTCGAAGATCGTATAGTAAAGCAACTCTTCAAAAGCTACTCTCAACTGCCTGACTTGCCAAGAGGCTTACCTGTCATACCTGATGAGTATCAACCACTTTTAAAGCTCATTAATAGGAAGCCAATCTTACCTAATGCAGAAGAATTAGAAGCCAATAACAGGGCAAGAAGTGCGAAACTGCGTATAGCAGAAAAGCAAAAGGAAATAGACTAGAAAAAAAGAAGGAGAGCATTAAACATGATGAATGATAATTTAGCACGCCAACTCGTCAATGAGGCAGAACCTTTAACAGCTCAACCGTTACGAGAACCTTCTATAACTCCCTCAGGTGAACCTAAAAAAGGTCAGAAGACTAAACCCATACATAAGGTTTTTACGCAGTTAGAAATAGCTGTATTAAGTCTGTTTGGCATCATTTTATTAGCGATTGCAGTCGGGCACATCGCCTTATCCATGCAATTATCCACTATGAATCGAACCATTCAAGATCTTGAAACACAAGCTGTAACCGTTCAAATTCAAAATGAAAACTATGAACAAAAAATTCATGAACTGTCTAGATACGACAGAGTTTACTCCATCGCAAAGGATCACGGACTGGAGATGAACGAGGAACAAATTAGGAATGTATTTAAATGAAAAAGTGGCAAAAAAAGGTTAAGGAAACAAAACCTCTTAGAAACCGGAAATATATGGCCATTGTTTTATATGTTGTGAGCATTCTCTTGTTTTTAAGTGTGTTTTTCCGTTTTACCTGGATTATGGTAAAAGGGGAAGTGAATGGGGAAAACTTAGAACAAAATGTCCAGCGTTTGTATACACGCAATACGGTTCTCCCTGCTAAAAGAGGCACTATTTATGATACAAATGGTAATCCTATAGCTCTGGATGCCACAACCTATAAGATGATTGCCGTGTTAACGGACGAGTGGTCAACACCAAATAGACCGATTCATATTGAAGAGGCGAATGAGGTTGCTTCTGTACTGGCGAAGCACATATCGATGAGTGAAGAAGAACTTTTGGATAGATTAACTCGTGATAACAACCAAGTCGAATTTGGTAAAGCAGGAAATAATTTAACTTATGAAGTCATGAGTACGATTAAGGAAGAATTGGAAGAAAAAGAATTAACAGGTATTACCTTTGAAGAGAAACAAAGTCGCTTTTACCCTAATGGTATTTTTGCTTCTCACACGATTGGTCTGGCTCAACAAAACAATGACGATGAAGAGGTAAAGGATAAGAAATTAGAGGGTATACTGGGGCTGGAAAAGGAATTCGATGATACCTTGAGTGGTCAGAATGGTTGGATGAAGTACCAACGTGATCGATTTGGTTATGTCATACCAGGGCAAGATATTGAACAACAAGATCCAATAGATGGTCAGGATATCCATTTAACCATTGATCGACGCCTTCAAATATTTTTGGAAAGCATCATGTCAGAAGTGGAAGAGATGCACGAACCTGTGGCTATGACAGCTAACTTAATGAATGCAAAAACGGGTGAGATATTAGCCAGTTCTCAACGTCCAACATTTAATCCGATTACTAAAGAAGGTATTGAACAGTCATGGCAAAACATGTTAGTAGAGTATGCTATAGAACCAGGATCAACTATGAAAGTCATGACTTTAGCTGCAGCTATACAAGAAGGGACGTTTCGTCCGTATGATTATTTTAAATCTGGACGGATTGAAGTAGCTGGAGGTCTCGTTCGAGATGTTAATCGAGACGGATGGGGCACCATTACTTATTTAGAAGGCCTGGCGAGATCTAGTAACGTCGGATTTGTACACATGATTGAAGAAATGGGTCACGATACATGGAAGACTTATTTGGATGATTTTGGCTTTGGCACACGTACTGGTATATCTCTCCCGAATGAAACTACGGGAAGCAATCCTTATGAATGGCCATTGCAACGTATCAATACAGGCTTTGGTCAAGGGATAACCGTAACTCCAGTTCAAATGTTGAGAGCATTTTCTGCTATTGCGAATGGCGGGAAAATGGTTGAGCCCCATTTAGTCAGCAAATTGTCTAATACAGCCACTGGCGGTGTCCAAGAAACAAAAGTAAATGAAACAGAGACATTGATTACTAAAGAAACGGCTGACAAAACACTTGAATATCTTAAAGAGACAGTATACAGTGAAGAAGGTAATGCGAAAGGCTTTGAGATAGAAGGACATATAACGGCAACCAAAACAGGAACTGCACAAATAGTTGATCCAGAAACTGGAAAATATATAGCCGGTGGGTCAGACTACCTCTATTCCGTTGTCGGAATGGCGCCTTTGGATGACCCTGAATTAATATTATATGTAACAGTTCAGCAGCCGAAATTAAATGGTACCTTCCATGGCTCTCAAGTCGTTCAAAAAATATATAATCCATTTATGAAACGTGCTTTGGAGTATGTTGTCAATGAGGGAAGCTCATCTGCGCAAACTGAAATCGAAGGAAATAAAATGGAAAATGTCGTTCAAGAGGATACTCAATCAGTGATACAGCAGTTTACCCAAGAAGGTAAAGTGTTTGAGGTGATTGGTTCTGGCGATACCATTGTTCAACAATTTCCACTTCCAGACTCTTCAGTGAACGATTCGTATCGAATCATGCTTTTAACAAATGGTGCGATGACTTTGCCTGATTTGACTGGGTGGTCTAGAAGCGATGTATTAAGACTGGCCGAATTGACTGGCATAAATGTCAGCTTTGAGGGAGAAGGGTATGTTAGTGAACAGAGTCTGTCCCAAAATGCATACATTGAAACGGGGATGGAACTGTTCATCACTCTAAGTCCACCGCAGTAACATTATATTTTGCTATGCAATAGAAAGGAATAGTCTATGGAACAAACGAATCTTTTCTATCCATTTTTACTGGGTGGGTTAGTGACAGCCGGTTTAATGCCAGCTGTTATCAATTATTTTAAGAGAAAGCAATTAGGACAAATAACGAAAGAAAAAGGTCCGACGTGGCATGGTGTTAAATCAGGTACGCCAACTATGGGTGGAGTATCCATTCTTGTAGGGATTGTTTTTTCAAGTATACTATTCGCCTTGCTGTTTGATTATCATTCTGGAACGACATTATTATTGTCCTTTATATTTGTCGTCTATGCAGCTATTGGATTCGTTGATGATTATATAAAGGTCGTTATGAAGAGAAATTTAGGTTTAACAAGTCTTCAGAAATTAATGGGACAAATCGTTGGTGCCGTCATCTTTTATTTTGGCTTAAATCAACTTATCGATTTGCAAACCGTTCAATTGCCGTTCGGTATTGAACTTGACCTTGGCATCTTTTATATTTTGTTTGTCTTATTTTGGATGGTGGGCTTTTCAAACGCAACAAATCTAACCGACGGAATAGATGGCTTATTGGCTTCGACTGGTTTTTTAGCTTATGGAGCATACACGGTTATTGCTATATGGCAATCTCAATATGACGTTGCACTATTTACATTATCTGCTATGGGAGCCTTGCTGGCATTCTTTCTATTTAATAAAAAACCGGCCAAAATTTTTATGGGTGATGTCGGATCTTTAGCTTTAGGCGCTGGCTTAGCTGGGGTATCCATTGTGTTGAATCAGGAATGGACTCTGCTGCTTATTGGTATAATCTTTGTTTTTGAAACGGCCAGTGTGATGATTCAAGTCACATCAATGAAAACAAGAGATAAACGCGTGTTTAAAATGAGTCCAATTCATCACCATTTTGAACTAGTCGGTTGGAGTGAATGGAAGATTGTTATCATCTTTTCCAGCATCACATTGATTGCATCACTACTTGTGTTACTAACTATTTAAATACCTCGAAAAACTGGTAGTAGCTTTCTGCTTCCAGTTTTTTTCAACTATATTGCGGTAAAAAGTCTATTAACCGCACCTTTTTATAAAAAAAAAGCGAAATCGACAAGATATAGAGGGAGATATATGAAAGCTATTCAGCAATTCAATAATACACACGTTCTCGTACTAGGCTTAGCTGTTAGTGGATACAGTGCAACTAATCTGTTATTAAAGCTAGGTGCAAAAGTAACCGTGAACGACTTTAAAAACTTAGACGATGATGATCAAGCTAACGAATTAAAAAGCCGCGGTGTCACCGTCGTTTCAGGGAGCCACCCGTTGGAGTTATTAGACCAACAGGTTGATTATATTGTTAAAAATCCAGGCATACCTTATAGCAATAGTCTATTAAGAGAAGCAATCAAACGGTCTATTCCTATTTATACAGAAATAGAATTGGCCTACTTGGTTTCTGAAAGCCCCATTGTTGCTATTACAGGAACCAATGGAAAAACGACAACAACTAAAATGATCGAAGCTGTGTTGGATGCTGAGCGTTCATCTGGACAAGTGTATGCTGTAGGAAATATTGGTACACCTGCCAGTTTATTGACTCAAACATCTACTAGTGAAGATGACATTGTTATGGAAGTATCCAGTTTCCAATTGATGGGTACGGAACAATTTAAACCACACATTGCCATTATTTTAAACATTTATTCCGCTCATCTTGATTATCATAAAACGAGAGATGAGTATGTTAAAGCTAAATTAGCAATTACTAAAAATCAGACAGAAGCCGATGTTCTTATTTATAACGCGGATCAATCCGAATTGTCTGACTGGGTAATGAACAACAGTAAAGCCAAACGGCTCCCTTTTTCCAGAAAAAAACAACTGGAAACCGGAGTATATTTGAAGAACAATACTATCGTCTTTAATGGGGAAACGGTCATGAAAGTGGCTGACGTGACTATACCTGGCGAACACAACTTGGAGAATGCACTGGCAGCTATCGCCGTTGCAAAATTAAAAGGCGTGACTAACGAGACAATTCGTAAAGTGTTTAATCAGTTCAAAGGTGTCCCTCATCGTATGCAATATGTTGATCAAGTATATGGACGAGATATTTATAACGATTCAAAGGCAACCAATACATTAGCAACCGTTCATGCGTTGAAAGGTTTCAATAAACCACTCGTGCTAATTGCAGGCGGACTTGATAGAGGAGAGACCTTCCAAGATTTAATGCCCGTTTTATCAGAGCGAGTAAAAGGATTGGTAACCTTTGGAGAGTCTGCAGCTAAACTCGCTGAAGTGGCTAAGCAAGCAGGTGTAAATCAAGTTGTTGAAGTTAAAACAGTAAGAGAAGCCACACAAGCTGCCTTTCAATTAAGCGAAGAAGGAGACACCATTCTTCTCTCGCCGGCTTGTGCAAGTTGGGATCAATATGATAACTTTGAGTTAAGAGGAAATGACTTCCTTGAACAAATTGAACGAATAAAACAGGAGAACTGAGGAGGATAGGCACACGCGTGCATCAGCCATGAAAATATTAGTAACTGGCGGCGGAACAGGTGGACACATTTATCCTGCTCTTGCTTTAATCGAACGAATAAGTGACCTTCATAGCAATACAGAATTTTTGTATGTAGGAACGGAAAGAGGCTTGGAAAGTCGCATAGTTCCTCGTCACGGTGTTCCATTTACAGCCATTAACGTAGAAGGGTTTAAGAGAGACCTATCTTTCGCTGGACTGAAATATAACTTAAAAACAGTGAGGTTATTCTTGTCATCTATGAGTAAAGCAAAAAAAATCATTAAAGACTTTAAGCCGGATGCGGTTATAGGAACAGGTGGCTATGTTAGTGCACCGGTCTGTTATGCAGCGTCTAAATTATCTATACCGACGATTGTTCATGAACAAAATAGTGTAGCAGGAGTAACGAATAAATTCCTGGCCAAACATGTTTCTGCTATTGCTGTTGGTTTCCAAGAAGCCATTAATCAATTTAAAGGCAATGAACACAAGGTGCATTTTACTGGAAATCCCAGAGCTCAAGAAGTGGCTTTACTTGAGAAAACAGATATCTTGAATCAATATAACTTAGATCCTTCGAAAGAGACAGTAGTTTTTTTTGGAGGAAGTAGAGGCGCTCAAAAAATAAATGAAGTCGTAACAGACAGTATGAGCGAATTAATTAAACGACCATACCAGATATTATTCGTCACTGGAGAAGACCATTATGAAAAAGTAGCTAAAGAGATTGGCGAATTAGATTCCAAACGAATAAAAGTTGTACCCTACATCAATCAGCTGCCAGAAGTCTTTGCCTCGGTCTCTTTGGTAGTATGTAGAAGTGGTGCGACGACCCTATCAGAAATTACGTCATTGGGTGTACCAAGTATCTTGATTCCCAGTCCATTTGTAACTGAAGATCACCAGACAAAAAATGCCCAAAGTCTGGAAGTAGCGGGAGCAGCAAGATTAATTAAAGAAGATAGTTTAAATCCAACAACATTATTAAACGAGTTAGATGATTTGATGTTAAATGAAGATAAGCGGGTTGTTATGGCGACGGAATCGAAAAAGTTAGGCAAGCAAAACGCATCAGATTTACTAATCAAATTAATTGTAGAAACGATCCGTTAGAGTCTATAGAAATAGGAGTTAAGTATGGGTAAAGTAGGGGATAAAATCGCTTTTACTAGCGATTATAAAGAAAATGACAATAGAAAAAACAGCTCCTCTAGCAAAGGCACGCATTCGGATAAAAAAAGGATCGGAAAATGGCTAGTTATTATGGCTATTTTTTTAATCAGTATAGGTTTGTCCCTTTATGTTATATCACCTTACAGTTTAGTTGAAGAAGTGACAGTCGAAGGAACGAATGAAGTGTATGTCCAAGACGTACTAGATGCAAGTCTAATCAGTTCGGGGGGCTCACTTTGGCAAGAATACGTAAATAAAGGAGAAGCCGAAAAACGAATTGTAGAGGAAAATCCCCAAGTGTCAGATGCAAAGATAACCCTATCTGGACTTCAGGAGATCACCATTACAATAGATGAATATGACGCAGTAGCTTATTTGTTACATGATAATCGCTACAGCAAAATTCTAGAAAATGGTGTCATTCTAGACGAGGTGATTCCAAGACCAGATTCTAAGCAAGCCATATTGAGTGGATTTAGTGAGGGACCTGAGTTGGATCGAATCCTTGAACTGTATCCTGAAGTGGACGAGCAAGTAAAAATGATGATTTCTGAAATTGAACACATCAATGATGCTGAGAATCCTTTACTTATTCGTTTGTTTATGACTGATGGAAATCAGGTAACTGCATCCATTCCTACCTTTCCTGAACGGATTAATTACTACCCTGATATGGTTGAAGCTGTAAATGGTGTGAAAGGAACGTTCGATTTAGAAGCAGGAGCATTTTTTGTTCCATTTGAAAGTGAAGAAGCAAGTTTGGAACTAGAAGAATTTGATGAATCCGAAGACGAAGAATAATAACCTTAGCTGTTGTATGCTGTTGCTCCAAAAATAGTTAAGGTTTCTGGACTGCTCCTTGAGTAAATATCTCTAGAAAAAGGCGGGAAAGATGTAAATAAAGCGAATATGTACGAATAGCTTTACTTTGTTACACAATAGTAATTGAATTAAACGGATAAATCACTAAAGACTATTCATTATACCTAAGCATTTATGGTAAAATGAGAATTGTCAACAGTAAAAAAATAAGCAGCTCTTCTCTTATGTATAAGTGTTTAGACTAGAGAAAGAATTGCCAGTGTAGACAGGAGGTTTCAATAAATTGAAAGATGGGATTTATACCAGTTTGGATATTGGAACCACTTCGATAAAAGTCATTGTTTCTGAAGTATTAAATGGTCAGATGAATGTTATTGGAGTCGGCAGTGAACGGTCAAATGGTATCAATAAAGGGTTAATCATAGATATAGATGAAACAGCTCAATCAATTAGTAAAGCAGTAAAACAGGCAGAAGAAAAATCAGGCTTGACTATTGCTTCATTAATAGTGGGTGTACCAGCCTTAAATATTGACATTAGTCCATTTCATGTTGTAAGTGCTATTGAGCATTCGGGACAGGAAATAAATGAATCCGTACTAAAAAAGATGATCGGTCATATAGTAAATAAAAAAATTGCATCCGACAAGACGCTTCTATCCGTCATGATAGAAGAGTTTATAGTGGATGGTTTCGATGGCATCAAAGATCCCAGAAAGATGGTCGGTGAGCAAATCGAGCTGTATGGAACAGCATTATCTGTATCAAAAACGGTTCTTCACAACATTAAAAGAAGTGTTAATAATGCAGGTTATGCAATAGATGACTTGATTTTCCAACCTAAAGGGATGTCTGAATTAGTGATGTCAGAAGATGAACGAGGCTTTGGCACGGTTCAAATTGACTTGGGTGGCGGTCAAACAACGGTATCAGCTGTTCATGATCACCAAGTTAAATTCTCTTCTGTCATAAAAGAAGGCGGAAGCAATATAACTAAAGATATTTCTGTAGTATTAAATACATCTATAAAAAATGCAGAGAGGCTAAAGCGCGAAGTCGGCTATGCGTTTGTAGGAAACGAAGAACCAGAAAACGACCAAAACATATCAATAGATGTAGTTGGTCAGGATCACACTATAAAAGTGAAAGAATCGTATATAGCTGAGATTATTGAAGCTCGCTTAGCTCAAATATTCGAACAGGTAAAAGAAGAGCTGGATGATATAGGCGCACTTGATTTGCCTGGTGGAATTGTTCTAACAGGAGGGACCTCAGCTATACCTAAGTTAACAGACTTAGCTGAAGAGATTTTCAATGTGAACATCAAAACGTACATACCTGATTTTATGGGTGTTCGTTATCCATCCTTTACCAATGCGATAGCGTTAGTCTTTTATAAAGCAAACATGGATGATATTCACCAAGTGATGAATCAATTAATATTGTTTGGTGACATCTCACCGGTGTCAAGCAGTGCACCAACTAATTATTCTCCAGCAAAGGTAGAACATAAACAAGATTCAACCCATCAAAATGAAACGAAAAACAAGTCATTTATGGATAGTATAAAACAGTTATTTGGTAGTTTTTTTGACTGACTATTGATAAGTTATAACAGGAGGAAAAAGAATGGATTTAGAATTTGATTCCGTTAGACACAATGGAGCCGTATTAAAAGTAATCGGTGTTGGCGGTGCTGGTGGAAATGCTGTAAATAGAATGATCGCTGATGATGTTCAAGGTGTTGAGTTTATTGTTGCTAACACAGATTTACAAGCATTAGATATGATGAATGCTGAGACAAAAATTCAATTAGGGCCAAAGTTAACTCGTGGTTTGGGTGCTGGAGCTAATCCTGATGTGGGAAGAAAATCAGCTGAGGAAAGTGAAGAAGCTATTGCTGAAGCACTTAAGGGCGCTGACATGGTCTTTGTAACTGCTGGTATGGGTGGCGGAACGGGAACAGGTGCTGCTGGTATCGTAGCAAAAGTTGCAAAAGAACAAGGGGCATTAACAGTAGGGGTTATTACTCGACCGTTTACCTTTGAAGGACCTAAGAAAGGCCGCTTTGCTGCTGAAGGTATCGCTGCTATGCGTGAACACGTTGATACCTTAGTTACGATTTCTAATAATAAGTTACTTGAAATCGTCGACAAGAAAACCCCTATGATGGAAGCGTTCAGAGAAGCTGATAATGTCCTTAAACAAGGTGTTCAAGGAATATCTGATCTCATTACGAACCCTGGTTACGTTAACTTAGATTTCGCAGACGTGAAGACAGTCATGGAAAATCAAGGTTCTGCTTTAATGGGTATCGGTACGGCAACAGGTGAGAACAGAACAGTAGAAGCAACCAAAAAAGCCATTTCTTCACCATTATTGGAAATCTCACTTGATGGAGCAGAAAATGTACTGTTAAATATTACTGGTGGGTCAGACTTAACTTTATTCGAAGCACAAGATGCATCTGATATTGTTTCTGCGGCAGCTACAAGTGATGTGAACATCATATTCGGTACATCAATTAACGAAGACTTGGGCGACGAAGTTATTGTAACAGTCATCGCTACAGGTATAGACGCTGAGAAGAAAACAGCAACTAAAAAGAGCGAGCCTAGTAAAGTAAAGGCCGGCAAAAAAACGAGTACAGATTCAGTGAAATCAAATGATCCATTTGGTAACTGGGATATTAGAAAAGAACCTAATTTAAGAGACAGACACAATGCCGATTTAGATGACATTGTTGAAAACAAAAAAGATAATGCTTCCGGGGATCTTTTCTCAAGAGAAGACGCATCATCTACTGATGCAAGTGAAGAAGAAATGGATACACCACCTTTCTTCAGAAGACGTCGTAAATAAGTAGTAACTGACGGAAAGGAAGAGTGACTATGAGTATCAAACAGAAATTTAACGATTACTTTTCTTTGAATGATACAGATACTGATAATGAAGAAGAAGTAGTGGTTGAAAAGCCAGTAAAAAAAGAGAAAAAGAAAGCAGCTGAATCGATGTCGACACCGTCATATACCTATAATGAACAAAAACCGGTTGGAGGTCAGAATGTTGTTGCTATCAATCAGTCTCAGGCTATGAAAAAACCTAAAATTAAAATTATGGAGCCGCGACTGTATTCTGATGCTCAAGCCATTGCGGATGTATTACTAAACAATCAGTCTGTCGTATTAAATTTCAGAAGAATGGAAAAAGAGCAAGCTAAAAAGATGATCGATTTCTTAATGGGCACCACTTATGCAATTAAGGGCGATATTCAACGCTTAGGTGATGAGATATTCATGTGCACACCGCAGTCTTTTGAAGTGGACGGAACAGATTTACAAGCTATAAAAAATAACGATTATAGTTTCTAATTATAATTTTAGAACGGAGATACGAAAAACAAGATGATAGTCTCAATACTTCAAGTTATTCAAAACCTAGTCATGCAAGGGCTAGTTCTGTACCGCTATGCTCTCGTCATCTATTTCTTGCTATCATGGATGCCTGGTGGATATCAATCTGGAATCGGTCAATTTCTTACTCGGATTTGTGAGCCATACGTTAGTGTATTCAGACAATTCGTTCCACCGATAGGCATGATTAGTCTAGCTGGACTCGTTGCGTTTTTCGCATTGAATTTTATTGAATATGGTGTGGCAGCTGTCTTTAATATACTTTACAACTTATTAATGATTATTGGATGAGGTAGATATGGAAAATCTGTATCAACATTTTAGAGAAAATGAAAAACAGTTCATCGATCAAGTGTTGGATTGGTTGCATCAAGTTGAGTCTCACTATGCACCGTATTTATCACCTTTTTTAGATCCACGTGAACAGTATATTGTTGAATCATTATTAGGGCAATTTCCTGAAGTGGAGTCTAAAGGGTACGGAGGTTATGAAGCAGCCGAAAGAAAACGACTTTTTTTCTATCCACCATACTTTGAACCTCAACAGGATGACTTTCAAATTGAGATCGTAGAAGTCAGGTATCCCAAAAAGTTCGCAGAGTTATCCCACGGGAAAATTTTGGGAACCTTGATGGGTGCAGGAATTAAGAGAGAAACAATAGGCGATATTATTACTGATGGCGACAGATGGCAGTTTATTACAGAGACATCAATTATGCCATTTTTACTGACATCCGTTGAGAAGATTGGCAATATAGCCGTTCAACTTGAAGAAACACCCTATACCGATATTCTTATCCCTAAAGACACATGGGAAGAACATTCAGAAATCGTCTCATCACTACGTTTAGATACAGTGTTATCAGGTGTTTTCAATGTGTCCAGGCAACGCTCGAAAGAGTTAATCGCTGCTGGAAAAGTAAAAGTAAACTGGAATGAGACTGATAGGCCGGATGTCGTTTTAGATATCTATGATATTATCTCCATCAGGGGGTACGGCCGAATAAGAGTTCAATCAATAGAAGGTAAGACAAAAAAAGAAAAAATACGCTTAAACCTGGGTGTATTAGACAGAAACAAGTAGACTGATTTAGGCTTGACGCTTTTGTAAGAAAGCGGAGAGCCTGGAGCAGTTTAAACAGGTAAATAATTATGGAGGTGTTTTCCATGGCTTTGACTCCAATGGATATACATAATAAAGAGTTTCCTGTCAAAATGAGAGGGTACGATCAAGATGAAGTAAATGATTACCTTGATCAAATTATAAAAGATTATGAGATGCTGTTGAAACAGAAAAAAGAAGTCGAAAAACGATTGAGCTTTGCTGAAGAAAAACTAGCTAATTATGATCAAATGCACGACTCTTTGAATAAATCAATTATTGTTGCACAAGATGCAGCCGATCGATTGAAGAAGAATGCTGAAAAAGAAGCTGAAATGATTACAAAAGAAGCTAATAATGAAGCAGTTAATCTTAAACATGAAGCTGAAAACAATGCGGATGCCTTACTAAAAGATGCAGTGACTAAAGCGAGAAAGATTGAACAAGAGACAGAAGAGCTAAGAAAACAAAGCCGTGTCTTTAGACAAAGACTTCAATTAATGATAGAATCTCAGTTGGAATTGGTAAAGAAAGATGAGTGGGATGATATCCTACAGCCACCTGTCACTGAACATGTTGAGACAAAAACGATTCAAGCTGTGCATGAAGATTTGGAAAGCAAAACAGATGAACAAGCTGTTGACGCTGATGATTCAGTAAAAGTTGTTGAGTCACAAGAGTACGAAGAAGGTATGACACCAGCAGTAGAATTGCCATCAATTTAAATTTATAATACAATAAGTAAGACTTGAAACACCTTGTCCTATTTAACCCTTTACAGAGAATCAATGGCAGCTGAGACATTGATAAGGGAAAAAGGATCTTGATCATTCAAGTAGCCCGGCAGTGAAAAAAAGTAACTGAAGGCGTGTGCCTGCGTTAAAGGCTATGAGGGAAAGTAGACAGTTCATACTTTCTAAACTAAGGTGGTACCACGAAGATTTCGTCCTTTTACAGGAGAAGTCTCTTTTTTTTACAAAAAATACGAAAAGGGTGAGAGTATGGAAATTAAAGAAACACTTAATTTACTAAAAACAGACTTTCCTATGCGTGCAGGACTTCCCAATAAAGAACCGATGAGACAAAAAGAATGGGAAGAAGCAGATGTTTATAACAAAAGACAAGAATTAAACAAAGACAAACCGTCATTTGTGTTGCATGATGGCCCTCCATTTGCTAATGGGGCTATTCACATGGGGCATGCACTAAACAAGATTTCCAAAGATATTATTGTTCGCTATAAATCAATGTCTGGTTTCAGAGCACCATATGTTCCGGGTTGGGATACACATGGGTTGCCAATTGAACAGGCCTTAACTAACAAAGGCGTAGACAGAAAGTCAATGTCTGTTGCCGAATTTAGACAAAAATGTGCCGAGTTTGCTTGGGAACAAATTGAAGGACAAAGAGAAGGGTTTAAACGACTAGGTGTTGCCGGAGAATGGGACAATCCTTACGTTACCTTAACTAAAGACTATGAAGCTGAACAAATTCGAGTCTTTGGTAAAATGGCTGAAAAAGGCTATATTTACCGAGGGTTAAAGCCGATCTACTGGTCTCCATCTAGTGAATCGACACTAGCTGAAGCAGAAATTGAATACCATGATGTCCGTTCACCAAGTATTTATGTTGCTTTTAATGTAAAAAATGGCAAATCTGTATTGGAGACAGATACATCATTTATCATTTGGACAACGACACCTTGGACACTGCCAGCTAACTTGGCTATTGCAGTGAAACCAGACACGAATTATGCAGTCTTAAATGCTGACGGCAGAAAATTTGTAGTGGCATCGAAATTGGCTGAAGAAGTAGCTGAAACCCTTGAGTGGGAAAAGGTTGAATTGATAAAAGAAGTAGCAGGTAAAGATTTAGAAGGTGTGACTGCCCAACACCCATTCTACGACAGAGAATCGTTACTCATCGTTGGAGACCACGTTACTCTTGAAGACGGAACCGGTTTAGTTCATACCGCTCCTGGACATGGGGAAGATGACTTCATTGTTTGTCAGAAGTATGAGTTGCCAATCTTATCTCCAGTGGATGAGAAAGGTCACTTTACAGCAGAAGCACCGGGTCTTGAAGGTCAATTTTATGATAAAGCAAACAAAACCATTACGGAGTGGTTGGAAGAAAACAATGCATTATTAAAACTAGACTTCTTTACTCACAGCTACCCACACGACTGGCGTACGAAAAAGCCAGTTATTTTTAGAGCAACACCTCAGTGGTTTGCTTCGATTCACCGTTTTAGAGACGATGTGTTAAACGCTATTGAAGAAGTCGAATGGTTACAGCCATGGGGCATGCAGCGCATTTACAATATGGTTAGAGACCGTGGTGATTGGGTCATTTCCAGACAACGTGCATGGGGAGTTCCATTACCTATTTTCTACGGAGAAAACGGCGATTCAATCATGGCTCCTGAAACAGTGGAACATGTGGCTAGTTTATTTGCTGAGCATGGATCGAATATTTGGTTTGAAAGAGAAGCGGTTGAACTTCTTCCTGAAGGTTTCGAGCACCCATCAAGTCCTAATGGTATCTTTACAAAAGAAACAGATATTATGGATGTATGGTTCGATTCAGGTTCTTCTCACCATGCTGTGCTTAAAACACGAGAAAACTTATCGTTCCCAGCCGATTTGTATTTAGAGGGATCAGACCAGTACAGAGGATGGTTCAACTCCAGTATCACAACGTCTGTTGCCATTAATGGGGAAGCACCATATAAAGCTGTCCTGTCACAAGGAATGGTTTTAGATGGTGAAGGCAAGAAAATGAGTAAATCCATTGGTAACGTCATTGATCCCAACAAAGTGATGCAGCAAATGGGGGCGGACTTAATTCGTCTATGGGTATCAAGCGTTGACGCTCAAGCGGATGTTCGGGTCAGTATGGATATTTTGAAACAAGTATCTGAAATTTATCGAAAAATCAGAAATACACTTCGTTTCTTGATTCAAAACACTGAAGATTTTTCTCTTGAAGAAAATGGAATTGCATACGAAGACTTGCGTCCAGTTGATCAGTACTTGATGAATCGATTAAATGAGACGGTTAAGCAAGTGATTGATGGTTATGAGCGCTTTGACTTCTCAGATATCTTTAAAGAAATTAATCATTTCTGTACCCTTGACGTCTCTAACTTCTATGCTAACTTTGCAAAAGATGTGTTATATATAGATGCACCTGATGCTTATGACAGACGTGCGATGCAAACTGTTTTCTATCACATCGTTAGAGATTTAACGAAGCTATTAACACCAATTCTTCCACATACTTCAGAAGAAATCTGGAACTATTTAGAGGAAGAAGAAGAGTATGTCCAACTTGCTGAGATGCCAACTGTAGAAGACTACAGCAATGAACAAGAGGTTCTAAGTAAATGGTCAGCCTTCATGTCATTACGTGATAACGTATTGAAGGCAAATGAAGTCGCACGAGAGAATAAGATTATTGGTAAGGATTTTGAAGCAAGAACGACCTTGTATCTCTCACAAGAAAAGAGAGCGTTACTTGATTCACTTAACAGCGATATTCGCCAAATTTTAATTGCCTCAGACATCCGATTTGCTGATTTAAGTGAGAAACCTGAAGATGATTCTACTCTTGACTTTGACGGTCTTTCTGTAAAAGTTGAAAGAATGCCAGGAAAAGTCTGCACACGTTGCCGTATTACCACAGAAGAGTATGTCGAACTGAACGAAGAAGAGGTATTGTGTCATCGTTGCCACGATATAGTGGAAACACATTACCCTGAAGCGTTAACTAAATAATCATAAAAGACCTGATTGCTCGGGAGAAGAGCAGTCAGGTCTTTTTCTGTAAAGTTATGACTTATATAAAGGATGTCATCACTCTATTAGAGATGTATAATGAGTAATAATGATGAACGACCTTGATTTAAAGCGTTTACTTTTGTATAATAACTGTGTAGCAGAGAATGAATGCGTTTCACCGATTCACATTATACATATGTAAAATCATTATCAACGGTTTGTGTTCTGTTGCAAGTTCACTATTAGGAGGAAATAGGATGGTACAAGGTAAGGTAAAATGGTTTAATGCTGAGAAAGGTTTCGGCTTTATCGAAGTAGAAGGACAAGAAGATGTATTCGTACACTTCAGCGCAATCGACAGCGAAGGCTACAAATCATTAGACGATGGACAAGAAGTTGAATTTGACGTCGTTGATGGTGAAAGAGGACCACAAGCAGCTAACGTTACTAAGCTTTAAGAGTAGTATAAACAACATAATTAAAAAGCACTCCAGTCATAATCTGACTGGAGTGTTTTAATTTTGAACGTTTATAGACGGCTAGCTATTAAATCGTAAATAAAGACGATTAAAATGGCTCCGACAATAGCGGGGATAATATAAATTCCGCCTAACTCAGGTCCCATTTGGAACAATGCATGACCTACCCATGCTCCAATAAACCCTACAATAATATTACCAATAATGCCGCCTGGAACATCAGCGCCTACAATAGCTTGACCAATTGCTCCCACAACGCCACCGATAATTAATGACCAAATAAATGCTAACATATTATCTCTCTCCTTCGTGTTTATGTTTCTTACACTTACAACATTAAAGAAAAGTCATACATTATTCAAGTAATATGCTTAAAGATTCATTTCGGATTTTATTTAGTGTTATCGGCAGGATCTGTTAATTCTAAAAGTTGATCTCTTAATCGATACTCTAATTGAGTTAACTGAACTTCAGCTTCTTTACGTTTCGAACGACCTTCTTTTTGAATAGACAACGTTTCTTGAAGGGTTTCGATAAGGTCAGCTTGAGTTTTCTCAAGAGTCTCAATATCAATAATTCCACGTTCATTTTCACGGGCCGTTTCAATAGATGATTGTTTCAACATCTCAGAGTTTTTCGTCAATAGTTCGTTCGTTGTTTCAGACACTTGTCTTTGTGCGGTCACCGCTTCTTTTTGTCTCAATAAGGTTAAGGCAACAACAATTTGGTTTTTCCAAAGGGGAATAGCCGTGTTAATTGACGTTTGAATTTTTTCTGATAAAGCTTGATTCGTGTTTTGAATTAACCGAATTTGTGGTGCTTGCTGAATCGTCATTTGACGAGCTGTTTTCAAGTCATACACACGTTTATCTAAACGGTTAAGGTATTGATTTAAATCATTCACTTTTTGAACTTCCATCTGATTATCACTAGATTCAGCGTGTTCAATCGCTTTAGGGATAATCTCATTCTTTAATTCGTCCATTTTAACTTCGCCAGCAGCGATATACACATTAAGTGCTTCAAAGTATTCATAGTTTTTATCGTAAAGGTCCTCTAGCATGTAATTATCTTTTAAAAGAAGATCTCTTTCTTTATCAAGCTTGACAGCAATTTTATCCACTTGGGCGCCAATCTTCTGGTATTTGGCTGTTGTTTCATAAATGGATCGGTTGATTTTACGGAACATTTTCTTGAAGATATTTTGATCTTCTGCTTTCAAGTCATTGGTATCTGCTTCTTTTAAACGGAACATCAAATCATTCAAGGTTTCACCGATATGACTGGTTTCTTGATTTTGGACGTGGTTCAATACGGAATGAGAGAACTCCCCGAGCTTTTGCTGAGCTTGGGCACCGTAAGATAAAATAGACTCTCTATCGTTTACGTCCAATTGCTTAGCTAGTTCATAGGCTTGTTGCTTTCTCGTTTCACTTAACGTGTCAATAACCTTTCTTGCCGGGACATCTTTTTCCTTAGTTTGCAGATCCGACGTCATAGAAGACGGATTTTTTTGATGGCCAAATGGATCGGCCAGTAAATCATCAATTGAGGCTTGCTTATTTATATCAAATGAATCATTTTCTTTGTTAGCCATAGTTTAGACTCCTTGTTCTATTCAATTTCTAATCATTGGTATAATGAGTAACGTTTATTATAAAGCTTCATTAAATGAATCATCATTAGCTTTTGCGTTGTGGATTGATCGCTTAGCTAATTCGACTTCAATATCCATATCTTCAATATCATCTTGTTTAAAATTGACATAATCTTCAGCAATTTGTCCACACATTCTATCTATTGTGCGAGCAGATTTTTCCAAGATATCATAGGTCGCTTTACTTTTCGCTTTGTGATTCTCAATTTCTCTATATTTGACGACTAAATCGGCTAGAGAAGAGAGGTGGACGTATAAGAATTTATCAACTTCGTGCAATCGTTGTGGCTCGTTCGTGATTTCTTTGAATAGTGATTTTGAAAGAGTGACCGTGTTATTGCGATGCTCAATGGCACGCAATTTCCCTGATTGCTTCATATTGGTTTCGATAGTTATGATTTGTTCTTTTGCTTTTTGCATGGTTTCTCTAAAGTAGTGAATGTCTTCTTTAGATAATCCTTTAGACTGATAAAAAGCATCTTTTTTAGGAGTCAGTTTTGGTAGACGCTGCTTGGTTTGTCCTTTCAATCGAGCTGTACCACTGCTGTGCTTGTTCACGCCTAAAAGCAAGATGACACCTGCTGCGATACTTAAAACCAGTCCAAAAAAGGCATTAACATCAAGGCCAATCATAATTAAAAATAGAAAAAGTGTTGTAAATAAAACAGTAGCATATATGAGAATAGTGGCTAATGGTGTTCGTTTCATTGTAAATCCCCCTGTCTATGGATTGCATCTGCTAGTATAGTTATATAGTATCACAAATCATAAAAAAATTAACATAGGACTTAAGAAGGATTTCTTTCCCGTTTTTTAAGCTGTAATATAAATGAAGAACCTTTATAATAGGGGTAGAGAAGAGTGTGAGAGGAGAGATGAGATGGATTTTTATGAAGAGACAGTTAAAAGTAAATCAGTCTTTAAAGGCAATGTCACCGAATATGTTGTTGAACAAGTGAGATTACCTAATGGAAAACTCGCTCAAAGAGAAATAGTACGCCATGATAGAGCAGCAGCCATTATAGCTTTTACAGAGGAAGATAAACTTGTCTTAGTCAAGCAGTACCGTAAGGCTATTGAACAAGTTAGTGTCGAAATACCAGCCGGACTTATAGATGAGACGGACGATAATGGTTTATCAGCTGCAAAGAGAGAGTTTGAAGAGGAGACGGGCTATCAAGCAAAAGAGTGGTCACCTGTGACTTCTTATTACAGTACACCTGGCTTTACGGATGAATACTTGGAAATTTTTGAAGCGAAAGATTTAAGTAAAGTAGATAGCCCATTGGATCAAGATGAAGATGAAACGATTGAGTTAATTGAAGCCTCGTACGATGAAGCATGGGAGCTCTATGAAAAAGGAGAATTAAGAGACTCCAAGAGTGTCTTTGCCTTATTTTATTGGAAAATGAAGCGACTTATGATGAATAAGGATGTAGAATAATGTCTAGTAGAAGTGAAATACAAAAACAAAAACAATTAGAAGAAAAACGTAAGCGCAAAGAAGAATTTAGGCGTAAACGTACAGAACGCACATACGAAAGAAAGCTTGCCAAGCAAGGAAAGACATCAAAATCAAGACAAGAAGAGATGGAGAAATACAGACGTGTTGAAAAGCAACTCACTTTGGCGATAGTGATTGTCGTCCTTTTGTTAGTGATTGTTTTAGCGACTGTTTTCTTCATATAATTTATTAATGAGTGGGGTAAAGGAATGACATTAGGGATTATTGCAGCAATGGAACAAGAAATTAATCGGTTAGTAAATGAATTGAGTGACGTAAAAACTTATGAAAAAGCAAACCAAACCTTTTACGAGGGACGTTTGTATAATCAAAAGGTTATCTTAGTTAAATCCGGCATCGGTAAGGTGAATGCCTCAATAGCTGCCACTCTTTTAATTAATCAGTTTAACGTTTCAGCTGTCATCAACACCGGTTCAGCAGGAGGAGTTCAATCAGGTTTAGCTATTGGAGATTTGGTTTTATCTACTGAGCTGAGTTATAACGATGTGGATGCACGAACATTTGGCTATACATTCGGACAAGTTCCTCAAATGCCAGTCAGTTATCAAGCCGATGAAGTGTTGGCAGAACAATTTGCTCAAGCAGCAAAGAAAAACGAATGGAGTATTCAACGGGGGTTAATCGTGACAGGGGACTCCTTTATAAGTAATCAAGACCAATTAAATAGGATAAAAGAGGAATTCCCAAGAGCTTTAGTCACTGAGATGGAAGGGGCGGCTATTGCCCAAACCTGTTACCAGTTTGATGTACCGTTTCTAGTGATCCGCGCAGTATCTGATTCTGCAGACGAAGAAGCAGGCATGTCATTCGATGAATTTATTGAATTGGCAGGCAAGCAATCAGCTGAAACAGTGCTGACATTTGTCCAGTCTCTTTAATATAGTAGCTATTGAAAAGCCTCTACTTATCTCGTTCAAATCGAGAGATGAGTAGAGGCTTTTTTTATGTAAACGTGCTTTAGAAATTATTCATGTGAATGATTGTGTTTGTTAACATAGCCCGGTATAATCTGTAGTAGAGAATGATAATCATTCTCAATTAAGAGAATGATCAGGAATAGGATGATACACATGACACACTCAGCAAGAAAGGGAAAGGTGTTTAACCCACTTTTTCTTGCTCTACTTGTTGTTGTAATAGCGGTCCTCTCACTATTTATCGGTGTTCAGGAATTACATTTGGGCGATTTATTTTCATTGACTGATAGTCAGCGGATGATTTTATGGCACTCGAGAATCCCTCGAACAATAAGTTTAATAATGGCTGGCAGTACGTTGTCAGTATGTGGCTTGCTCATGCAACACTTAACTCAAAATAAGTTCGTCTCTCCTACAACGGCAGGCACCATGGCCAGTGCACGACTAGGGATTATTGTAGCAATTATTTTTTTCAGTCAGTCAGCGCTTATACATAAAACGGTTATAGCCTTTCTATTCGCAACTCTGGGTACCATTGCTTTCACCTTGTTTTTACGAACTGTAAAATTAAAGAATTCAATTATGGTACCACTTGTTGGGATGATGTTTGGAAATATTGTATCGTCCATTAGTACCTTTGCAGCTGTTCAATATGAAGTCGTACAGAACGTCTCCTCATGGATGCAAGGGAATTTTTCGTTAATCCATTCAGGGAATGTCTCGTTACTCTTGCTCACTTTACCACTATTAGCTCTGATTGCTCTATTTGGCCATTATTTTTCTATTATGGGACTTGGAAAAGAGACATCTGAAAAATTGGGTATCCCTTATGGAGTTATGGAACTCTTGGGGATTAGTTTAGTAGCCTTAGGAACAACCCTGGTTATCTTGACAGCTGGAAGCATTCCTTTCGTTGGTATTATTATTCCTAATTTAATATCGATAAAGCTGGGAGATCATTTTGGCAATACACTTTTCCCAACGGCTTTCGCAGGAGCCATATTTTTACTGGTGATGGATATCTTAGCACGAACGATTGTCTTTCCTTATGAAATTCCTATAAGCGTCGTCACAGGGGCAGTGGGGAGTGTCTTGTTCATTTATTTATTACTAAAGGGAGGAAAAGGATGAGTAAAAAACGATCTCACACGCAATTATTATCTATTCTTGCAGTAGCAGTCGTCCTCTCGCTCGTGCTTTATATGACCATCAATACGAGAGGTAACTGGGCTTTTGCCTTTATGCTTAGGCGAAAGCGGCTGATTCCTTTTATATTGACAGGAGTGACCACAACCGTTGCTACCATCGTTTTTCAAACGATGACCCAAAATACGATACTTACACCAAGCATAATTGGCTTGGATTCCCTTTTGTTGGGGGAATCTATTTCCTCTTTATTCTAATGAAAGAAAGGTCGATGCATTCATGATGACGATAGAAAATGTATCCAAACACTATGGCGATCAAGTGGTCGTGCAAAACGTTACGCTTCCTGTTGAAAAAGTGAAAATGACCGCTTGTATCGGACCAAATGGAGCAGGGAAAAGCACACTCCTTGAAATGATTAGTAGCTTAATTCCTCATGATACAGGCGAAATTTATATTGATGGGGGGGAAGTGAAAAGCTGGAAGAATGGGGACTTGGCTAAGCGTTTAGCAGTCCTTAGGCAAACGAACCATATGAATGTGAGGCTAACAGTTCGTGAATTAGTGTCTTTCGGACGCTTCCCTTATACAAAAGGGCGGTTAAATGCCAATTGTTTGAAGATGATTGATGAATCACTTACTTATCTAGGGCTAAAAGAATTAGAAGAGCGCTATATTGATACCTTATCTGGCGGACAGCTTCAACGAGTCATGATTGCCATGGTTTTGTGTCAGGATACGGATTATATCTTATTGGATGAACCATTGAACAATTTAGATATGAGCTTCGGTGTTCAAATGATGAAAACATTAAGACAGTTAACCGATGACTTAGGTAAGACAGTGATCACAATTGTTCACGATATCAATTTTGCGGCTGCTTATGCAGATAATATTATTGCGATGAAAAATGGTCAATTGTTTGCTGCTGGAACAACAGAAGAAATCATAACAGAACCTGTATTATCTGAACTGTATGAGATGGATATTGATATCATCGAAAAAAATGGAACCAAGTATTGTTTATATTATAAAAATTAAATAGGCAAAGGAAGTTACTGATGATGAAGAAACAATGGATAGTAGGCAGTGTGTTAACAGCAGCCTTTTTATTAACAGGGTGTGCGGAAGCTAGTAGCACAACAAAAGAAGCGGAATATGCTACAGCGGAACAAATCATATCAGAGAACGCTGAACCCGAAATGGTCACTATAACGGATTCTGCTGGGCACGAGGTAGAGGTCCCATTTAATCCTGAAACGATTGCAGTGTTTGATAACGGGCAATTAGATAATCTGAATGCATTAGGGCTTGGTGATCGAGTCGTATTGACCGCTTCCCCCAACTTACCTGAGCATTTAAGTGGTTTTAGTGACAGAGAAGTAGCCGGTAGCTTTTTTGAGATTGATTTAGAAGTGACGAATGCTATGCAACCTGATTTGATTATTGTAGCCGGTCGTTCACGTACAGCTTATGATGATTTAGCTATGATTGCTCCAACGATTGATTTGAGCAATGACACCGCTCATTATTATGAATCTATTGACACCAATTTAAACCGTTTGGCAACGATATTTGGAAAAGAAGAGCAGGCAGAGACATTATTAACTGAACTAGAAGAAAAAATGACCACTCTCAAAGAGGAAGCTCAAGCCTCTGAATTGACAACGCTAATGACTCTATTCAATGAAGGCTCCTTATCTGCTTATGGTCCAGGGTCACGGTTTGGAGTGATTCACGATGCCTTTGGATTTACCCCAATTGACGACAGCATCGAGGTATCCAATCATGGAATGGAAGTATCTTTTGAATATGTATTGGAAAAAGATCCAGATGTCTTATTTATATTAGACCGCACGGCCGCCATTGGTGGAGACGTGACAAGTGAGACGTTAAACGATAATCCACTCATTCAAGAAACAAAAGCTTACTCAACAGATGATATTTATTATTTATCTCCTTCTGCTTGGTATTTATCAGAAGGTGGAGTGGAAACCTTCCACATTATGATGGATGAAGTAAAAGAAGCTTTATCGACAACTGACTAATTGTGCTTAGGAAAAGCGGACTACTATACGTGTCCGCTTTTTTGTTATCAGCTTTTTAATAGTTTTAGAAGTTGGGGCTGGGAAATAACTAGCTGAATTAGAAGACACCGTCAAATCTAGGAAAAATGATCCTTGATTTGACGGTGTTTTTAATTACTCAGATTTATAAATTATTACTAAAAGGTGACTTTTTTCCCATCCCCAACTCACTAGTCTCTAGTTGACAACAGTTAGGTCGTTCAAGTATGTTTATGTGATAAGACAGTTTAATAGAGGAGACATGTTGCAGTGAACTTATTTACTAAAGACGATTTTAATTTATTCCAGGTTGACGGTTTGGATGAGCGAATGGCACTGATTAGAGAACGCATTCAGCCAGTCTTTCAATTGATTGGAGATACCTACATAGAAGAGATTAATGAGTATACGGGTTTTAATGGGAACTTTCACATCGCTCAACACCGAAGACGAACGGCTTATGCACCCGAGTCGACGTGGAGTGCGTTTGGTGGAAATAAGCGCGGGTATAAAAAATACCCTCATTTACAAGTAGGAATAAATAGCGACCATGTATTTATCTTTATATCTATTATTGATAATCCTGTGTACGAAAAAGAAATGGGCCAACTGCTACTGGACAAACCAGAACAGTGGAAGGGACTGCCTGAGGATATGTACATTTCTGGGGATCATACAAAAGAGGTCGTTCAGCCATTCAGCGAAGAAGTGGTGACTGATACCTTAAACAGGTTGCTTTCGGTAAAAAAAGCAGAATTCATGATTGGACGAATCATTCCGCATGACAGTGATCTCCTTGATAAACAAGACAAGCAGAAAGCTTTTTTTACAGATACCATTCGCGCACTGCTTCCATTATATAAACAATTACTTGATGAGCATGTGTATCAAGATGGTAAGGATAGAGGTTAATGAGGAAAGGGGTTTGGAAGATGAGCACTGAGAAAGATAAAATGATACAGGGTGAGATGTACGACCCTTCTGATGAGTTATTGATGAAAGAAAGAACAAACGCACGTGACGTGATTCACCAGTTTAACCACTCTGTATCTAGAGAAGAACGGACGGCACTCCTTAAATCCTTATTCGGTAAAACAGGGAACTCCATTCATATCGAGCCAACGTTAAGAGTAGACTATGGCTACAATATTCATGTAGGAGAGAATTTCTTTGCCAATTTCAACACCGTTATTTTAGATGTCTGTCCGGTCCGTATCGGGGATAATGCGATGCTCGGGAACGGGGTCAGTATTGTGACACCTGAACACCCATTGGATGCAAAGGGCCGAAATTCCGGCTATGAATTTGGTCGCCCGATTACCATAGGTGATAACTGTTGGATCGGAACGGGGGCCACCATTGTCGGAGGCGTGACTCTTGGGAATAACGTGGTCGTTGCTGCGGGAGCGGTTGTGACGAAGTCGTTTCCAGATAATGTCCTCTTGGCTGGTGTTCCGGCACGAGTGGTCAAAGAGATTGATCAGCACCCATAATAATAGAGAACCCTTGCATATCTTTAGACTTTTATTGAGTGATTAGCTATCATGTATATATAGTCCTCTTCATGATTGTAGCAATTAATGTATGATTATGGAGAAATAAAGTACGGAAGGTGAAGCATATGCAAGAATTGTTAACATTTCCAACGGATGAACTTCTCAAAGAATACGAGGTTGTCGTTTCGATTTCTCAGCGTAACGAATCCAACCCCATTGAAACAGATGCAAATCAGATTCAATTCTCTAATTTATTAAAAGAAGCAAAGGAAAAACTTTGCGAATTATATGACGAGAAGTATTGTAACACCTTATTGGAAAAGGTCCAAACACTCGTTGATCATACGGACTTTTGGAGAACAATGACTGAAAGTGCTGTTTTTTATATTACACCTGAAGAAGTGTATTACTACCGCTTAAGTGTGCCGATTCACACAGGAACAGTGGTGTCTAAACGTCCTTATATTTTACCATTAATTTCAAACTTCCAATATGTTAGCTATTACCACTTGTTAGCCTTAAACCATGACAAGTTTAGCTTATATAATGGTCGTAAAAACAAACTGCAACAAGTTGATCTTCCTGAAGATGCGCCAGATACTTTGACAAAAGCATTGGGTGATGAATTAACAGGTGGCCAAATAAACGTTGCCTCTTACAATGGAGGAGAAGTTGGTGGGGGGCAAGGTGTCTTCCATGGACATAATGAGAAGAGTGGCGAAGTGGAGATTGACCAGGAGAACTACTTCCGAGAAGTCGATCGATACGTTTACGAGAATTTCTCTAAACCATCTCAATTACCGCTTGTACTCTTTGCATTGCCTAAAAACATTGCTGACTTTGAACGCTTCTCTAAGAATGACTATTTAGATGAAACACGAATTGAAGCTTCGCCAGCTCAACTGTCATTTAATGAGATTCAAGAGCAAACGCAAGAAGTGGTGGATGAGATTATTAATCGCCGCTATAAAGCATTGGTTGAACGATTCAATGAAACAAAACCGGAATTCCGCTTAGAAGCCCAATACGATGATCTAGCCATGGCGAGTATTCAAGGGAAAATTGATGTTCTTTTACTGGAAGATGATTACCAAGTGTTTGGTACGATGGACGAGAACGGACAATATCACCATGGTCCGGAAAACAACGTCTACGTCAATCAACTGGTTCATAAAGTTCTTGAAACGAACGGGAATGTCTATGTTCTTGAAAAAGCAAGCATGCCTTCAGATACCGGTATTGCTGCTATCTTGAGATTCTAAAAATGTTGTTAATGCCGACTGGTATAAATTAAAAGCGCGAGTGATTCTCCTATTTAAAGGGGGGATCACTCGTGTTTTTTTTAGAGAGAAACGGATATTTCCTTGACTATTAAACCGTGATTGGGTATACTAGAAGTTGTGTAAAATAATGCAGCAGGAAGTGGTAACCGCGTCAACAGTTTCTTGCCATAGATAATCTATGAGCGCAATTTGTAACCGGCGGCTGCAACAGGCGAAGATTGAAAAGACACTGCACGTATTACTGAACTTCCACCCGTTATTTTACTCCATATTACAAATTAATGGAGGAATTACCCAATGTCAAGATATACTGGACCATCATGGAAAAAATCAAGACGTTTAGGCATTTCTTTAACCGGTACTGGTAAAGAATTAGCTCGTCGCCCGTATGCACCTGGACAACACGGACCTACAAGCCGTACAAAACTGTCTGAATACGGACTACAATTACAAGAAAAACAAAAACTACGTTACATGTATGGATTAAGCGAGCGTCAGTTCTTTAATCTATTTACACAAGCTGGTAAAATTCGTGAAGGTAAACACGGTGTTAACTTCATGGTCTTACTAGAACAACGTTTAGATAACATTGTTTACAGACTTGGTTTGGCTACTACTCGTCGTCAAGCTCGTCAATTAGTAAACCACGGTCACATCACTGTAAATGGTAAACGTGTAGACATCCCTTCATACCGTGTAGCGGTTGGAGATGTAGTCGGCGTTCGTGAAAAATCTAGAAACGTTCAATTAATTAAAGATTCTGTTGAATCTTTATTCGGACGTCCAGATTTCGTATCATTTGATGATGAAAAATTAGAAGGTACTCTAACTCGCTTACCATTGCGTGAAGAAATGCCTGCAGAAATCGACGAATCATTCATCGTTGAGTTCTACAACAGATAATTATAGTCACAATGAAAGCCACTTGCTTACGCAGGTGGCTTTTTTAATAAGAAAAAAATAAAGACACGATACTAGGTTAACTACCTAATCATCGTGTCTTTCGTTATATTTTAGATGTATTGAAGTAACACATCGACAAATTCTTCTAACCGTTCTTTGTCATCGTCTGAGAATCGATTCTTGATAGGCGCATCGATGTCTAAGACTCCAATTTTTTCGCCATCTTTAATCAACGGAATAACAATTTCTGATTCACTCGCTGCGTCGCAAGCGATATGTCCAGGGAACTCGTGAACATCTGGAACAACGATTGTTTCCTCTGTTTTAAATGCAGTACCGCAGACACCTTTTCCATTTTCGATACGGATACAAGCGACTTTACCCTGGAAAGGGCCGAGAATTAATTCCTCATCGGTTTGATCCCACAAATAAAAGCCAGCCCAGTTAATATCTTTTAATTCTTCAAATAACAAAGCAGAAGCATTACTCAAATTAGCTATACGATTTGGCTCATCTTCAATGATGGCACGCAGTTGTTTGCTTAATAAATGTTTCGTTTCTCTTTGCATGATACAACCCTCTCTTTTTTCTTTGCAATTAATTGATTGAATTTGCTTGCTAGTATAACATAATTCTCATAAGTTTGATATACTGTAAAAGAAGATACTCGAAGAGCAATTTCGGGCTCATATTTGGAGGGGAAAAGATGGCACCAGAACTATATATAGTACTAGCTATTATTCTGCTGGTTATTAGTGTTTACATCGGCGTATATTATATTAAAAAGAAGCATTACAACAAAATAGATGAGTTGGATGAGCGCAAAACAAAACTGCAGTCCATGGTGCCGGTTGATAAAGCCAATTCGCTTGATCGCATGATGACGACTGGGCAATCAAAAGAGCAGGCAGATAAAGTATTAAAAGAGATTGATGATGTTGAAGTCAAACGACTGCCAAGCGTTGAAAGTTTGTTATTTGATGCGGAACAAGCAACAGATCGGTATCGATTTAAACAAGCGACAGCTGCTCAAGAGCAAGCAGACGCAGAACTATCGGCTCTTGAAGAAGACAGTAACAGACTTGGACAAACCATTGATGAGTTATTGCAAAGAGAAGAAGCGAACTTAAAGAAAATTGACAGCATTAAAAAAAGATACCATAAAATGAGAAAAGAATTGCTAGCAAAAAGCTTTTCATTTGGTGAAGCGATTCAAGCATTGGAAGAAAAGCTTGGCGATATGGAGCATCACTTTACATCATTCTCAGATTTAACAGCTTCAGGGGATCATGAAGAAGCGAAGAAAATTGTTAATAAACTAGATGCCCGACTAACTGAAATGGAAACACATATGGAGCAAATTCCTGAGCTTCTCAATACGATTGATACAGTTTATTCTGTCGAAATGGAAGACGTCCAGGAAGGTTATCAGACGTTATTGAACCAAAAGTATATTTTCCCAGAAGATGTCAATATGGAGGAGAATATTCAAGAGGTTAACCAAGAAATCGAAAGAATGAAACAAGCTATCAATCAACTTCACTTGAAAGAGATGGATAGTTACAAAACTAATATTGAATCGACTATCGATGAGTTGTTTGACGTCATGGAAGTGGAAATAAAAGCCAAGACCCAAGTGACGACGTTAATGAATAAATTGACTAAGATTTTCTATTTCTTAGCCAATCAGGACAGAGAGTTTTCTTTGGAACTTGATCGTATCAGTCAAAGTTATGTCTTGTTTAAAAATGAAGAAGACCTCCACAAAGAACTATTTAGTCATCTAAAAGAACAAAAGGTTATTGTCGACAGGATAGATGAACAGTTAGAAGAACAGTCAATTCCTTATTCAGAGGCTCATGATTTATTAGAAAAAGCATTCGATCAATTAGAAGAATTGTCTCGATCATACGAGTCATTATCTGACATTTTGTATTCCTATCGTACGAAAGAGCTGAGTATTAAAAATGAGTTGGAAGAGATGGAACAAGACTTAAGGGACATGAAGCGATACGTGGAAGCGAAGCATTTACCTGGATTGCCGGAAGAGTATTTGCAATTGTTTCGTTATACAACTAACCACCTTCAATCTCTTTCAAGTGAAATGGCTCGTCCTCGTTTGAATATGGAGGAAGTTGTTAAACTGTATGATATGTGTGAAGAGGATTTAAATCATTTGGCAGAAGCAACTGAAGAAATAGTCGATCAGGCGTTATTAACTGAGTTAACCAGTCAACGTTTGTATAGACACAAAGAAGAGCACCCAGCTGTGATGGAAACCATCAAGTATAGTGAAAACCTATTTATAGATGAGTACGATTACGAAACAGCACTAAAAATGGTGAAAGAAAAATTGGAATCAATTGAACCTGGTGCTTACTCAGAAGTTCAAGAAAGATACAATAAAGAAAAAGCAGTCTAACTAATGACGCAAGGTTAAACCATTATGAATGAAACACGAACGATCAACAAGTAGACTTAATGTGACTACTTGATGACCGTTCGTGTTTTTACATGAAAAGAGCTAACGATCAAAAAGTTACCTTGAAGCATCAGCTGATTCTGGTATAATAAAAAAGGTTTTTAAAGGGTTCATGTATAGAAAGGAACGCATATGATTTATTTAGATAATGCAGCAACGACACAAGTAGACGGATCGGTTTTATCCTCTTATATGGATATCAGCACACAACTATTCGGTAACCCCTCAAGTCTTCATAAACTAGGTGAGATGAGTTCGGGTTTACTTAATCAATCAAGAAAACAAATTGCAGACCTCATGAACGTTTATCCAGAAGAAATTTACTTTACAAGTGGAGGAACAGAAGGAGACAACTGGGCAATCAAAGGGACCGCTTTTGAAAAAGAATCATTTGGTAAGCATTTAATTACCTCGGCTATTGAGCACCCTGCTGTATTAAAGACAATGGCACAGTTGGAACAGATGGGGTGGGACGTGACTTATCTACCCATTAATCAAGAAGGGGTAATCAATCCGTCAGATTTAAAAGCATCCATCCGACCTGACACCGTTCTCGTTTCCATCATGGCCGTTAATAATGAGATGGGGAGCATTCAACCACTTAAAGCTATTGGTGATGTATTAAAAGACTATCCAACCATTCATTTTCACGTTGATGCCGTTCAATCAGTTGGTATCATGGATTTAGACTTAAACCACTCGAGAATTGATTTAGCCGTTTTTTCAGGACATAAGTTTCATGCTCCTAAAGGAACAGGTTTTATGTATATTAAAAAAGGTCGCAAAATCCAACCATTATTAAGCGGTGGTGGACAGGAAAAAGGCGGAAGAAGTGGAACAGAAAATGTACCCGGAAATGCAGCCATGGCAAAAGCATTGAGACTCGCCTTAGAAAATACAGAAGAAAAGAAACAACACTTAAGTCATTTGAAAGATCAACTGGTCAACTATTTAACTGGTTTTGATAAAGTTTCACTATTTAGTCCAAAAGGCAGCTCACCTCATATTATTTGTTTTGGTATGAAACAGATTAAAGGAGAAGTCGTCGTGCATGCTTTAGAAAAAGAAGGCATTTATGTCTCAACAACTAGCGCTTGCTCTAGTAAACGAAAAGAACAGACTCATTCTATTATGGGAATGGGTTATGCAAAAGAGGACGCTGAAACGGTTGTACGTATCAGTCTTGGTTATCAAAATAACTTAAACGATATTGAAGCGTTCAAGCAAGCTTTTGCTCCAATCTACCAACAATTAGCATCGATTTATACGGATCATACTCTCGGAAATTGAAAGGAAGAGACCCTTGCAGGTAACTGAAATCATGATTCGCTACGGCGAATTATCAACTAAAGGTAAGAATAAAAAGTATTTCATAAAAAAATTACTGAAGTCTGTTAGAGAAAAATTGGCACCATTCCCAAATTTAAAAGTAGACGCAAATAGAGACAGACTATACATTTTATTAAATGGGGAAGAAGCGGACGCAGTGATTGAGTCGTTGACCGATGTCTTTGGAATTCAATCGATTTCACCTGTTATTAAGGTAGATAAATCAATTGACCGTGCCAAGGAAGCTGTCATTAGTCTAATGGGTCGCCATATTGAAAAGGGGATGACCTTTAAAATCAATACGAGACGAGCCGATCACGAGTTTGAGTATGACACGAACGAGGTGAATCGTATTCTCGGATCTGCAGTAGAAGAAGCCTTTGAGGGTATTTCAGTAAAAATGAAAGAACCCTCCCTAACAGCACGCGTGGAAATTAGACAAGACGGCATTTACCTATCCGTTCAAACTATTCAAGGTCGTGGAGGTTTACCTGTTAGGACCGCTGGAAAAGGCATGTTAATGCTGTCAGGCGGCATAGATTCACCTGTAGCAGGCTATTTAAGTTTGAAGAGAGGAATGGAAATAGAAGCAGTGCATTTCCATAGTCCGCCTTATACGAGCCCTCAAGCCCTTCAAAAAGCAAAAGATTTAGCAGCGAAATTGGCTCGTTTTACTGGACCGATTCAGTTTATCGAAGTGCCATTCACAGAAATTCAAGAAACAATTAAGCGAGAGGTGCCCGACGAGTATTCCATGACCGTTACTAGACGGATGATGCTTAGACTGACTGATGAGATTAGAGTGCTCAGAAAAGGGTTGGCCATCGTTAATGGTGAATCACTCGGACAAGTCGCTTCCCAAACAATGGACAGCATGTTTGCTATAAATGAAGTCACTACGACACCTGTTTTGAGGCCGTTGATTTCAGTGGATAAAAATGATATTATTGCCATTGCAAAAGATATTGATACCTTTAACTTAGCTGTTCAGCCATTTGAAGACTGTTGTACCATTTTTGCTCCAGCAAAACCAAAAACTAGACCAAAATTAGCTAAGGTGAAAGAATTTGAAGCCGCTATTGACGTTGATGGATTAATCGAGCGAGCGATGGCACGTTTGAATGTAGAGCGAATCACTGAAACGGACAACACATTGGATCAACAAAGTGACTTGTTTGAAACCTTTTTATAATACCTGCAGATGCTTTCATGATCTTATAGTTGCATAAACCCTTCATAAACAGGTACACTAGAGGTACTATGAAGAAAGAAGGGATTTACATGGACGTAACGTTAAAAGGTGAAGCATTCCAAACAAATGGATCGGTGCCACAGATTGGCGACACAGCACCCTCTTTTGAAGTGAAAAATATAAATAATGAAACAGTCAGCCTATCAGATTTTGAAGGTGACGTGTTATTGATCAGTACATTCCCAGATATTGAAACAAGTACGTGTTCAAGACAGACAGATACCTTCAACAAACGAGCAGGCGAGCTGAAAAATACAAAGATCATTTCTATTTCTGCCAACACAGTTGAACAGCAAAAAGAATGGTCTCAGGCAAAAGATATGGATACTGAACTCTTGCACGACGCCGACCGTTCCTTTGCAAAAGCGTATGGTTTATATATTGAAGACCTTGATAAAGTGGCACGTGCCGTCTTTGTCGTTAACCGTAAAGGGCAAGTCGTATACAAAGAAGTCGTCAAAGAGATGGCTGAGGATCCAAACTACGAAGAAGCCTTAGCCGCTGCGAGACATGAAGAAGCAGAATTAAACTAGTTGAATAATAAACAGCAATGAACAAGAGGAGTATGGCAAAAGCTTGCTAAAGAGAATGGGTGGTTGGTGGAAAACCCTGCAAGTGATTGTCAGAAGGTAGCTTGGGAGCTGTGTGGTGAACAGGAACTAAACAGTAGCCACATCTGGACTAACAGACCATTATATCTGTTTTAAGAGATTGATAAGACTATCATAGGTTTTATTGATAATTAAGGTGGTACCGCGAAGCATTCGTCCTTTTACACAAGAGGATGGGTGCTTTTTTTGTTCGATAGAAAAGGAGTGTATAAAAATGGATAAAGAAATAAATATGTCAACAAAATATGAACCAACGAAAGTTGAAGAAGGCCGTTATGACAAATGGCTCGAGAAGGATTATTTCAAGCCGAATGAAAAAGGAGGAGAGCCGTATTCTGTGGTTATTCCGCCACCAAACGTGACGGGTAAATTGCACTTAGGTCATGCATGGGATACGACATTGCAAGATATTATTGTCCGTCAAAAACGCATGCAAGGCTTTGACACGTTATGGCTTCCAGGAATGGACCATGCCGGCATTGCGACTCAGGCTAAAGTAGAAGAAAAACTGGCTCAAGACAATATCTCTAGACATGATTTAGGGCGTGAAAAGTTCCTTGAAAAAGTATGGGATTGGAAAGAAGAATACGCTGATAACATTAGACAGCAATGGGCTAAAGTTGGCTTGTCTGTCGACTATTCAAGAGAACGATTCACCTTGGATGAAGGCTTAAACAAAGCGGTGAATAAAGTTTTTGTTGATTTATATAATAAAGGCTTCATCTACCGCGGTGAATACATTATCAACTGGGATCCAAAAGCACAAACGGCTTTATCAGACATTGAAGTGGACCACAAAGAAGTAAACGGTGCCTTTTATCACATTAAATATCCAGTAGTTGACGGGGAAGGTTCCGTTGAAATTGCGACAACGAGACCAGAAACCATGCTTGGCGACACTGCCGTTGCTGTTCACCCTGATGACGAGCGTTACCAACACCTTATCGGGAAAAAAGTCCTATTACCTATTATGAATAGAGAATTAGATGTTATCGCTGATGATTATGTAGATAGGGAGTTCGGAACTGGAGTAGTAAAAATTACACCGGCTCACGATCCAAATGACTTTGAAATCGGTCAGCGTCACGAACTTGAACAGATTAACGTTATGGACAACGATGGATCGATGAACCATTTAGCTGGTGCTTATGAAGGCATGGACCGTTTCGTAGCGAGAAAAGCGTTAGTAAAGGATTTAGAAGATCAAGGTTACTTGGTTAAAGTTGAACCGATGCAACACAGCGTAGGGCATTCAGAACGCACAGGAGTTGTTGTGGAGCCACGTTTATCTACTCAATGGTTCGTTAAGATGCAACCTTTAGCAGAACAAGCGTTAAAGCACCAAGAAACAGAAGACAAAGTTAATTTTGTACCGAATCGTTTTGAACAGACCTATACGCGCTGGATGGAAAATGTTCACGATTGGGTTATTTCTAGACAATTGTGGTGGGGACACCGTATTCCAGCTTGGTCTCACAATGAAACGGGAGAACTTTATGTAGGCGAACATTCACCAGAAGATAGTGACCAGTGGACTCAGGACAACGATGTGTTAGATACATGGTTCAGTTCAGCTCTGTGGCCATTTTCAACAATGGGTTGGCCAGATGAAGACAGTAAAGATTTCCAAAAATACTTCCCGACTAGCACATTGGTGACAGGATACGATATCATCTTTTTCTGGGTAAGCCGAATGATTTTCCAAAGTTTGGAATTTACAGGCAAATCACCTTTCAAACATGTCTTGATTCATGGCTTAATTCGTGATGAAAAAGGGCGTAAGATGAGTAAGTCTCTTGGTAACGGGATTGATCCGATGGAAGTGATTGATAAATATGGTGCAGATGCGTTGAGATGGTTCTTATCCAATGGATCAGCTCCAGGACAAGATGTTCGTTTCAGTTATGAGAAAATGGATGCTGCATGGAATTTTATTAATAAAATATGGAATGCTAGCCGTTATGTCTTAATGAATTTAGGCGATTTCTCATACGAGGATATTGATTTAAGCAGAAAACAATCGTTGGCTGACAAATGGATCTTAGCCCGATTAAATGAAACAGTAAAACAAGTCACAGACTTAACTGAAAAGTTTGAATTCGGTGAAGCAGGCCGTGCCCTTTATACCTTCATATGGGATGACTATTGTGACTGGTATATAGAAATGAGTAAAGAAATCCTCATGCAAGGAACAGATGAAGAAAAACTGACGACTAAATCTGTTCTGATTCATGTTTTGGATCAGTTCTTGCGACTATTACACCCGATTATTCCGTTTGTGACAGAAGAGATTTGGGAGCATATTCCACACGAGGGTGAAACACTGGTTCAAGCAGACTACCCAACAGTGAATGATGCCTTTGACAATCCTGAAGCAGTGAAGAACATGGCTATGCTGATTGACCTCATTCGTTCGGTTCGTTCCATCCGTTTAGAGGCCAACCGCCCACTGTCTAAGAAAGTCGATATGATGATTAAAGCGAAGAGTGAAAAAGAAAAAGCTTTCTTACTGGAAAATCAATCCTTCATTGAACGTTTCTGCAATCCAGACCATTTAGTTATTGATACAGAAGTCGATGTTCCAGCTGAAGTAAAAACAGCAGTCATAACAGGAGCAGAAGTGTACCTTCCTCTTGCTGGCTTAGTTGACATCGGTGAAGAAATCAAACGTCTCGAAAAAGAAAAAGAGAAGTGGCAGCAAGAGATGGACCGCGTGAGTAAAAAGCTATCCAATGAACGATTTGTTCAAAACGCACCAGAAGCCATTGTTGAAGAAGAGAGAAATAAAGGCAAGGAATATGAGGATAAATACAATTCTGTTAAGAATCAAATTGAAAAACTACATTCACTAAGGAATGATGGATAAATGTCTAAATTAGTTATCTTCGATATGGACGGTTTGATGTTTGATACGGAACCGTTGTACTATGAAGCGAACCAACGGACGGCTGATAAGTTAGGCATTCCCTTTGATTATGCCTTTTATAAACAATTTATCGGTGCAAGTGATGCTGATTTCTTTGACGCGATATACCAAACCGTTTCTAAAGAAAAAGCAGACTTGTTTATAGAAGAAAGCAGAAAGGATTTAAGAGATTTATTTTATTCAACAGTGCCTACTTTAAAACCAGGCTTACGAGAACTCTTGGACTTTTTAAAGGAAGAAAAGGTGAAACTTGCCGTGGCATCCAGTTCTCACCATGAGCTGATTGACACGTTATTAGAAAAGGCTGAATTAACGCCTTACTTTGATGCCATAGTAGGTGGGGATGAGGTTGAAGAGTCTAAACCCAATCCTGAGATATTTTTAAAAGCAGCAGAATTAACCGGTCCAGACCATTCTGACATCATGGTTTTAGAGGATTCATTAAACGGAATCAGAGCGGGTTATTCAGCCGGCTTTAAAGTGATCATGGTTCCTGATTTAATTGCGCCAGACAAGGAAGTTGAAAGCAAGACAATTGCCATATGCAAGGATTTGTTTGAAGTTATTTCTGAGATAAAAAGTGCTTTTCGAGATTAAAAGGTAATATATATAGAGGGGGGGATTTTTCTCCTCTTCTTTTTTTTAGAAAAAATCTTTAGGAGGCGTATTATGTTAAATCAGAAATTCGTTCACGTACCACAGCAATCCAGACCAAGAGAAAGAATGGAAGAATTTGGCCCATCAGCCTTAGCTAATCATGAGCTGTTGGCTATATTACTTAGAACAGGAACAAAGGACTACAATGTGTTGCAATTAAGTATGCAGGTCTTTTCTTACTTTGACGATCTGTTTACATTTAAACATGCATCGATGGAAGAGTTGCTGACAATTCCAGGGATTGGCAAAGCGAAAGCTATTGAATTATTAGCCACGATAGAGCTGGGAAAACGGATGGCTAAGACCACACAGTTAAAAGAAGGAACGGTCACTTCCAGTCAGTATGTCGGGAAATTGTTACTTGAAGAACTATCAGGTTTGCAGCAAGAATTAGTAGTGGGTGTATTTTTGAACACGAAAAACCAAATTATTAAAAAAGAAGTTATCTTCAAGGGTTCCCTTAACTCAAGTGTCGCACATCCCAGAGAAATTTTTAAAGCAGCCATTAAGTATTCTTCGGCCCGATTAATAATTGCTCATAATCATCCATCTGGTAATCCCGAGCCTTCTGAGGCCGATTTTTCGTTTACTAAGCGAATGGTAGAGGCAGGAAATATTATCGGTATTGAGCTGTTGGATCATTTTATTATCGGTGAAGAGTCTTATATCAGTTTGAAAGAGTATGGTGCCATTTAAAGAGAATAAAATACCTATAGAAAAGGGGTTTCACTTGAATTAAACTATTTCCCATGATAATATAGATTTAGCACTTTGTTAGAGGATTCAAGCGAACCAATAGCAATATGTGAAATATATTGTGCTTAGGCACTAGGAGGACAAGAAACATGGAACAAGGTACAGTAAAATGGTTTAACGCAGAAAAAGGTTTTGGGTTTATCGAGCGTGAAGGTGCAGAAGACGTATTCGTACACTTCTCAGCTATTAACGAAGAAGGATTTAAATCTCTAGAAGAAGGTCAAGCAGTTACTTTCGATATCGAAGAAGGCGCACGTGGACCACAAGCAGCTAACGTAGAAAAAGCGTAATAACTTAACTTAAACCTTCAACCGAGTAGACGACTATGTCTACTCGGTTTTTTAGTGTTGTAAAGAGGCAATAATAAAAATAGCTGCCTTTAATTAGAGTTAATTTAATCTCATTCACATTTATTTTGTGATAAAAGCCTTTTCTTAGCGTATTTCCTTTAAGATAAGGTTGCAAATATTAAAATTCAAATAAAGTGCGCTCGAAATAGTGCAACGAGCGTAATAAAAAGGTACAATTAAAAAATGGTACGTTTTAATTAATATAAAATGACTGTTGAAACGCAAGTTGAAAGGGGAAAGACTAGTGGCATTATTTGGAAAAAAAGGGATTGGTATTGACTTAGGTACTGCCAATACGAATGTGTATGTAGAAGGAAAGGGAATCGTTTTAGGCGAACCTTCCGTTGTAGCTATTGATAAAACGAATGATGAAGTGGTAGCAGTTGGGGAAGACGCTCAAAAGATGATTGGTAGAACACCAGGCAGTATCGTAGCAATTCGACCTATGAAAGATGGCGTGATTGCTGATTTTGATATTACAGCGTCTATGATTGAATACTTTATAGAAAAAGCGGTAGGTAAGCGCGCCTCAAAACCAAGAGTCGTGATTTGTGTACCAGGTGGCGGAACAGAAGTTGAAAAACGAGCGATTATTGATGCAGCTAAAATGGCTGGCGCTAAAGAAGCGTATTTAATTGAAGAACCATTTGCAGCAGCGATTGGAGCAGGTTTACCTGTAAACGAACCAACGGGTAGCATGGTTATTGATATTGGTGGCGGAACGACTGATGTTGCGACTATTTCTCTAGGCGGCATTGTTAGTAGCCGAACCATTAAAATGGCTGGCGATCAAATGGACCATTCGATTATCCAATTTATTAGAAGCCGTTATAACCTTTTAATTGGTGAACGAACAGCTGAGGCCATTAAAATGGAATTGGGTAGTGCTTCAATTGAGGCAGCTAAAGATATGGACTCTATGGAAATTAGAGGGCGTGACTTACTGACAGGTCTACCAAAAACAATTACGATTCAAGCAGTGGATGTAGCAGAAGCGATTAAAGAAGTCGTTGATGCCATCCTCGTAGCGATTAAAGGCACTCTTGAAGACACATCACCGGAAATATCTGCTGATGTGATTGATCGAGGCATTGTCTTAACAGGCGGAGGAGCAATGCTTAAACATTTAAGTGACGTTATCGCCAAAGAAACAGATGTCCCTGTCTTCGTGGCCAGCAGCCCATTGGAATGTGTAGCCATCGGTACAGGCGAGGCACTGAATCACATGGACCTTTATAAAAAGCAATCTAGATAAGAGAGTTAAGCGGGGAGGATACCTTCCCGCTTATTTCTTGAATGGAATTAAATCGGTAAGCAGACAGTAACGTATACAATTTATTTTTACCCCCTATTCTGTAATGTGAAATGCCTCTTCGATAACAGAAGAAAGTATGGTAGAATAAGCAAAGTTAAAGGTTATGAGGTGTACGAATTGAACCAATTTTTTACAAATAAAAAAATGATCATATTGCTTATCAGCGTGATTTTGTTTGTATCGGTCTTATCCCTTTCGTTGAGAAGTTCTGAATCCAATCCCTTTCTTCAACAAGTAACGAATGACGTGTCTGCTGTTATGGGTAGAGCTTTTTCCAGACCAATCAATGCAGTAACGGGTTTATTTGACTCTGTCAGTGACCTTCAAAACACGTACGAAGAAAACCAGCGATTGAAAGTAGAAATTGATCGAATTTATGAAAGACAAGCAGAATTGAATGTATTAAGAGATGAAAATAAACGTTTAGAAGAAGAGTTGAATCTTCAAAGCTCACTCACTGATTACCGGACGATATCGGGTACAGTCATATCCAGAAGCCCAGATACATGGATTGACCAAATCATTGTTGACCGCGGTAGCCAGGACGGAGTGGAAGTTGGTATGCCGGTTATGTCAGGTAATGGATTAATTGGACGAATATCCGAAGTGAATCCGACCAGTTCGAAAGTTGTTTTGTTGACGAATGTCGACCAAACATCAAATCGAGTGTCTTCTGAGATTGTAATGGATGAAGTTGTTTACGGGCTGATTAGTGGGTACGACCGAGAAACCAATCGATTAATCATGTCACAAATTACGTCGACTACTGAGATTGAAGAAGAAGAATTAGTATCCACGTCCGGTCTTGGTGGAGCGATTCCTCGAGGCTTAGTCATTGGTGAAGTGGATGAAGTCAGTATGGACTCGTTCGGCTTAGCACAGCAAGTTTATGTGACCCCAGCCGCAGATTTTAATAATATCCGGTTTGTAACGATCATTCATCGCTTAGCGGAGAGTGAGGCTGACTAATGAACCAATGGAAAAAAGTTATCATACCCATTGTGATCCTATATGTATCACTTTTAGTCGATGGAACCATCACTTCTTTCATGATGAATCAATTACAGACCTCATTCGGCCTGATGATTCCTAGGCTGTTTATACTCTCTAGTATTATATTAGCCTTTCATCTTGAACCTCGGCACATGTATAGTTTAAGCCTACTGTTTGGCTTTATTTATGACAGTTATTATTCAGGTGTGTTGGGTATTTACATGGCAGTGCTTATGATTTTAACCTATGTCATTTTGCACATTCGTCGGGTTATAGAGCCCCATTTGCTCATACTGGTCTTGCTAAGTATTATTTTATTGACGATAAATGAATTTTTCGTTTTTGCTATTTATCGAGTGATTGACTTAACAGCAATAAGTGCTCAGACCTTTATGGCCGAAAGATTGGGAGCCACGTTAACATTCAATGCTATTCTCATGTTAGTGTTAGGTTACCCTTTAATCAAAGCAGTTCAATTCATTAATAAAGATGAAAAAGAAAACAGTAAAAAAACACAGCGTATGCTAAACATCAGAAAATAATGGTGAGGTGAATCAATTGAAACAGGCGGTATCACTCAAGGGGATAAAAGAAGGCTATCAATTAATTATACCAGCGTCTGCCTCATTGCGCAGTGTATTGGAAGAGTTAACAGAACTTAAGACTCAATTGAAGAAAGATGCGCATGCTAACCATCAGATTCGTTTTTTTGTAAAAACTGGCGACAGAAGGTTAAATGAAGAAGAACAAAAGCAAATCATTCAGATTGTTGAAGATGATTATTTTAAAATAGACTCGTTTGAATCTAATGTGGTATCAATTGAGAAGGCATTGGAATGGCATAACCAGTCAAGCCCTACGCTTGAAGTACGCAATGTTAGAAGTGGACAACTTCTGCAAACCGAAGGAGACTTACTTTTAATAGGTGATGTTCATCCAGGAGGGACTGTTAGGGCTACAGGAAGTATTTTTATTATCGGGCAATTTAAGGGAATTGCTCATGCAGGGTTTGCTGGAAAAGAAAATGCTGTCGTGGTAGCCAATTTCCGCTACAATGCTCAAGTGAGAGTTGGAGACAACGTTCATATTATTGAACAGAAGGAATCTGATGAGGGGCATACCGATGAAAGTGAGTTCGTGTATGTCAATGACTTACATATAATTGAAATATCGCCCCTAGAACAGTTGAAAGTGATTCGCCCTGAAATTGGGAAATACGCAGGAGGTTTAACATAATGGGAAAAGCAATAGTAGTAACATCTGGTAAGGGTGGAGTAGGTAAAACAACGTCAACAGCTAACATAGGCACAGCCCTTGCTCTCCAAGGTGAAAAAGTCTGCTTAGTCGATATGGATATTGGACTAAGAAACCTTGACGTTATTCTTGGATTAGAAAACAGAATCATCTATGACATTATTGATGTAGTAGAAGGCCGTGCTAAATTACATCAGGCGATTATTAAAGATAAACGGTTTAATGATCAATTGTTTCTCCTACCTGCTGCTCAACATGCTGATAAAAATGCCATTAATGAAGAACAGATGATAGAGTTAATAGGTGAATTGAAAAAGGATTATGACTATGTGTTAATTGATTGCCCTGCCGGCATTGAGCAAGGGTTTAAAAACTCTATCGCTGCAGCCGATGATGCCATTTTAGTTACCACACCAGAAATCTCAGCCATAAGAGATGCGGATAGAATCATTGGTTTGATTGAACAAACGCCTATTAAAGCGCCTAGATTAATTATTAACCGTATTCGTAAAGGAATGATGGAGAGAGGGGATGTCATGGATATTGACGAAATTACCCGTCATTTATCCGTTGAATTACTCGGTATTATTTTTGAAGATGACGAAGTTGTTCGGTCATCCAATAAAGGAAATCCGGTTGTTCTCGATCCTGATCACATTTCCTCTCAAGGCTACCGTAACATCGCTCGTCGTATATTAGGGGACACTGTTCCACTGATGACCCTTAAAGAAGAGAAGAAAACCATCTGGCAGAAGATATTTGGAAAAAAATAATTGACTATGCTTGCCTAATTTGGTATGATACTAATGTTGTATTTGTGCAGCACCACAGCTACAACCGCTCGTTAATGAGTTAAAGAACCGATTGGTCACTCATAGCGGCGAGTCTAAGTGCAAGAATAAAGCCACGTGTTTTATTCAATCATTAAAGGAGGTGCAGCAAACATGTATGCAATCATTAAAACTGGTGGAAAACAATTCAAAGTTGAAGAAGGTCAAGAGATCTTTGTTGAAAAATTGAATGGCGAAGCTGGTGACACGGTTACATTTGACGAAGTATTGTTTGTTGGAGGAGAAACTACTACTGTAGGTGCCCCGTTTATCGATGGAGCTTCTGTTGAAGCAACAATCGAAAAACAAGGTCGTGCTAAAAAAGTAACGACTTACAAGTATCGTCGTAGAAAAGACTCTCACAACAAAAAAGGTCACCGTCAGCCATATACAAAAGTGACTATCACATCTATTAAAGCTAACTAATTGATGAAGGAAGACAATCTGATATGATTAACATTCAATTTACTCGAGAAGATTCAACAATCGTCTCTGTTGAGATCTCTGGACACGCTGAGTCTGGACCTTATGGATACGATTTGGTCTGTGCCGCTGTTTCTGCTTTAAGCATTGGAACAGTCAACAGTCTCATTCAAATCGGTAAATTGTCACTGGATGTGGAAACAACTGGTGAAGATGGTGGTTATCTCAGATTTGCCTTACCGAAACAATTAACCGAGAAACAAGCAGTAACGGCAGATATTCTACTTGAAAGCCTGTATTTATCATTGATAAGTACAGAAGAAGAGTACGGTAAACATGTCAAAGTCGTTACGTTAACCTAAAAGTAATGGAGGTGCATCGAGTATGTTGAAAATGAATTTACAATTCTTCGCTACTAAAAAAGGAGGAGGATCGACTTCAAACGGTCGTGATTCTCAATCCAAACGTTTAGGAGCTAAAAGAGGAGATGGCCAGGTTGTAACTGGTGGATCAATCTTATTCCGTCAAAGAGGAACGAAGATTTTCCCAGGAGAAAACGTGGGCAGAGGTGGAGATGACACCTTATTTGCTAAAATAGACGGTGTTGTACGTTTTGAACGTAAAGGGAAAAACAAAAAGCAAGTGTCTGTATATCCAGTAGCAAACTAATATAGTCAAAGGAATCATTAATCTATATTGATTGTGATTCCTTTTTTTTATGCCTTGGGATATGACAACCTGTCATAGGTTAGTCCTCCCTGGTCAAACAGGTTACAACTTGTGAACGGGTCATAAATAGGTTAAAATAAAAAGAAGTAAGCCTTGTTGTTTACAGTCGTTTTGCACAAACGTGCTTTATCACATGATAGGATTACAATTCATCGGACGAAAGGATTATCGGGCTTGAACATTGAAAAGGTAGAACAGTTTTATACTCTTTTAAATCAATCAGCGTTACTTATTCAGCAGGACTTGGATGGCACTTTCATTGAAGGACTCGTAGAAACGGGTGAGAACATTGTCGATGAAGGCAAGGTCCATGTTGAAGACGGACTTCCTGGACCCGAAACAGTAGAACAGTTAACGAAGCTGTACCAGTCAATGGATTGGATGTCTTTAACTCCTGAGGAAAAGAAGCAAGTCGTTCAACTGGCACTCATTAAGGCAGCCAAAGAAGATTTACTTCAGCCAAACCATCAGCCAACTCCAGATGCCATCGGTGTATTGGTCGCAATGATGATTGAACTATTCTTTGAAGGCAAACAATCCCTACACCTCACAGATTTATCTGTAGGCACGGGGAATTTGTTATTTACTATCTATACGTCATTGGTCTCACGAGACAAGTCGTTAACGCTGACGGGTGTAGATAATGATGACAGTCTCATTGCTCTAGCGTCAACATTTTCAGCCCTACTAGGCATACCGATTGAACTTCAGCTGCAGGATTCCTTGCAAGCGTTGTTGATTAATCCGGCTGACATCATGGTCATGGATCTTCCCATTGGCTATTACCCTAAACCGATTGACCAGGAGTCCTTTCAAACGAGCTTTGAAGAGGGACATTCCTTCAGCCATTACTTATTAATTGAACAATCCATCAATTATATGAAGGATGGGGGCTTTGGTTTTTATCTCTTGCCTACCAGTACCTTTGAAGCAGAGGAAGTAAAAAGCCTCCTGTCTTATGTACAAAAAGTAGGACACGTTCAAGGGATTATCCATTTGCCAAGTGAGTGGTTCAAAAATGAACAGTCCAAGAAGTCAATCTTTATTGTCCAGAAGAAGAGTGAGAACAGTAAGCAGGCTCAAGAAGTCCTGATTGCTAATGCACCACTTTCAAGTGACAAAGAAGCGTACCATAAGTTTATTGCAGATATACGTCACTGGAAAACAGAACAAGGAATTATTTAAAAAGGGAGCGATTTATATGACAAAAACAATGGCCATTAACGCTGGGAGTTCCAGTTTAAAATGGAAATTATACCAAATGCCAGAAGAAAAGGTATTGGCATCAGGAATTGTTGAACGTATCGGTTTAAACGATTCTATCTTTACTATTAAATACGGTGAGGGTCAAAAGTACGAAACAATTGTTGATATTGCTGACCATGAAATAGCTGTAGAAATGCTATTAAAACAACTAAGCGAATTGGAAATTATTGCAGACTTTAACGAAATCACTGGTGTCGGGCACCGTGTCGTTGCTGGTGGAGAAATCTTCGAAGATTCTGCTTTAGTAACTGATGAAGTCATCGATCAAATTGAAGGCTTGGCCGAATTTGCGCCACTTCACAATCCAGCGAATGCAACGGGTATCCGTGCTTTCCGTAAGATTTTACCAGATATTACAAGCGTTGCTGTATTCGATACATCGTTCCACACGACTATGCCTAAAGTAAATTACTTGTACAGTATCCCTTTAGAATACTATGAAAAGTATAACGCTCGTAAATATGGCGCACACGGAACAAGCCACAAATTTGTTGCTGAACGTGCAGCTGAAATGATGGGTAAACCCATTGAAGATTTAAAAATTATTACATGCCACTTAGGTAATGGGGCATCTATCACAGCTGTTGAAGGCGGAAAATCTGTTGATACGTCAATGGGCTTCACTCCTTTAGCTGGTGTCACAATGGGTACCCGTTCTGGTGACATCGATGCGTCACTTTTACCTTTCTTAATGAGAAAAGAAGGCATTGAAACAATTGAAGAAATGATTTATGTGTTAAACAACAAATCTGGTTTGAAGGGTCTATCTGGCATTTCAAGTGACATGAGAGACTTAGAAGATGCAGAAGCAACGGACGAAAGAGCAGAGTTAGCTCTACGTATCTTTGAAGACCGTGTTAGAAAATACATTGGATCTTACGCTGCGACAATGAATGGTGTTGACGCGATTGTCTTTACTGCTGGAATTGGAGAAAATGGTGTGGATACACGTAAAAACGTGATTGACGGCCTGTCTTTCTTAGGAGCAGACATTGACGAAGAAGCGAACAATGTTCGTGGAAAAGAACGATTTATCTCTACTGACGATTCAAAAGTTAAAGTGTTATTAGTACCAACGGACGAGGAATTAGTAATTACTCGTGATGTTGAGAAGTTCAAAAACTCATCTAACTAATATGAGTTAGATAAGAAAAACAGCTCTCTTGTTGACCATTACGGTCGATAAGGGAGCTGTTTTTGCCTATGTGTATCATAGAAACCCAAAGAAATTGGGATAGTGAATGCGACTCGACTGAGTTAATTCAGTTTATTATTTAAATCAGTACGAATAATCATCACATCACAACGTGCCTGACGAATAACGTATTCTGATACAGAACCAACAAAGATTCGTTCGACAGCGTTCAAGCCAGTTGCTCCTAGCATGATGAGGTCAATCTGTTCAGCTTCAGGAATTTGTTTGGCTATCATGACTTTTGGCGATCCGTATTCCAGTACAACTTTTACTTCTTGCACGCCTTCTTTTTCAGCGTGCGCCTTATAGTCTTGAAGGGTATTTTTTGCCTCAACACGAGCATTATCGGCAATTGTTCCATCAAATGTGGAGAACGACTGATACGCTCGGGTATCAATGATGTGAGCTAAGACTAAGACAGCATTGTTACGTTTCGCCACCTCGATGGCTTTTGTAAAAGCTTTTTTTGCCTGTTCAGATCCGTCCACAGCTACTAAAATCCTTGTATATTCTTGTAACATGAATAAACACGTCCTTTCTTGTTGTTATAGTTATTATAACTCAAAAGGTGGTCGTTTAGTAATAATAACAAGGTTTCATCAAAAAAAAGAGCAGAGACATAAAGTCTCCGCTCAATTAGTATCTAAGTATAAGAAATTCCGATGGTGCCGGTTAATGCCAAGTTAGGTTGAACCCGCTACTAAGCAGGTGGGCTTCACAGGAATCTATCCCGACTACCAAGTGATAAGGCATGTCTTGGATATCTTCCATCAGAATCCCAATGTATTAATAAAATGTTCGGTCAACACTGTAGGCTGGCAATGCGCACACCTCAGAATTCTTATCCTTATAATAGCACAGGTAGGTCTCTTCGTCAATACAGACGCTTACACTCCGTAAAAAAGTTTATTTGTTATTAAACTTATCTAACTGCTTAGATAAGGCATCTTCAAATTTGGAAGTGGAGGCAGGATTATAGTAGGTACGCTTTTTTAACCTTTCTGGTAAGTATTGTTGTTTGACCCAGTGATGGTCAAAATCATGTGGGAATTGGTAGCCCACGCCACTACCTAACGTTGTCGCTCCTTTATAATGAGTGTCTTTCAAATGCTTAGGCACATCTCCACTGATCCCTTGTCTAACGTCACTTAAGGCCTCGTCTATAGCCGATATGGCGCTATTGGACTTAGGAGACAGGCACATTTCTATAACCGCGTTAGCTAAAGGAATACGCGCTTCTGGAAGGCCAATCTTTTCAGCAGCTTCGACGGCAGTCACTACTCTGGCGACACCGGCAGGATTGGCTAATCCGATATCTTCATAAGCCGTCACAATGAGTCGCCTTATAGCTACTTTTAATTCGCCAGCTTCTAAAAGGCGAGCTAAGTAATGAAGGGCAGCGTGTACATCACTGCCTCGAATCGATTTTTGAAAAGCAGAAATCGCATTGTAATGGCCATCACCGTCTTTATCGTGAGTGAGGGCTTTACGTTGCAAGCATTCTTCTGCTATATCCAAGGTAATCACAACCGTTCCAGAATCATCGGGTTCAGTTGAATTAACTGCCAACTCTAAGGCATTTAAGGCACTTCTCAAATCTCCATTAGTCACACGAGAAAAGTAGTTGAGGACGTGGTCTTCTATAGACACATCCACTTTTCCTAGTCCATTTTCCGTGTCCGTTAAGGCACGTTTCAAAGCATGAGTGATATCTGCTTCTGATAATGGCTGCAACTCAAATATTTGAGATCGGCTTCTAATCGCCGGGTGGATGGAAATATATGGGTTTTCAGTCGTTGCGCCGATGAGTACAATCCGGCCATTTTCCAAATGCGGAAGAAGAAAGTCCTGTTTGGGTTTATCCAATCGATGGACCTCATCCAAGAGAAGAATAACTGTTCCGCTCATTTTTGCTTCTTCAACCACTATTTGCAAGTCTTTTTTTGTATCGGTAGCCGCATTTAATTTACGAAAGGCATATTTTGTTGAGCCGGCAATGGCACTGGCGATACTTGTCTTACCAATGCCAGGCGGACCGTAAAGAATCATGGAGGATAATTGCTTGGCTTTAACCATTCTCCAAATAATTTTCCCTTCACTGACTAAATGCTTCTGGCCAACGACTTGGTCGATAGCTGTTGGGCGCATGCGGTAAGCTAAAGGTTTATTCACAGGTAGTCTCCTTTAATATATAATGAATGAAACGTATCTTTTGATAAATGTACTAACAGTATAGCATTTCGTTTGTCAAAACAAAACAATAGTGAACGAATGTTCGAGAAGAGAAGCTTTCTTTTCTCTATGTTGAGAGTCCCCTTTATGATAAGATAATACTTGACATTAGTAAGTAAAAAATAAGTATTGAGGTAAGAGTAGAATGATGATAAAAACGATAATTAAAGAACACCATTTAGAACTATTATTTTCAAAAGGCTCTTTCGGTATTGAAAAGGAAGGCTTAAGAACCTTAATGGATGGGCGACTAGCTTTAACACCGCATCCCAGCGTTTTTGGGAACCGCAGTTTTCATCCTTATATACAAACCGACTTCAGTGAATCGCAACTGGAACTGGTCACGCCTCCACAGACGGCTTTAAATGAGCAGTATCAATTCTTGACTGCTTTACACGATGTGGCGAACCGCAGTCTCTCTGAAGATGAATTCATTTGGCCATTTAGTATGCCGAGTGTGCTTCCTGAAGAAGAGTTAATTCCAATCATTGATGTAGAAGATAAAAAAGAAATTATCTACCGTGAAGGCTTGGCTGAAAAGTACGGCAAGAAGAAGCAGATGATTAGTGGGATTCACTTCAACTTTTCCTTTTCGCCAGATTTTCTGAACGCTTTGTCTAGTCATTTTGAAAGTGAAGAAGTCAAGCAGCAAGCAGTGAACGAGGCGTACTTGAAGCTTTCTCGCAATTTCTTTAGGTACCAGTGGGTATTGACCTATTTATTTGGTGCGTCTCCAGTGTGTGACCCAACCTTTTCAGATGACGTGAAAAGCTACAGCAGAAGTATTAGAAACAGTCCGTTGGGGTATCATAACTCATTTGACCATACAGTATCATATGATTCCGTCAAAGAGTACGCTTCTGATATTGAACAAATGGTAGAAGAGGGCATTCTTTTAGAAGAAAGAGAATATTATGGTGCTGCTCGTTTGAGAGGGAAAGGTAAGGCTGTTAGTAACTTGTTAACTCATGGCATTCGCTATATTGAGTTGCGATCCTTTGATGTGAATCCGTTTGACGCGATGGGATTTTCTTATGACCAAACGCAACTGGTTGATCTCTTTTTAAAAACAATGGTATGGATGGACAAAGACAGTGACAGCCAAGACGTTGAACAAGGAATGAAACAAAACGAAGTCACAGCGATGGAAGACCCGTTTTCTGAATCTCACTATAAAGCAGAAGGCTTGGCTTTGATAGAAGAAATGAAGCAAACGGCAAAGGACTTGAATCTGTCACCTGACTATCAAAACGTCTTAAACAAAGCAGTTAGAGTTTTTGAACACCCTGAACTCACTCTTGCGGCTAGAACTGTCCGAGCAGTCGAGGAAGAAGGATCCTTTGTCAACTTGGGTATTTCATTAGGGAAACGTTATAAAAATTTGTCTTACGAGAAGCCATTCCTGCTCCGGGGCTTTGACGATATGGAAATGAGTACACAGTTACTCCTATTTGATGCCTTGCAAATGGGTATAGACGTGGATGTCTTAGACAAACACGATCAATTTCTTGAATTAACGTATAAAGGCAAAACAGAATATGTGAGAAATGCCAATATGACATCGAAGGATTCCACCATTTCTCACTGGCTTATGGGTAACAAAACAGTGACGAAGAAGATACTCGAAAAACATGGGTACTCTGTTCCTAAAGGGAATGAGTTTAGTACTGTTAAAGAAGCCGTTGCTTATTTTGATTTATTTAAAGATAAAGCCATTGTTATTAAACCCAAATCCACTAACTACGGCTTAGGTATTACGATATTTAAAAACCCGCCTTCAAAGGAGTCTTACGAAGAAGGCATTAGACTAGCTTTTAAAGAAGACAGTGAAGTCTTAGTTGAAGAATTTATAGAGGGTACAGAATACCGCTTTTTCGTTTTAAATGGACGAACAGAGGCTGTTGTGTTAAGAATTCCAGCTAATGTGACTGGAGACGGGACGCATACAGTTAAAGAATTAATAGAAGAAAAGAATACCCATCCTTACCGTGGAGGGAATCACCGTGCACCTCTTGAGAAAATTAAAATGGGTGAAATTGAACAATTGATGCTAAAAGAACAAGGTTATCAGTTTGACAGTATCCTTGAAAAAGGAAAGACGGTTTATTTGAGAGAAAACTCAAATATCTCAACTGGTGGGGACTCTGTGGATATGACTAACCAGATGCCAGATTATTTTAAGAAGCTAGCAGAAGATATGGCGGATGCCCTTGGAGTGAAAGTGACTGGACTGGACTTAATTATTCCTGATTTAACGCTTGAGAATACAGATACTCAAGCGGCCTATTCGGTCATTGAAGCCAATTACAACCCAGCTATGCACATGCATGCCTACGTTCATAAAGGCGAAGGTCAGAGGTTAACTAAAAAAGTATTAACGATGCTGTATCCTGATATTGAACTATCTTGATACTAGTATAAAGAAAAAAGTGAGAAGGGAATAGCAATGAATAAACAGACGTATTTTGACCATGCGGCGACATCACCTATGCATCCTGAAGTGATTCAAGTCATGACTCAGGCTATGACCGAGCATTACGGCAATGCTTCAAGCATCCATCAAATAGGTAGAGAGAGTAAAGGGATGTTAGAAGAAGCCCGAGTCGTCTTTGCAAAAAGTATCCATGCTGAACCAAAAGAAATAATCTTAACCAGTGGTGGGACGGAAAGTGACAACACAGCGATTATGGGAACGGCCAGAAAGTTCAAATCAAAAGGGAAGCACATCATCTCGACAGCGGTTGAACACCCTGCTGTGAGGGAACCGTTATTGTCTTTGGAAAAAGAAGGTTATGTTATCACGTTTTTACCTGTCAACGAGGAAGGCTTCATCACAGCCGATCAAGTCGAAGAAGCGTTGAGGGAAGATACGATTTTAGTTTCGATCATTTATGGAAACAATGAAGTGGGAACGATTCAACCTATCGAAGACATCGGGCAGATGCTGGCTAATCAAGACCGGAAAATTCTCTTTCATACAGATGCGGTTCAAGCTTATGGAACCGAAAAAATTGATGTCAAAAAGCAACACATTGATATGCTGTCCGTGTCTTCTCATAAAATTAACGGCCCTAAAGGCATTGGCTTTTTATATGTAAATAAAGATATGCCTATTCCAAGTATGATGCTTGGAGGCGAGCAGGAAAATAAAAAACGAGCAGGCACGGAGAATATCCCTGCTATTCTGGGCTTTCAAAAGGCGGTTGAACTGAGACAAGCGCAGCAGGACGAGTTGAGACAAGAGTATAAGGGGTTAAAACACTTAGCGGTTCAAACATTAGAGGAAAAGGGAATCAACTACACAGTCAATGGTTCCTTAGAAAATAGTTTGCCTCATATATTAAGTTTGCACCTTCCAGGTGTACCCGCTGAACGGTTATTAATCCATTTGGACTTAGCGACTATCGCGGTGTCCATTGGATCAGCTTGTTCTGCAGGAAATGTAGACCCGAGCCATGTCTTAACTGCCTTGTATGGTGAACATCATCCGGCTATCTCAGAAACCATTCGGATTAGCTTTGGATTAGGTAATAATGAAGAAGGGATTCATTATTTAATCGATAACATTGAAAAGGCTATTGCTTTTTTGTCTTAGTTTGCGAATAATGAAAGAAAAGAGAATGAGAGGATGCTTATATTGAGTACACCACCAAGCGCTAGCCTATTAGGAAGTAAAGAGTCTTATACGCTTCATGAACAGGTGAAACGGTATACCTTAAGGGATAACGGTTTTTTAGAAACAAAAAACGGATCATTTGTTTATGAACGTGTTTTGGGTTTGAATGTGACAGATAAAACAGCCCCCAAGTTAAAAATCACCGTATCAAAAGAATTAGACGGTTTGAAACTGTCTGCAGTAACGGCAAACGGCTTAAAGAAGGTTGATTTATATAAGAACGATCAGCTTAAAGCTCAACGTGATTTTGCTGAAAATATATTAGTGTCACTGACTGAAGCCTCTGTATTGAAAAAAGTCAATTAACTAAAAATAGCACACGACGAGATAAATGGTTCTTAAGCTTTCAATAGACTTAGAATCGCCTATCCGTCGTGTTTTACTGTTACTAGACTGTTCATAAATAAACATAAAAAAAGGCTAAAAAGCCCGGAATGACTTGACTTCTTACTTTGAGTAAGTATAATGGAATGAGCTGTAAGCTAACGAACCTTCAATTCGTTGAGTAGCAGAATTTAACTGAAATGATGGTGATTTTATATGACGAACAAGAAACCAAGAGTCGTTGTAGGGATGAGTGGAGGCGTCGATTCCTCTGTCACTGCACTGCTTTTGAAAGAACAAGGCTATGACGTTGTGGGCGTCTTCATGAAAAACTGGGACGACACAGACGAAAATGGCATGTGTACAGCAACGGAAGACTATAAAGATGTCGCTCTCGTTGCAAATAAAATTGGGATTCCTTACTACTCAATCAACTTCGAAAAAGAGTATTGGGATAAAGTCTTTTCTTACTTCTTAAAAGAGTACGAAAACGGACGCACGCCAAATCCAGATGTGATGTGTAATAAAGAAATCAAATTTAAGGCCTTTTTGGACTATGCATTAAGTCTTGGAGCCGAATATGTGGCAACAGGTCACTATGCACGAGTGGAAAGAGATGCAGACGGGACCACTCATCTACTGAGAGGGATCGACAACAACAAAGATCAAACTTACTTCTTGAATCAATTGTCTCAAGAGCAATTATCTAAAGTCATGTTCCCACTAGGCGGCATGGAAAAAAGTGAAGTCAGAAGACTCGCTGAAGAAGCAGACTTGGCAACAGCCAAGAAAAAAGATTCGACTGGGATTTGCTTTATCGGCGAAAAAGACTTTAAAGCGTTCTTGATGAACTATTTACCAGCTCAACCAGGAAACATGGTAACTGAAGATGGGGAAGTCATGGGTAAACATGATGGGTTGATGTATTACACTATTGGACAACGTAAAGGGTTAGGGATTGGCGGAAATGGTCAATCTAATGAGCCATGGTTTGTTGTTGGTAAAAACATGGAACATAATGAACTGATCGTTGGACAAGGGTATACAAACCCAACACTTTATGCGACGCATTTAGCTGCTAGCGAATTCTCTTTCACAACTGATGTTGACAGACCAGAAACCTTTAAATGTACAGCCAAATTCAGATACAGACAAACAGACGTTGGCGTCACTGTTCACTTGAACAAAGAAGACAACACAGCTGTTGTTGAGTTTGATGAATTAGCTAGAGCCATCACACCTGGACAAGCCATTGTCTTTTATGATGGTGATGAGTGTCTTGGCGGCGGCATCATTGACTATGCCTTTAAAGATGAGAAAAAATTACAATTGATTTAATTAAATACAAAGACAGACTGTCTACGGATGGCCTGTCTTTTTCTGTTTCTGAAAAAAAGCGTATTCATGTATACAGGACTGTCTATTTACCAGTGAATATAGTATACTGATATAGACAAAATTAGTGTTATTCGGAGGAAAGAAACGTATGTATTTTTTTGAACAACATGGTATGGAAGAAGAGGAATCCTTTCAATTTCAACGACTGCATTCCAATTCGTTTCCCTTACATTTCCACAGAGCGTATGAGTTCATCACGGTTGAAAAAGGAGAAATGCTCATTACAATTGAAGAAGTGGATTATACATTAAAAGAAAAAGAAGCCGTATTTATTTTTCCCAATCAACTGCACAAGCTACATACACCCAAAGATTCTGTCTGTAGCGTGATTATCTTTTCTCCAGAAATGATTGGACATTTTTACTCGACTTATAAAGGCTTTATGCCAGTCAATAATAAACTGATACTAAACTCTCTTCCTAATGAAGACGAGTTGGATTTTATTTATTCTCAAAAAAGCTTTTTGTATTCTATATGTGCTCAGTTTATAAAACAAACCGAAGTGGTCCCGGTAGAAGTATCCTCTAAGCGAAAAATTATACAAAATATGCTGTTATTTATTGACGATCACTATGCGACAGAGTGTACGCTAAAAGATGTGGCCAAAGCCCTTCAATACGATTATGCGTATTTGTCGAAATTGTTTTATCAATACACCAACCTCACCTTTACCCATTATGTCAACCGGTACCGGGTGAGTCAGGCAGCTTATTTATTGGAAAGCACAGAAGACACGGTAAGTGACATTGCTCAAAAATGTGGCTATAAAACCTTACGCACCTTTAACCGAAATTTTAAAGACTACAAGAAAGTGTCTCCTTCATTCTATAGAGAAAATAAAAAGAAAACCTCGAAATAAGACTGGTCAAACTGTACAGTCTTCGTTAAACTGAATGAGCAAAGGAGGACTCGACTTGCAAGAAGATTTATTTAAGGAACATGAACATGAGGCAACAGAAGAGAGTTATATATCAGGAGAAGTATTATCTATTTACTTTTCGAATCCGCAAAACTTTTACAAAGTGATGCTGATAAAAATTGATGACACGAATACCTCTGTCAAAGAAGATCAGACGGTCATTACAGGTAACTTTGGACAGATTCAAGAAGGGGAAGCTTACCGCTTTTACGGGACGTGGACTGATCACCCTAGGTATGGCTTGCAATTTCAGTCTACTAAATATGAAAAAGAGAAGCCGTCTAGCGAAGACGGTGTTATTGCTTACTTATCCAGCCCGCGATTTAAAGGGATTGGAAAAAAAACAGCCGAAAGAATCGTGGATACTTTAGGCATTGATTGCATCGATAAAATATTGGAAGATGAATCGGTATTAGATGCCGTGCCTCAGATGAACGACACTAAAAAAGATCAACTCCTAGCCGTACTGGAAAAAGAACAAGGGATGCAAAAAATTATTATTGCACTGAATAATTTAGGCTTATCTAATCAACTGGCTTATAAAGTTTACCAGCGTTATGAAGGGAAATCCCTCATCACTATTCAAACGAATCCGTATATCTTAATTAACGAGATTGAAGGCATTGGATTTAACCGAGCTGATGTCATTGCAGAAGAGTTAGGTATCGAAGGGGATTCTCCGGAACGCATTAAAGCGGGTGTTCTTTATTCGTTGAATGAACAGACGATGAAGGCCGGGGATACTTATGTGACCAACAGAGTTTTACTAAAAGAAAGCATCGATGTCCTTGAAAAAAGCCGTCCATTTATTATTAACCCGGAATTAGTCGCAGACTATATCATCGAAATGGTTGACGAACAAGTCATGATTCAAGACGAGGATCGTTTTTACGTGCCGTCATTATATGCTTCAGAGTGGGGTATAGCCAATGCACTCGATCGTTTGCTTTCTTTTGAGGATGACACCACACTCAGTGAGAAAAAGATTCTGAAAATATTAAAACAATTTGAAAAGCGAAGCGGCTTAACTTTTGGCGAATCACAAAAGTTGGCCATTACAGCAGCCCTTCAGTCTCCCTTATTTATCTTAACAGGAGGACCAGGAACAGGGAAGACAACGGTGTTGGATGCCATCGTCTCTTTGTATGCAGAACTCAATGACGTTGATTTAGATCCTGCCAGTTATATAGATGAAGCGTATCCTGTTTTGCTTGCTGCACCAACGGGGCGAGCCGCAAAACGGATGAAAGAAACAACCGGTCTGCCGGCCTCTACGATTCACAGGTTGCTCGGTTTGACAGGGTCGGATGATGATGAGCTACAAGAATCAGACCGCTCGCTAAAAGGGTCCTTACTTATCATAGATGAGATGTCAATGGTAGACACTTGGCTGGGCTACCAATTATTAAAGGCCGTTCCAAATGGTATGAAAGTTATCATGGTCGGAGACAAAGACCAATTACCTTCTGTTGGACCCGGACAGGTCCTTCGAGATTTGCTTGATTCTAAAGTCTTACCAAGCAAGGAATTGACTGAAATTTACCGTCAAGGGGATCACTCATCTATTATTGAATTGGCACATGACATAAAAAAAGGACACTTACCTGAAAATTTTGCGGAGAAAAAAGCGGACCGTAACTTCTTCGCTTGTCGAACAAATAAAGTTCAAGATGCGGTCAGTTTATTAGTAGAGAAAGCAATCGAGCGAGGGTACACGGCTCAAGATATTCAAGTATTGGCCCCTATGTATAAAGGGACAGCTGGAATCGACCATTTAAATGCCTTATTGCAAAACTTATTTAACCCTCACGTACCTGGTAAAAAAGAAGTAAAAGCTTTTGATTCAGTCTTTAGAATAGGGGACAAAGTATTGCAATTGGTTAATGATCCTGAACGTAACGTCTTTAATGGGGACATGGGCATCATCACAGGTATCTTGTCAGCGAAAGAATCCAGTGCGAATGTGGAAGAGTTGGTTGTCGATTTTGACGGGAATGAAGTAAATTACTTAAGAAATGAGTGGAATAAAATCACCTTATCTTATTGCTGCTCGATTCATAAATCCCAAGGTAGTGAATACAAGATGGTTATTTTACCTATGGTGTTTGCCTATGGTCGTATGTTGAAAAAAGATATTGTCTACACGGCTATTACTCGAGCCAGTCAAACCTTACTTTTAATCGGAGAAAAAGAAGCCTTTATAAAAAGCATTTCTCAAGACACAACGCTGAGGCAAACATCCTTGGATGAGCGCTTAATGAGTTTGAAAGATAAAGATGACGCGTTCAGCATGGAGAAGTCAACGGCTGACGATGAAAACCCTACACGATCAAGTGAACCGTCAGTTCAAAAAACAAAAGCTGTTAGCTTAGAAAAAGCAGTTAATACAGTGACTAAAACAAAAAAAAGGTCCTTTGTATTGACTCCCCAAGATGTGGATAACGAAACAATTGATCCGATGATAGGAATGGAACACACACAGCCATAAAAAAAACCCCTGTAGCCACTTTAGAGTGAGTGACACAGGGGGTATATTTTTGGTTAAAGCCAAAAAGGTAGTTTAATTGTCGTGACATCAAGGGTTGTATTGGATGGATCAATTAACTCGCCATCTCGTTGGCCATATTGAGGCTTACCAACACTAACTTGACAGGAGGTTGCTCGATAAGCATGTAGTTTCTTATGAGATAAATGGCTTTCTTTGGTCATGATTTTGATTAAGATGGAAAGCAACTCGAAAAAGGTAACTTTTTCAGCTACTAGTAAATCGATCATGCCATCTGTTGCGTCAGCCAAGGGATGAATAGGAATGCCACCGGCAAAGTATTTTTGGTTAGCACACAAAACCAGCATGGACTCCTCAAAAAAATAGTCTTTTTCAGGGGTTTTAATGGTCACCGGAAACGGTTTTTGGGAAAAGTATCCTGACAACACGTTCATTAAGTAGGATAGTCGACCAACGGTTTCTTTGTTTCTGTTTTTTTCCATTTTTGAAATAACTGTTCCATCGATGCCGTATCCGGTACTATTAACGGCCACAATCGGTCCGTCTTTCATTTGACCCAGCAGCACATCCAAAACAGTGGGCTCGGATATAGACAAAATATGGTCGATGGATTCACTGATTTTCTTGGACAAGTTTCTAGACTGGGCGAAGTCATTACCAGATCCTGTTGGGATGTATGCAATGGGAATGTCAGCTTTGGATTGGACAACCCCTTGTACCACCTCATTTAAAGTCCCATCGCCGCCCACAGCAACGAGTAGACTATTGCTACCTATGCTCCGGCTCAACGAATCAGCTATTTCAACTGCGTGTTTCCTGTATTCTGTTATATGTATGTCATATGTCACCTGTTTATAGTTGTTCAATAGATCATGTAAGTCTGAAGTAAATTTTTTTCCTTTTCGAGAATGTTCATTAACGATGAAAATTAAGTGTGTGTCAGTCATGTTAGCCACCAATTCCTTATGTACTACTTACAGTATACGGTTTAATCCGGAGATTGAAAAGATTAAAATGATTATTGACAAAAAATAGATTTATTCAAACTACTGGTGTTATTTCATTGCCATTAATGTTAGAATTGCCGAGTTGCACTAAAACGATTTTTATATTTATAACGATTGAGCTTTTTGAAGGAGGACATTATATGTTAAGAGTAGCAAAAAAATACACATTGAGTGCAGTGGACTATGTCTACATTTTCTTTGGGACCCTATTGACGGCCATATCCTTTCAGGTCTTTTTACTTCCCAATAATATTGTGTCAGGAGGCATAACGGGCTTGTCCATAGTGACATACGCGTCATTTGGATGGGATCCGGCATTGGTTCAATATGCATTAAGTGTACCTCTTTTAATCATCTGTTTTATTTTACTTGGTAAAGCAGCGGGTTATAAAACCATACTAGGTAGTTTACTTTTACCTTTTTATCTCTTGTTTATTGGCCACTGGGAACCCTTAACGATGGACCCACTCTTGGCTGCTTTATTTGGAGGCGCACTGACTGGACTTGGAATTGGTATTGTGTTCCGAGCGAAAGGATCGACTGGCGGAACCAGTATTATCATTCAAATTATTTATAAATATTTGAACCTTCAATTAGGTTTCACAACACTGATGGTTGATGGTGCGATTATTATGATTGCCCTTTTGGTATTTGATGTTGAAACAGTGATGTATTCCATCATTGCCTTATTCATTATTTCAAGAACCATTGACTTAGTTCAATTAGGCTTCCACCGAAATAAAAATGTATTTATCATCTCAGATAACCCTCAAGATATTCGTCAAGAAATCTTGCATACGATGCAGCGTGGCGTGACCAACTTAGGTATTCGAGGCGGATACGGGAATACAGATAAAGACATGTTGATGGTGGTTATTCAAGAAAGAGAATTTACCTTACTGAAAGAAACAGTCATTAAAGCCGATTCAGATGCCTTTGTCGTGGCTATGCCTGCGAGTGAAGTATTGGGACGTGGATTCTCCTTGAACAAATACTTCCTACCTAATGAAACGGAGTGGACTGACTAATCCTTTTAAAGGGGTAAGTATTGACGGACCAAGGAATCTAAGCTATAATTCTAACTGATGTAAAAGGATATGCTGAAGTGAACCAATCAAATCAGAGAGGTATTCGTGATGGTGAGAGAATATCAACAACCCTTTAGTGCTCCCTTTTAAACATGCGCAAGAAATTGTGCCGTATCTTGGCGTTAACAAGACTCAAGAGGTAATAACTGACCGAATAAGTTATTGCAAACAAGGTGGTACCGCGTGAAGACGTCCTTGTATGCAATGATTTATTCGGTTTTTTTAGTGTCGTTTTTTAAAATGAACAGAATAAACTTACAAAAGAATGGATGGAGAAGGCTATGAAAACAATAAACAGTACAGAACTGCGCCAGATGTTCTTAGATTTTTTTGAAGGAAAAGGACATAAGATAGAAAAAAGTGCCTCATTAGTCCCTGTAGAAGACCCAACCTTACTATGGGTCAATTCAGGCGTCGCCACGATGAAAAAATATTTTGATGGAACGGTTAAACCGGAAAACCCGCGTATAGCTGGGTCACAAAAAAGTATTCGTACTAATGATATCGAAAACGTAGGTGTCACTGCCCGTCACCATACCTTATTCGAAATGCTTGGAAACTTTTCAATTGGGGACTATTTTAAAGAGGAAGCCATTGTATGGGCTTGGGAATTCTTAACAAGTCCGGACTGGTTAGGTTTGGATTCTGAGAAGTTATTTGTGACGGTTTACCCGGAAGACGAAGAAGCTTATGCAATATGGAAAGATAAAGTGGGCTTAAAGGAATCTCACATTGTTAAAGAAGAAGGTAACTTTTGGGATATCGGAGAAGGACCATGTGGACCGAATACTGAGATCTTCTACGACAGAGGCGAAGACTTTAATGATTTAGCAGAAGATGACCCTGAAAATTACCCAGGTGGAGAGAACGAGCGTTGGTTGGAAATATGGAACCTTGTCTTTTCTCAATTTAACCATAAGCCTGACCATACCTATGATCCTTTACCAAATAAAAATATTGATACAGGTATGGGCTTCGAGCGTATGCTGTCTGTTTTACAAGATGCGCCGACAAACTTTGAAACAGATCTATTTATGCCTATTATAGAGAAAATTGAAGGCCTTTCTGGTGTCAGCTATACAAGTAGCAAAGAAAAACAGACTAGCTTTAAAGTGATTGCTGACCATGTTCGTGCATTAGCCTTTGCTATTGGAGACGGCGCGTTACCAGGTAATGAAGGCAGAGGGTATGTTCTTAGACGACTGCTTAGACGAAGCGTCATGCATGGTAGACGATTATCGATTGAGAAACCATTTTTAACACAACTCGTTCCTGTTGTTGCAGACATCATGAAAGAACATTACCCGGAAGTAGAAGAGAAGTTAGACTTCATCAATAAAGTTATTTTGAACGAAGAAGAACGATTCTTAGATACCTTAGCAGAGGGCTTAGAGCGAGTGAAGGAACTAGTCGATGCTCAAAAAGCACAAAAAGGGACGCGTCTGTCAGGGAAAGATGTCTTCCAATTATATGATACCTTTGGCTTCCCTGTCGAACTGACAGAAGAAGTAGTTAAAGAAGAAGCAATGGAGATTGATATAGAAGAGTTCGAGGCTGAAATGGAAAAACAAAGACAGCGTGCGCGTTCAGCTCGCCAAACAGAAGGATCCATGGCTGTTCAATCTGCATTGCTTAATAATATTAATCTATCTAGTGAATTCATTGGATATGAAGAAGACAGCACAGTTGCAACACTGAAAAAGATTATAGCGGAAGAAGAGTTTGTTGACAGCGTATCTGAAGGATCGACCGCTCGATTAGTCTTTGATCAAACGCCTTTTTATGCTGAAAAAGGTGGACAAGCTGGAGATATGGGGATGATTCTCGATCAAGATAATAACCTTGTTGGACGCGTGTTGTCCGTTAAACCAGGACCAGAAGGACAGGCCATTCATGAAGTAGAGATTCTCAGTCTACTGACTGTCGAGGAGACCTATGAACTAGCGATAGATCAAAAACGCCGACGCCTCATCGAAAGAAACCACACGGCTACTCACTTATTGCATCAAGCATTAAAAGATGTGTTAGGGGATCATGCCAATCAAGCAGGTTCATTAGTCGAAGCGAATCATTTACGTTTTGACTTCACTCACTTCGGACAAGTGACGCCTGAGCAATTAGTCGAAATGGAAACACTTGTTAACCAAAAAATCATTGAGAATCACATCGTCGAAACACTGGAGACCACATTAGACCAAGCGAAAGAGTTAGGTGCAATGGCTCTATTCGGTGAAAAATATGGGACGGATGTGCGAGTGGTTATTATTGATGACTATTCAAAAGAATTGTGTGGTGGAACGCACGTTAAGAGCACAGCTGAAATTGGTCTATTCAAAATTACTTCTGAAAGTGGGATTGGGGCAGGAACGAGACGTATGACTGCCTTAACAAGTGAAGGCGCGTATCAATGGATGGAAAAACGATTGGCTGTTTTAAACCAAGCGTCTCAAGCCTTAAAGTTGCAATCAGTTATGGACTTGCCAGCTAGAATTAGTCAATTGCAAACAGAAATGAAAGAACTAAATCAAACCAATGAATCCTTGCATGCTAAGTTGGCCAACGCACAGGCTGAAGATATCTTTACCAACGTTCAGACCATTTCAGGTATTCGATTTATTTCTGAAGAGATAAAAGCAAAAGACATGAATCAATTAAGACAGCTGGCTGACAAATGGAAACAAGAAGATAGTTCAGATATCTTAGTGCTTGGTTTGCGAAATGAAGAGAAAGTCAATTTAATTGTGTCACTTAAAGAGCAAGCGATTAAAACAGGATTAAAAGCTGGAGATGTGATTAAGTATATTGCACCTTATGTGAACGGTGGGGGCGGGGGACGTCCGGACTTTGCACAAGCGGGTGGCAAAAAACCAGAAGGCTTACCAGAAGCATTGAAAGCTGTATCAGACTACATTGAGCAGGCTCTATCCAAATAAGAATAAATGGTGCATAATTAAAGAGTATTGTCAGATAACGTTGTACTTTCCCTGCTTTTCTAGTAAAATATAGATTAATGATACTATTGGTAAACGTCAATAGTTTAAATCGGTAATGAAAGTATGGAGGGACCTTACTATGACTTCAAAAGATCATACGGTTCGTTTTAATGTAGAAAATGCAGACGAACATAACGTTGAAGATACATTAAGAATGGTATACAAAGCACTTGAAGAAAAAGGGTATAATCCAATAAATCAAATTGTTGGGTACTTGCTGTCTGGAGATCCGGCATATATTCCTCGCCACAATGATGCCAGAAACTTAATCAAACGCCATGAGCGAGATGAAGTTTTAGAAGAACTGGTCACTCATTATTTAAACGATGCAAAAAAATAATCGAGTGATGGGCTTAGACGTTGGGTCAAAAACAGTCGGTGTCGCAGTGAGTGATTTGCTTGGATGGACGGCTCAAGGCATTGAAACCATATCAATTAACGAAGACAAAGAAGAGTATGGATTCGATCGATTGAAAGAACTGGTGGAGACTTATGACGTCGAGAGATTTGTTGTTGGCTTACCAAAAAACATGGATGGCTCCATTGGGCCTCGTGCAGAATTATCCATCGAATACGGTGAAAAACTAGAAGAGCTGTTTTCTTTACCGGTCACCTATTTAGATGAGCGATTAACCACAATGCAAGTCAATCGAATGTTAATAGAGGGCAACACGTCCAGAAAAAAACGAAAAAAAGTAGTCGATAAATTAGCAGCAGTTATTATTTTGCAAAATTATTTAGACCAACAAGCTAGACTATAGAGGAGGAACAGAAATGACAGATCACAACCACGATCACGATCACAACCATGATCATGACCATAATCACGACCACGACCATGAATTTATTACCATTATAGACGAAGAAGGAAATGAGGATCTTTACGAGATTCTATTTACTTTTGATTCTGAAGATTTTGATAAATCATACGTTTTAGTATTCCCTTCTGGAAGCAGTGAAGGAGAGGAAGTTGAATTATCAGCCTTCTCTTATACTGAAGCAGATGGCGGACTCGAAGGCACGCTAAGTGCTATCGAAACAGATGAAGAATGGGAAATGATTGAAGAAGTCTTGAACACCTTTATTAGCGATGAAGAAGAAGAACAAGACTAATATAAAAGCAAGTTAACAGGCAGATGGAGCTTTTCCGTCTGCCTTTTTTAACGAGTAAGTCCATTCAGACATATCTTATTCACCGTAAGAGGAAGCGTTAAACCGGCGTGAATCCTGGCCTAAGAGATAAGACAGAAGTGACTCGGTGGTCATGAGGTGAAATATCTTCTTTCGCATACTAGTGAGTTTGTGTATAATGATTAGAGATAACTATGATGATAAAGGATGGACAGTACATGCCCAATAAACAATCTACTCATACAGTCAGGAAAATAGTATTGAGTATTGTTTCAATTCTAATTATTTTAATTGTTGTTCTTGTGGTGTCAGGATACCAATACTATACATCCTCACTAGAGCCACTAGACCCTGAAAGCAATGTAGATGTGCCAGTAGAAATACCTATTGGATCATCTCGAACAGATATTGCACGTATATTAGAAGAAAACAATATTATAAGAAGCGCGTTTGTGTTTAACTATCACTTGAGATTCACCGGAGAAGAAGGCTTTCAAGCAGGTTATTATATGTTTTCGCCATCAATGTCTACAGAAACGATTGTGAGCCAACTTCAAGAAGGCGGTACACCTATTGTGGAAGAATCCACTGGTCGTTTGACTATACCTGAAGGCTACACCATTGAACAAGTGGGGGTTGTCATTGGTAACCAAACCGATTATTCAGTGGAAGAATTCTTCGAATTAGTCGAAAGTGATGAGTTTCTTGAAGAAAAGGCAGCTGAATTCCCGGAACTTTTATCTAGTGCCATGGCTGTCAAAGAAGACACGTTGTACTCACTTGAAGGGTATTTATATCCAGCTACTTATGAGTTTTTTGATGATACAAGCTTAGAAAGCTTAGTGACTCAAATGATTGCGCGTATGGATCAAGTCATGCAACAGTATTATCAAGAAATTGCGGACAACGAGACAACCGTTCACCGTATTTTAACAATGGCATCATTTATCGAGCGTGAAGGGATTACTTACGAGGATAGAGAATTGATCTCAGGGGTCTTTTATAACCGTCTAGCGATTGATATGCCACTTCAAACAGACGTGAGTGTTACGTATGCTCTAGGAGCACACCAAGAACGCATCACCTATGATGATTTAGAAGTCGACTCACCTTACAACTTGTATCAATACCGAGGGTTAGGACCTGGACCGGTGAATAACCCGGCAGAAGACTCTATTCGAGCAAGTATGTACCCAGCAGAAACGGACTACATGTATTTCTTGGCTGACCTCAACACCAGAGAGATATACTTCTCAGAAACCTATGACCAGCATTTAGAATACCAAAACGAATACCTAAGATAATGGATAAAGCATTGAGTCAGCAATGGCTCAGTGCTTTTATTAAGAAAAACAATAGGAAAACTTAAATGGAAAGGATTTTTATTATGACTAATATACATAAGCCAATTGTAATCGGAGTAACGGGAGGATCAGGGAGTGGAAAAACGAGTGTCAGTCAAGCCATTTATAACTTTTTCCCTGGCAAATCGATTATGATGCTTGAACAGGATTCCTATTACAAAAATCAAGACCATTTAAGTTTTGAAGAGCGACTCAAAACTAACTATGACCACCCATTTGCTTTTGATACAGACTTGTTGATAGAGCATTTAAATACATTACTGCAATATAAAGATATTGAAAAGCCTGTTTATGATTACACCAGGCATACAAGAAGTGATCAAACCATTCATCAAGAGCCAAAAGACGTCATCATTTTAGAAGGTATTTTAATACTGGAGGATGTTCGTTTAAGAGAATTGATGGATATTAAGGTATATGTCGATACGGATGACGACATACGAATCATTCGCCGCATAAAACGAGATATTGAAGAAAGAGGACGTACCTTAGATAACGTCATTGAACAATATTTATCGGTTGTTAAACCGATGCACACCCAATTCATTGAACCAACTAAAAAATTCGCTGACATCATTATCCCAGAAGGCGGCGAAAACCAAGTAGCCATTGATTTGATGACCACTAAAATCAACACTATTTTTGAAGAACGTGTCAGTAAAGATTAAACGCAATAAATAAAAGCATACGACCCTTCATAAAAGTAATAGATAGCGGCGCACGCTTCTTGCTTTGAGTGAGGGTCGTATCTTACTATAGTCTGTGAAGAATGCGCTTCACATGTGATAACTAAATACTCATAATTTTAGAAAACCGCTTTACTTTACTAAGAGATAATGGTATCTTAGTTGCATTGAGAATTTAGATTGTATACTTTGTTACAAAAAGATATAAATATCGAAAACGTGAATTTAAATTGAAAGAATTAGATGAGGTGGCAGGAATGATGACAGAAAAAGTATTCCCAATGACTGAACAGGGAAAAGAAAAACTCGAGAAAGAATTGCAAGTATTAAAATCAGTTAAACGTAAAGAAGTAGTTGAGCGTATAAAAATTGCTCGTGGCTTTGGAGATTTATCTGAGAACTCAGAGTATGAGTCAGCTAAAGACGAACAAGCCTTTATTGAAGGGCGCATTAGCACGATTGAAAATATGCTTCAGAATTCTCAAATTATTGACAGCTCTAACTCTGTAGAAGGCGTTGTGACTTTGGGACGTTCGGTGATGTTTAAAGAATTACCAGATGGTCTTGAAGAAGAGTATACAATCGTTGGAAAAGCAGAAGCCGATCCATTTTCTGGTAAAATTTCAAACGAATCTCCAATTGCTCAAGCCTTGCTTGGCAAAACCATTGGAGATAAAGTAACCATTAATACTCCAGGCGGTAAAATGGATGTAGAGATTACTAATGTCTTTTAATTAACGACTAATAAAAGGGTTAAAGGAAGGGGTCACCTTTTCTTTAACCCTTTTTCTGTTTAATAGTAGTCATACCTAAGACTGATTTTACACTTGGCCTAGTGCTATTCTTAGAAAATTTCGTTATACTTACCTTACGAAGATTAAGGAGCGGTTAGCATGAATACAACACTCTATAAAGTCATCATGATACTATTAGTTGTCTCGCTTCTTTTTGAAGTGACTCACAGTGGATTATTGATGACATTTTTAATATTAGGTATTGTTTTTTTATTTTTATATCAAACATCACCAAAACAATCATCTAAAAAAACGGATTACCTCTGGATCAGTATCGTTTTGTTTCTAGCTTCCTTTTTATTTACCACTGCTTTTTGGGCTCTAGTGACGATTTTTTTATTGGTTGAACTGAACTCTGATCAAAAATTATTGAATACCATTCGCGACCCGTTGTTTAGGAAAAAACAATATTGGAGAGAAAAAGAATTTATCTCTGTGGAATGGGAAGAGCATGAAAATAAAGATGTGCGTTTATACCGTAACAAATGGTTTGGGGACGATTATATTGGTAAAGATGTCTTTGAATGGGAAGATAAAAATATTCAAAAAGTTCTTGGCGATACCTTTTTCGATTTTGGGAATACCATCCTGCCAAAAAACGAGAACATTATTATTCTTAGAAAAGGGTTTGGGGATACGAAACTCTTAATCCCGCGAGACGTTGCGGTCTCTTTAAATGTCAGTATTGCTTTAGGTAAACTAATTATAGACGGCGATGAGTTTGATATGAAAAATGAAACAATAAAATGGCGTTCAAGTGATTATTATTCCTCTCAAAGACGAATTAAAATTGCAGCCAGCACCTTGATTGGGGAAGTCGAGGTCATTTATATATGAAAAAGTATTTATCGAATGTGTTCAAGTTTTTCTCTGTTTATTTTTTTATGTTGCTTGTCATTACGATTTTTATTTTATTAACGCTATCCGAGTACGACTTTATGACCGCTTTATACCGGGCGAATTTTATAGGGGTGTCGCTTGTCTTTTATTTGATTGGCTTTTCTTTCGCCTTAACCATCATTACTCTTTCATATTTAAGGTCCTTTGAAAAGAAAAAGTTGAGAAAAGTAGAAGAAGGCTTACGTATGATGAGCGAAGGGCACTATTCCGCATCTATATTCATGAATATGTACTCCATGGATACCCCACGCCAAATTAATGATGACATTGATCGGCAGTTTTTAAAATTACATGAAAAGCTAATGTTTATGGCAGATCAGGCATTAAAACACTCAGAAGAAACAAAAGAGTTGGGTAATGAAACCAAAGAAGAAATACTTGAGCAAGAACGACACCGCATCGCTAGAGAGTTGCATGATTCGGTGAGCCAGCAATTATTTGCAGCGTCCATGCTCTTGTCAGCAGCTAATCATCAAACAGACCAGTATTGCGAACGAGTAAAAAAACAGCTATTGCTAGCTGAAAAAACAATCAATGCGTCTCAAAATGAAATGCGTGCCTTGCTCCTTCATTTACGTCCCATCCAATTAGATGGAAAATCTTTGAAACAAGGTATTGAACAGTTACTGCAAGAATTATCAACTAAAATCGATATAAATTTGCAATACAGTATTGAATCTATCACAATGCCTTCAGTGATGGAGGACAATATCTTTCGTATCATTCAAGAACTTATGTCCAACGTCTTAAGGCATGCCAAAGCAAAGGAACTTGAAATCTATTTGAGGAAAAACGGCGACAGTGCACAACTAAAAGTGATTGATGACGGTATTGGCTTTGATTCTTCTAAACAAAGAGCAGGCGGTTATGGTCTGCAAAATATAAAAGAACGGATAGAAGGCATTGGAGGAAATGTCAAAATAGTTTCCATCCTTAACTTAGGCACTCGAATTGAAATAAATGTACCACTAGTCACAGGAGGGAGTTCAACATGATTAGATTACTTATAGTGGACGATCACGAAATGGTTCGTTTGGGCCTGTCGTCCTTTTTTTCAATCCAAGATGATTTTGAGATCGTTGGAGAAGCAATCGATGGGCAAGAGGGCATCGACCTCGCTCTAAGGGAGCGTCCGGACATTATATTGATGGATTTAGTAATGGATGGCGTGGATGGAACGGAAGCCACCCAAGAAATATTAAGGCAGTGGCCAGAAGCGAAAATCATTATACTAACCAGCTTTATCGATGACGAAAAGGTTTACCCAGCCATGCAAGCAGGAGCGTGCGGGTATATATTGAAGACCTCCTCTGCTAAAGAAATCGCTCAGGCGGTAAGAGAGACCTATAGTGGTAATGCCTATATAGAAGACGAAGTCACTAGTATAATGGAAGAAAAACGTGAAGAGATGGAACGGACTCATTTACATGATCAACTGACTAACCGCGAAAACGAAGTGGTCCAGTTAATCGCTAAAGGGTACACTAACCAAGACATTGCAGATGAATTATTCATTACATTGAAAACAGTCAAGACCCATGTATCAAATATATTATCCAAATTGGAAGTAGAGGACCGAACACAGGTCGCTATCTATGCTTTCCGACATGACATAGTCAATGAATAAAAAAAAGAGCTTCCTTTGCCTGATTAATCAATCGGCAAAGGAAGCTCTTTTTTGTCTGTTATTACTCGTTAGTTAAAATAACAGGTAAGATAATTGGTTGTCTTTCTGTTTCAGCGAATAAGAACTGTTTAATCGAATCGATTAATTCATTGCGCATCTTGTAGTCATTGACTTGTTGGTTATCAAGGGAACGCATCAAACTTTTATAAGCTATTTTTTGTGCTTTATGAATTAATTCTTCAGATTCACGCATGTAGATAAAGCCACGAGAAATGATGTCTGGACCGGCTAAAACGGCTTTTGTCTTCGGATCGATAGTGGCTACCACGACAACTAGTCCATTATCTGATAACAATTTACGGTCACGTAACACCACACTACCAATATCACCAATACCGCTACCGTCAATATAGACATCCTTGGCATCAAATTCCCCAGCACGTCTCGCGCTATCCTCAGTGAAGGCAACAATCTCACCATTATCCAGAATAAAACAGTTATCTTCTTCAACACCCGTTTGAACTGCTAAGCGAGCGTGAATGCGTTGCATACGGTGTTCACCATGAATCGGAACGAAATATTTAGGTTTCATTAATTGAAGCATCAATTTCTGTTCTTCTTGTCCACCGTGTCCAGAGGTATGAATATTATTGATTTTACCGTGAATCACATTGGCACCCGCTTCAAGCAATTGGTTAATCACTCGGTTCACACTAGCTGTGTTACCAGGAATAGGGGAGCTTGAGAAGACCACGTTATCACCAGGGTGAATGGAAATCTGTCTATGCGTTCCGTTAGCGACACGACTTAAAGCAGCCATCGGTTCACCTTGAGATCCCGTACATAAAATCAACACTTCGTTATCTTTGTAACGTTTCAGCTCATTCGGTTGAATGAAGGTGCCTTCTTCGGCTTGAATAAAGCCAAGTTCTTGACCGGTTTCTAAAGCATTTACCATACTTCGACCAAAGACAGCAATTTTACGGCCTGTTTTATTAGCCGCTTCAACCACCTGTTGAATACGAGAGATGTTAGAAGCAAAAGTCGCAAAAATGATTCGGCCATCGATTTTTTTCAGTAAACTGCGGATGGATTCACCAACCACTTGCTCTGATTTTGTAAAGTTAGGCACTTCAGCGTTCGTACTGTCAGATAAAAGAGCCAAGACGCCTTCTTCTCCGATGCGTGCCATTTTGTGCAAGTTAGCCGGTTCACCAACAGGGGTAAAGTCAAATTTAAAGTCACCCGTGTGAACGATGTTACCGTTGGGTGTTTTAACTACAATGCCGTATGCTTCTGGCACACTATGCGTGGTGCGGTAAAAGGTAACAGTCGTTTTGCGGAACTTCACAACTGTGTCTTCATTAATTTCGTTTAACGTAGCTGAGCGCAATAAATTGTGCTCATTTAATTTATTTTTGATTAAGGCTAATGCTAGTTTACCAGCATAGATAGGAATATTCAGTTGACGTAAGAGGTAAGGAACGCCTCCAACGTGGTCTTCGTGTCCGTGAGTGATAAATAAGCCTTTAATCTTATCTTTGTTTTCTACCAAGTAGGTGTAATCAGGTATGACATAATCAATACCGAGTAAATCATCTTCAGGGAATTTGATCCCTGCGTCAATCATAATAATTTCATCTTGAAACTGAATCGCGTAAGTGTTTTTACCAATTTCATTTAAACCACCTAGTGCGTATATAGCTGTTTCATTGTTTTTTATATTGGGTTTCATTTGTTAATCTCCTTATTTCTATAATTTTCTTAACGTCATCAATGTGAGTCGATACTAGCTGTTGAGTCACTTACACAAGCAGCCTAATCTAAGGCTGTTATCTATATAATCCGAACGTTTTGTGGCAAAACAAACCACTGATATGATTAGTTTACCATACTAAAAAAAATAAGTATAGAAGAAGGGAGCCGAGGAAATAAGCTAAGCAAAGCCACAGTAGTCAGAGAATGGTCCGTTCATATTGAGATGTTGTTAAAAATAAACTATAGTAGAAGGTGAGACGAGAAAGGGAAGTGAGATTTTGGCAGATAAAAAACTCTTTATATTCGACATTGACGGGACGCTTTTAAATGATAAGGGTGCTGTGTTAGATAGTACAAAAGAAGCCTTAAAAAAGATAAACGAAACACATGAAGTAGCGATTGCGACAGGTAGAAACAGAACAATGGCAATGGATATCATAGAAGAACTCGACATCTCTACTTACATTGTGTGTAACGGTGCGGCTGCTTTTTACAAGAATGAAGCCATTTATAAAAATAAACTAGACAGTGATGAAGTAAAGCAATTAATAGAACGAGCTGATAAAAACGGCCACCAATTGATTTATGAAACAGTAGACGACTTAAAACGTCGAGACGCAGAACCGAACGACCGTATGGTAAATGGCATGAAGCATGTTGGCTATCCCGTTCCAGAACAATACAGAGACTTTTATAAAGAAAACGACTTGGTTCAGTGCCTCATCTTTTATTCAGAAGACGAAGCAGGTACTTACGAAGAAGACCAATTTAAAGCCTTCCGTTTTGTCAGATGGTATGAAGCAGGCGTCGATGTTCTACCCATAGACGGTTCGAAGTTAAATACCATTAAACGGTTAGCCGATCACATGAACATTGACATGAAGGACGTCATTGCCTTTGGAGACGGCTTAAATGACTTAGAAATGATTGAACACGCCGGTATTGGCGTAGCGATGGGGAATGCAAGGGAAGAAGTTAAAGCAGTCGCAGACCTCGTCACCGACAGTCACACGGCCGATGGCATAGTGAATGCGTTGAAGGAAATGAAGTTCATTTAGGTTTCCATACCAAGTTTTTCAAAAGAGATGATTAGTATTTCGCTCTAAAACAAAAAGAGGGGACGCCATATTCTGGCGTCCCTTCTTTTTGTTTATGTAATGGAGATAATCGGGCTCGAACCGATGACCTCTTCACTGCCAGTGTTAGAAAATGTACATTGATGAGCCTAACAGGTCACTCATAATGTTGCTTTTAAAGGATTCCTAACTAAAATGTACATGACAGATACTTACAGGTATTAAGAAAAGTTTCGGAAGATTTACTGGAACAAAATTATAAAAGCCCGACAGCTTAAATCTTTTGCCTTATCACATATTATTATTCAAATTATACACTTTAAACTTATTGCGGATTAACCATAAACATTAATTTCAATTCTCTTATATTAATTATAGTCATCAAAATGAAAAACATTAATACATACGTTGAGTTAAAATTTCGAGGTTCTTTCAGTAGCCATAAATGTAAGAACATTTAGTGACTCTTCTATTATAAACTCAGGATTTTCAAACAAAATTTCCGCCCAAATTTGGTCGGTGTTTTTCGCTTCTGGATTTTTCAGGTCACAAAAAGTAATTTCATTAAAATTATTAAGAATTGTTACCTGCTCATTTTCACTCAGTCTATCAAGTATAGGAAAGTAAGTCTGTTCATAGTCTGGCAATTCCATTTTCCTAACACCTTCTTGATCTTTAGAATTTATCTCACACATTAATTGATAAAAAATTGTAGATGTCCATGATGTATAAATCTTAATGTCATTTTCGTTCTCAGAATAAAAGCAATTAAAATTAGTTGATATAACTATAGGCTGATCTGTATAGAATACTTTTCCAGTAGGTCTTATAGCACGAGGTAATAAAAGTTTATATCCCTCTATAATTTTGCTACTATCTTTCATCAATATTTTCTTTAATTCATCATAGCTCTTAGGACGTCTGGCTTGTTTACCTACTGATTGTGGAGTCTCTAAATAAGTATTTATTGCTTTATCAACTGATTCATTGGTAGATTTCTTATAGTCGATTGTAAGATAATCACCTTCATTAATAAAGCAACTATTAAATTTGCGAACACTTCGGATTCCCTGAACTGTTTCTAGGCCTTCAGTATTAATTAATTCATGATTTCTATCTAAAAACACTAAATTAGAGGCTCCATCATTACCTGCCCATCCACGCCTAACCTTTAGGGTATCACTAGGTATATCTTTTAACCTTACTAATTTGGGATGACTAGAGAAATAATTGTTCATGAACTCTACAGCACTAAATCCTACTGATGATAAGCCCCGCCAACCTTCTCCGACCGAGTCTGAAAAAACTTTGTACTCATTCTCTAATACATCTATACCTTGTGTTAGTTCAGTAAAAGTATTAGTAGATTCATTCATTTGTAAGTTTCTTTCAAAGTTAGAGACGTTTATATCCTTTAGAGGCATATATGCTGACAAAACCTGAATGCTTTCTGATGGTCGATTTACTCTTCCTATCACAACACAAGTCTTCTTTGCCACAGACTCAAATAATCCACTAGACGGGTATGTAAAGATTGTTTTTAAGCCAAAATTTTGTAGCAAGAATTCTCTAAACTTAACAGCTTCTATACCTCTTCCAGTTAAGTAACCAACAGGTATTATACAAGCTATTGTTGTATTTTCTTTTGCAAGAGCACTAATTAATTCAATAAATGGAGCTTCTAATCCAATTTGACCAATTGAAGTAATTGCTCTTTTTCCAGTAATTCTTTTAATACTAGCAAATAATTCTTTTTTCCTTTCTACGCTATTAATACCTGCCACATAAGGCGGATTCAATAAAATAACATCAACATCATTAAAATAATTTTCATCCAAATCATTAATATTCTTGGCTGTAACCTTAGGACTTGTATCTTTAGAAATGATTCTAGGGTTATTTAAACCGATTCTTAAGGAAAGAAGCTCTAGTAACTTCTCATTCTTATCATTTGCTTTTATTCTTTCTGGAGTTATATTGAATATTTCAATTGCGGAGGTAATAAGATTTCCACTTCCACTTGCAGGGTCGCTGATTTTTCCATCCTCAGAAAGATTAGCGATTTGTTTTGCTAGAATGGATAAAAATCTTGATAATTCTAAGTCTGTCGGTACTTCTCCATTATGAGCTTGATCTATAGAAGCAACCTCATGTAGCAGATTAGATATATAGTCACCATCAGCATATGTTTTGCCACTTTCATACATTAGTTCTAGTAACATAGCTGGTACATCAAACGGTACTATATAATTTGTTTCATCTTTATTAAATATTTCATTAAAATTGACACGCATCGCTTCCGTACATACATTGTTTACATTATTTCGAAATCTACGAATATCATATCTAAATCCATCTAAATCTAACTCATTAAAAACACCACGTATATATTCGTATAGCAAAAAAACTAAACTAGTTTTCCATTCTTTATTTTTATTCACAACACTTCTCATATGATCTTGAAACTCACTGAGAGAGTTAGAATAAACATATTCTTGATCAAGAATATTTGTTTTTATAATATTTTTAAACTCATTAGAAAGCTTATTAATAAACATTTCTCTAGTATACTCTTGGAATTTTCCAATTGATTTTAAGCCCGGCTTAAGAATTTGTTGAACTACTCTTGGTCTTTCACTATCGTATCTAAAAATATACATATTTTCTAAGTTGGTTAGAATATAGAAAGGCTGTTCTGTTTGATTACCATTACTTTGAACATATGACATTGCTTGATATTGATATCTTGCGCTATTAATATCAGAAGGGGTTCTTTTCACTTCAATAACACACAAATATTTACCGTCATGCCTATTTTTTATTACAAAATCCATTTCAAGTGTTCCAGTATATTCATGATGTTTCACTTCATAATCATCTTGAATGTTTAACAATGTTAGTGCTTCGACTAGTGCCTCTTCACATACTGGATGAAACGCTACAACTTCTGAATCGGAATAAGATAACCACATATTTACACCTCAATATATTTTTTTAATTGTCTTGCTATATTTTCTGCTAATAAAGGAGGTACCGCATTCCCCACTATGCTTCTTTTACTCTGAAAGCTACTAGATATTAATTTAAATGAATCTGGAAAACTTTGCAGTCTCATTGCTTCTCTGATCGTAATTAATCTATTTTCTGAATAATGTATAAAGCAACCTCCATTAGGACGATTAAAGTACGTGTTAATAGTGTACGAAGCTTTAGTTGGATTCATGCGACCGTAAAATGTTGTTCTACCACCTTCTCTTTGAAGCCGCTGTATTCTCTTAGATGGAACATCACGGGGTATATCCAAATAATTGCCTCCAGGTTTAACATGTTTAATTACATATTTGTCTAGTTCACTTACTGTAGGGGTGCTATGTTCATCAACTTTAGTCTGAGAATCTCTAATAAACCTTTGATAGTTACTTTTAGGGCCAGTTTTATATGGAATAGCTTCGTCCGCTGATTCTGTTGATGGTGGTAAATCACTTAATGCTTCTTCCACAGTTACAAATTCTTTTTCTTCAGTCATTAAAGCTTTAGGAAATTCAAATAGATTTTGATTTTTTAAACCAACAATTATAACTCTTTTACGCTTTTGAGGAACTCCATAACTCGCTGAATTAAGTACCTCAGCTGATATCTTATATCCTATCTGCTCAAAAGTTTTAACAAGCATTGGAAATACTTTATTTCCGTTCTCATCTTTTGCTGATAGGAGACCAGTCACATTTTCGAAAACAAACGCCTGAGGATTAACTTGATCAATAATCTCAATATACTTCCAGACCAGTTTTCCTCTGTCATCATTTGGATTTCTATTTCCAGATAAAGAAAATGATTGACAGGGTGGACCGCCAATTACCACATTTGCTGCTGGTATTTTCATAATATCTACATCATTAATACTAGCATGAACGATATGCTTGCCGATATTATGCTTATAAGTCGCAACTGCATTCTTATCATTATCATTAGCCCATATGATATTATAATCCTGTTTCTTAAATCCTAAATCTAGTCCCCCTCCTCCAGAAAACAAACTTACAACATTAATTGAATTCTTCATTTTATACATCCATTCTATCTTTTTTATATATCTTACTAGCCTCAATAATCTGTTGATAACTGACACAAGAATAGTTACTAATAATTTTAGAAATATTTTCAATTATTTTTAAGTGGTCCGATTCATGATTTATAATTTTTTTACCTAAAGACTCTAGTTTCACCATGTCTTTAGTTTCCATTTTTGATATGTCTGGAAACACTATCAAATCTAAATCATACTTCTGAATTTTCAAAACACCTTTACCGTGTCTTTTTCCAAGCTTCTCTAATTGATAATAAGTATAATGATTATTTAAAAGTGACAAGAGTATATACTTGTTTATAATAGGTGTGATTACATAAAAGTTATCTCTGACAATAGCATCTGTATCATTTAAAATAAACCTAATTTTATCTCTAATAATATACCCGAATATGATTCCTTCATAATTAGTTTTTTTGAAGGTATACCATTCTTGTCTTTTTTGAATCTTCTTGTGCAACGTTTTAGGTTTCTCAGTTTCAATTATGGTTCGTTGCCAATTTTCTAAATAGACTATTTCATCATCATTTAGCTTAGAGTCTTTAGTAATATAAAGTATATTATCCATTCTTGTATTATTTGCATTGTAACCAATAATATCTTTTGGAGAAGATATTATTTTTTTTAGATTCGATGTTTTTCTTATACTTGGATTTACGAAAATACTATTCGCACCTGTTGTTAATCCACGTTTGGTATTTGCGTATTTTAGAATGTTTATAGGAAAACCTAAATCAAAATCAGGTAAGTTATATTTCAAATCTGATTCTTTGAAATCATCTTCAGTAATAAACAAGTTTCTCTCTTTAACGGTTTTGTCATTCTTTGTTTTAACAATTTTTAAAACAATTACATCAACTAATGGAGAAGTTTCAAAAGCATTCCCTATAATGTTTATTTTTGAAACAATCTTAGAAGAGTATATCTCAATAATATTGTTTAGTACTTTTTCGTTAGTACTTCCTTTCCAACTTCCTGGAAATATAATGACCATCTCTCCATCTTCTTTAAGAAGACTAAGACATTTGGTTATAAAGTACATATAAAAATTTGAATTGGATGGCAATTCTTTAAAAATTTCTTTGCTTTTTAGATTTTTCTTTGTTATTCCAAAATCAGATAAAGAATCAATTTTTTCATGTCTCAAATAAGGAGGGTTTAATATTATCCCATCGTATTTTTCCGAAATGTGACTTAGTAAAAAATCTTGATTTCTAAGTTTTAAATCTAATGTGAATTTATTGTTTATTTCTAATTGAAAATTATTAAATAAATTGCTGTCTAATTCATATCCTGTTATCCTTTTAGGTGAGAGGGCAAGTAAACTCTTGATAAATACTCCTTCACCAAAACAAGGGTCTAAAAAACTTAGCGGTTCTTTAGAAAATAAAGACACCATAAAGTCACTTACTCTTTTAGTAGTAAAAACTTGGCCGAGATCAACCATAACAAACATTCCTTTGTAAACATAAAAAAACAATAACTACTGTTTTTTATGTTTTAATATATTCAAGTAAAATTAACATAGTTTTCATACTTTCAATTTGTAAATTTAATTATATCAGAATAAGAACTTACGTACTATGGAAGTTATAATTATTGATTTTGATAATATATAGCCATGCATTTCCAAGTGTACTTTCGATTCAATTATTCAATTGTCCACCAAAAATAATTTACTCCAAATTATAGTGCGAACATTATCGGTTATTTAAAGAATTTATATAACTCTGTTTTTTTAATTAATCTCTTGATTAATTGATAGTTTAGTATATGGCAAATTAACTTTTCAGTAAAGTTGTCATAAATATCTCCGAAAATATATTTTAAATTCTCATTCGATAACTAAGATAATTCGAGATATTACCTATACTAATCTGATTTTATTACTCAAGTTAAATCTTTAACCTCTTTTTAAAATCAGTTAGACATTATTTTATCTTAATCCTAATTATAGAACGATTGTTCTCATAGTCAACAGCTGCATTCAAAAATATCGTAATCGCTATTCTTCAAATAACTTTTAGATCTCTATATTACTGTTCACATCTCAATTTTCCTGCCCCTCATCTCCAGAGTTTCGTCTGCGTGTCGGCTTCATCCGCTTTGCGTATTCCGCTCGACGCATCCGAACCACTTCCGATTTCAAAGCAGGAAAATTGAGATGTGAACACTAGTTGTAATATTGATTAGTTTTAAGGGAGTTTTTTTTAAGTATATATATTCCTACTTGTGGCATATGGTATTATTAAGCTAATCATATATGAAGGAGTTTTAACATGAAGAAATATTTGAAGTGGTTTGCAATAATAATTGGACTATTAATGGCATTTTCCGTATTAATTGTTGTTAGTCCTTTTACATTAGTCATTTCACTCATAGCATTGTGGTTCTTTACCAAAAAGAAACCAAATGAGAAATTTAGAAAGTTTGCTAAGAATAGCGTGATTGCAAGTATCGTCGGTTTAGTTTTCTTCACACTAATGGGGAACTCAGAATCTGAAGAAATTAATGTAGCATCTGACCAGGCTACAGAGCAGGTTGTAGTTGCTGAAGAGGATAATGAAGAGAATACTGAAGAAGTAGATAGTCAAGAAATAGACTTTGAGGAAGAAGAAGATGATGAAGATGATGAAGAGAAACGTTTAGCTGAGGAACAGAAGCAGCGTGAACAATATCAGAAGTTACAAGAACAAAAGCAAGCAGAGCAGAAAGAACAAGAACTAAAAAAAGAGCAACAGAAAAAAGAACAAGAAGAACTTAAGAAACAAGAGGAGCTTGAGCGTAAAGAACAAGAAGAACGTGAAAAGGAAATAGCTGAAGCTAATCCTAATAAATCAAGTGACACAAAGGCTCCAAACAAGCCTGTAGAGGTACCTCAAGGTAAAGAGGATGTCAAAGTCAATAACAACATTCCTTTCTTCAGCAACGAAGATATTTCGAGTACTGAGGTATATCATCGCAATGGCTCTCTTGATTCACTAGGAAGAGAAACAGCAGCTAATGCAGTAGTCGGTGTTGATATTATGCCTGCAGAAGAACGTGGCAGTATTGGCCATATCGAACCGTCAGGATGGAATCAAGCTAGATATGCGAATATCGGATCTGGTGGATGGCTATATAATCGCTCGCATCTAATTGGACACCAAATGACTGGAAATGATGACCGAGAGAATTTAATGACCGGTACACGATGGTTTAATATGAGAATGTTAGAATATGAAAACTGGGTTGCTAACTATGTTGAGTCAACTGAAAACCTTGTTAGATATCGTGTCACACCCGTATTTGAAGGCAATAACCTAGTAGCTTCTGGGGCATACATGGAAGCTTTCTCCATAGAAGATAATGGCGAAGGCGTTATGTTTAATATTTACGTTCCTAATATTCAACCGGGAGTAGAAATTAATTATGCTAATGGTTCAAGTGTTGGACCAGCGGGGCCAGCAGAAGAAGGCGAAATTACAAACTACAATGGCAATAAATCTAATAGCAGTAGCTCTAGCAGTAAGAAGCCAGCAACTCCTACGCCGGCACCAAAAACTGAAAAGAAACCAGCGCCCGCACCTGCACCTAAGCCAGAAGAAAAACCAGCTGGAGGAGATTTATCCTCAGTAGATGCGAATGGCAATGGTAAAGTTACTATTCAAGAAGCCAAAGATGCTGGTTACTCAATGCCAATCTATAGTGATCACTGGTTATATCAATACATGGATGACCGTAATAACAATGGAATGGTCGGAGAGTAGCTCTTACCTTTTATAATTACTGAAGTATTCTGATGGCATTAATGAGAAGTACAAAAGTAAGTCTAATTTAAGTTAACTTAAACTCTATAAAGTATCCTTGTTAGTATAATAAATAAAAGCGGTATTTCAGTTTAAACTGAGATACCGCTTTTTGAATTTAGTCTTCATCGAATAAAAATCTTATAAGATGTGTTCACCTTTCATTTTTCTTAGCGTGAAATCGGAAGTGGTTCAGATGCGTCGAGTGTAATACGCGTAGCGGATGAAGCCGACACGCAGATGAAACTCTGGAGATGAGGGGTAAGAAAAATGAAAGGTGAACTTTGACTAATATATAAGAACAATTCTCAAAAAAATTATCTCTAATACCTATATCCTGAATAATTCATACTTTTAAATATTGAGTTATTTTAGTCGTTATTTTTCAATTTTGGATCGTATTATTGAAACTTACATAAAGTATAGATATAGATCCAAAAAACGAAATTTATACTAATTACCGCTCAAACTTAAGCTAGACACCACAAAAAACAATAAAGAAATTTTTAATAAAATTATGATTATCAGTTATATTTTCCATACTATCTGCTTCAACAAGATAATTTTCATAAAAATTGACAATGACTTTTATGCATGTTATATTAAAGCTATAAATACAAAAGGAAGTGTACAGGTGATAGCATCCATGAGATTACGCAAATAAATGGCAATAGAAAACAGGCTCAATTTTCTAGATGAAATTGGCTTCTTTGTCATGCGTAACAATCTTATCGTGCGAAACCTATAAAAGAATACCCATCTGAACACAGGAGGGGTCTCTTTTCAGTACGCTTAAAATAAGACAAACCATGCAGATTGAAGCCGGCTAGACTTCGACCTGTATTTTTTATTGCCCAAAATCAAGTTAATACAAATGGACAAATAAAATACAGGAGATGAGTAAATGAACCAATTAGTTATTGAACTCAAAAATATAGAAAAAAGTTATCAGAATAAAGACATTTTACAAATAGAGAATCTAAAAGTATATGAAAATCAAAAAATCGGAATAGTCGGTCGAAATGGTGAAGGCAAGAGCACCTTATTAAAACTAATTTCAGGTGAAATAAAACCAGATATCGGTGAAATAAACACCAAAATAGATTTTCAATATTACCGTCAAATCGAATCCGAAATCCAACCAGATTTCACAAAAATAGATGCGGAATATCTTTCACGACTGAATGTGCCGGAACATAATATTCAACATTTTAGTGGAGGCGAACAGACAAGAATGCGGTTAGCCGAGTATTTCTCTATCTATCACTTTGGCTTGATGATGGATGAGCCAACAACACATTTGGATCGAGAAGGGATTCAGTTTCTGGTGGACCAGTTGAAATACTACTATGGCACCTTAATCGTAGTGAGTCACGACCGCTACTTTTTAGATGAAGTTGTTGATATAATTTGGGAAATTCATGAGGGTAAAATCACAGTGTATAACGGTAATTATTCAGATTATCAGGTACAGAAAGAACAAGAACGAATTGAGCAAGAAAATGCCTATGAGAATTTTTTAAAAGAAAAGAACCGCTTAGAAAAAGCCGCGAAAGTTAAACAGGCTCAAGCGGATAAGCTGAATCAAGTCAGTACAAAACAGAAAAACAAAGCCGTCAACCCAGGTAGACTAGGCTCTTCCAAACAAAAAGATACGGTACAAAAGGCAGCACATAAAGCCGCAAAAGCAATTGAAAAAAGAGTTGAGCAATTAGATGAGGTCGATCAGCTACAAACGGACAAAATAATTCAGTTTCCAACACCTAAACTACTTGAAATCCATAATGACTTTCCGATTATGGGGCAGGATGTGACCATTAAAAAAAGTGACAAAGTTCTCTTTCATGAAATGAATTTCCAGTTTCCGCTTGGAAAACGAATTGGTATCGTGGGACCAAATGGATCTGGGAAATCGACACTGCTTCAACATATTCTAGAAGAAGGTAGTGGGATAACGCTCTCTAAGAAAGTCGTCTTTTCAACTTATAAACAGATGGCTTATCAATTGAGTGGAGAAAAATCAATGGTAGATTATTTGATGGAGGATACCGAGTTTACAGAACCGATTGTTCGGAGTGTATTAAATAATTTAGGATTTAATCAAGGGGAAGTATCCACAAAAGCGATTAGCGATTTAAGTGGTGGGGAAGCGACCCGTTTAGTTATCGCAAAACTCTTCACGGATCCAAGTAATGTCATGATCTTGGATGAGCCAACCAATTTTATAGATGTGCAAACAATTGAAGCTCTAGAAAACCTAATGAAGAGCTATAATGGAACAATTTTATTTACGTCACATGATCAATACTTTACGAAAAATATCGCTGAACAGATATGGGAAATTAACAATCAGAAATTAGAATTAATCGAATATTAAACAAAGAAGTCTCCTTCGTATCGAGGGAGACTTTTTTAGAGGTTAATATTAACCTAATAATTGAATTTTTTTAATGGTTTCACTTTTACGTTTACGTAATATATTTTGAACGTCATCTACTTCATTATTCATGTCTTCGAGCATGGCAATATTTCTACGGATGGTATCGCGAGTATTCCAATCAGAAAAAATATTATCGAAGAAAATATCAAATGCACGCGACATTTGGCTTAATTCTTCATAAGCGAGAGATGTCTCTAAATCAACATCTTTTAACTCTTTTTGATAACGCTCCAAAGCACGTTCTAAATAAGCCAACTCTTTTTCTGCTTTATCGATTTTGTCATATTTCATCAAGTCAATAAAAAAGCTATCCGTAAACATATCCCAAGTAGCCATTGAGTTCGCGGAATCTAATTCTTTTAAAACACCGTTAATTTCATCAAGAACTCGTTCACCAGCTTCAATCGCTTCATTGATTTCTTTTTCTTCTTGCTCTAACTCAAGCTTTTCTTTCTCTTGCTTCGTCACTTGTTCTCTGAAAGACGGATTCGATTGCATTAAGTCTTCACGTAATAGGTTTAACTCTTCCTCACGACGAAAAACTTCTTCATCCAGTATATCAAGCAGCTCATGTGTAGACTCTAATAGAGTCGCAGCTCTATCCAATTCAACTTTTGAGTTCGATATCCAATTGTTCGTACTTTTGTAGCATATGATCCCTCCAATAATTTTTATCCGTTTTTATGTATACTTTATTATCTCACAGGAAGCGCTTTTTTACATCAGCCTAAGACCTGAATAATTCATAGTTTTACTAATATTGTTTTTAAACATTGATTTAATAGTATTTAAAGCAACCTACTTCATCACCCATTAGGTGATGAAGCAAAAGAATATAAAGACTATAAAATCAGCATTAACTAACATTTTTAGAAAAACTATGAATTATTCAGGCTATATAATCAATTCTGAAAATTCCATAGCTTTAATTAGTTTAGAAACATAGTCGATTCATAATGACATACGGAATTGACTAAACGAACGCACGTTCTTATAATTAGTATGAGGAGGGATTATTATGATTGATAAAAATAGAAATTATATTTTAAATCCATGGTATACAAGCGGGAAAGTAGACGGTCAGTATTTAACTTTTTCTATTGATCCATTTTCTTATGAAGAAGAAACGGACTTTATAATGTTAATTGAAAGAAAAAGCAAAGACTTGTATGAAGCAAAGTATATTAATAACAAATTTTATAATATAAGTAAAATGCGATATAAATCTCAAATTTAAGTATTAAGTAACCCACCCCCTTCATTTCCATCTACATTGTTTCACCTGCGTTGCCGGCTGCATCCGCTTTGCGGATTACGCTCGACGCAGTTGAACCACTTCCAATTCCAATGAAGGGGGTGGGGTTAAATTAATTGATTAACTTATTCACTAAATTTTGAATAATTTGATAGTCATATCCTGCATCCGCAAGACGTTGTTTACGAACTTGGCCATTTCCCCATTTGGAAGTATTGATTACCTCCTTCGCAATAGCTTCATTTGATTTAGTGCCTTGTTGCCTTGTATTGAGTATTCGATTAACTTCTCTTTGAACTAGTTCAGCATTGTAGCCTGCTTCTGATAGTTTAAAGGTTCGATCATTTCCATTACCCCACTTTTGATTAATGACTTCGTGAGCGAGGTCATTAATTGTCTTCTTCGTACCACCACTCGAGGGATAGTTTGGTCTCGCATAGCCAGCAATACGCCAATGGTTATAAGCATAAGTTCTTCTCGCTACACTTTTGGATGTGTTTCCTTCAATGGTAGTTACTTGGTTCCCATTTACTTGTTCAACTATTCCAATATGATCTCCCCAGCCATCCTTCTGCCAGTCAAAGACTATTATGTCACCAGGCTTAGGCTTTACTAACCCCAACCATATGGCTTTATCTTTAAAAATTCTGATAAAACGCTGCACACCGCATTCACGACCAAAATAAGTGGATGCACCAGATAAGTCTCCTATAACAGTTAAAAATATTGCACACCATTCATCTGTCAATTTCGCCTTATAGCCAACCGGCAAAGGTCGTATAGCATTATACTTGTCTATTATCTCTTTATGCTTGTAATCACCTTCTTTAGCCCCGATATAGGACCTAGCGTGATTTAATATATTTTGTTGCATTATTAGTACCTCCAGTTGTTTTATATTTCAAGTTATATTTGAAAGATGATAATTGTAAAAGTGAGCCTAAAAAGACGTTTATAAGGTTAATAGAAGTAACCATAGTAGCTGTTCCTTCCCAACCGTATAAGTCTCCTAGGCCGCTAATTAACACCGCAAAAGAGGGGATAAAGATTAACACAACCCATTTACCAATATCATAGAAATGATTCTTCATTTTAATTAATTCATTCCTTTCTCAGGCCTCTGCTAGTTCAAATTCAACTACTCTAAGACGTTGATCAATACCAATATAGTTTTGGGTGGTTTCTGCCCAGACTTCTTTGGTAGTGGCCATATCTTTTTGTAATTGATCTAGGCGGTTAACCAGTGACTGTATTGTTGTAATTAATTTGATTATCTTGCTAGTCAAAGTAATTACAGCCAGTAAACCACTAGCTAATGCTCCTAATTCAATAATAGGCATGAAGGACAACTCCTTTCTTAAAAAATATAAAAAGAAAAGCCCCCGCTAATAAGCGAGGGCCCGACTCACTCAAGAGTCTAACTTAATAAATTATTATGCTTCTTCGTTTTCAAAAAGAACTTCAATCTCAGTACGTACGTAACGGGCATTTTTAGCCTTTACGTAAGGATCAATACCATCCTCATCAAAGATATCACTATTTACGATAGTCTCCATGACAGGCAAAATCTCAACTTGTGTAAGACCAAGTACTGGACGACGAATAGATAGTTTTTTGCTTTTACCAGATGAATTTTCAAAAGTTAATTCTAGATTTGTTGTATCATTCATTTAAGTTATCCCCCTTAACCAATGTTATATGTTTGTGTCAATTTTGTTGATTCTAAATCCCCATCGATAATTTCCTTAAGGGCGTCGCCTACAGATAGAATAACTGCTGCATCAGCATCTTCTTTTAGATCTCCTAAAGAAAATCGATAAGTCTCTTCTGTCATTGGATCAACAGAGGTAAATTGAACTCTTGCGCCTTCAAATTCTTTCATTTGTATTCCTCCTTAATTTTAAGTAATAGCTATTACACACCTAAAAACGATTGATAACTCTTACACGTCATCTTGTTTCATTAAGGTATATTTTAAATCTGATAGTTTTTTTTGAATTGATTTTTTTCTCTTAGCGATAGTAACTCGATGAACATTAAGTAAATCTGCTAATTCTTGATTATTATAATTACTTTCTGTGAGATACAGAAAAATCATGTATTCTTGATCTGTAAGCCTTGACTTAGCTTGACTAATGAACTCCTTAATAATATGGTTTTGTTCTATTACGTTAGTATTTTCAGCTTTACTATCTATTATTATAGCTAACTTGCTATCATCGATTGGGTTGCTAAAGTTGTAAGATTTAGGCTTCAGAATATCAATTCCACGCCAGTATAGTCCTTTCTGTGCATAGGCTGTAAACCTGTATCTATCAGCTTCAATGTTTAAGGGGTCTCCGTCAAAAGAGCGATAGAGCTGAATCAACTTGATTTGGAACTCCTGATAAAAGTCATCATATAGCATATGAGTTTCTGATATATTTAATCGATGCATAGTTTTATGAATAAGTGGTGTAAATTTTTTTATTAATTTACTTGCGTTAACAGAAGCCTGATCCATTCTCCCACCTCTTTCAATATATAAGTTAATTATATAGTCCTGTTGAAATAGGTAAAGGCCAATCGGTTGAGCATTATTTGAGTCTTAAGTACATCCATCGTTCTGATTAGTCCACTGATACAACTAATATAAAAAGCTTTAATTAATCATTCCATTGATAATGTCTATCCAAGGTTACGACATCCTTTAGACTGCTAACTTTTTCTTTTCTCCAGTTACTTAGAATAGATGCTGCGTAGAGTAAGGGGTTATTTGCTTTTAATGACCTCTGGAGAGCTTCTAGTACCAGAGACGTGGGCATATTCTTTTTCCATTGATTCAATTGATTTTCAATAATTGGATTAATCTCTCCGATTAACTGACTATAATAAATTGATAAAATATTATCTGGAGTGACGGTCTCGCTAAATGTTGGCTGACATTCTCTGATAAAGTCGATATATCGTTCTTGTAGAGCTATTTCGTTTGAATCAACATCCTGTATACGATTCGTAGCCCCTGATTCTTCATTGTCATTGTCATTGTGATTTACATTGTTACTATAAATATAAATATCATTTTCTTTTTCATTTTTTATTTCATTTTCTTTTTCCTTTTCAATATCATTTATACTTTCATTGTCATTTTGAGGTTTCATTAATCCACGGTTTATCAATTCATTTTCAAAAAGTTGTTTTATTGTTTTATCAAAGCTTCTCTTTGATAATTCCCAAAAGGACTTCATTTCCTCGTAAGTGGATGCAATAAGCGAGCTGTCCTTAATATGAGCTAGTTCCCGCTCTAATAAATCACTGACAGGCTTACCACCCTTTAATATTGTGTACTGTAAGCTTTGCAATACAGTAACCTCTTGCGTATCTTCGCTGTATATAATCTTTCCATAATTTTTACTAAATCGATCAATTAATACTTGAATGACATCACTAGTAAAACCTGTCTCAAAACTTATTACCTTTTTGGGTAGGGAATAGATACCTACTTGGGTAGTTTTGCCATTAGTCATTAAATAAAGGCTAAAGTACTTATCTTCCACAGAATAATTATCAATTACGCTCATATCCGTCCAAAAAGTTGTATCTACTATACGTTTAACCATAATATCCTCCTATAGTTCAATCGAATTTTTCCCATGCAAAAACAAGCCTTTTAATCTCCTAGCTGTCGGGCTATCTATATAGGTATATAAGAAGATTAAAAGGCATCGCTTACAATATTTTCTAATATTAATCCTAAGGTTTACTATTTTCTATGAAGTTCATTAATTCGGAATATCTGTAGTACACGCGGTTGTCAATTCGTATTTCTTTCAAGCCACGATCAACCCAATTTTTTAAACGCCTGCGACCAATACCTAATAACTCAAATACTTCTTTTTGCTGAAGAATCTCATTATTGGGATTCGTGTGGGCAGTTAATAGTTTTCGTTCAAGTTGACTTAGCTTTTCATTAATTGTTTGCTCGTATTGTTCTATCTTTGTATCTATGATTAGATCCATTACACTGTTCAAGTTGGTATGTATATTAGTCATTTTCAAATACCCCTTTATTATTTATATTTGGAAAAAATATAGCAATAATATCTTCGTGGGTTAGCTCTAATGCTTCAGCAATACTCGCTGAACAGTAGTGGCTAGGAGTCGTTCGTCCAGACATGATATTTCTTATAGTGTTTCTCGAGACATTTACATTCTGTGCTAGTCTATTATAATTGTATTCACTTTGGCGGAAACGTTTCAACAATAATTCATAATCAATAATGTACAATTTTATAATCCTCGCTATCAAAAAATATATTTTTAGAAAATAAATAGGCCTTATTTATGATTCTTAGATTAAGATACAATACTCCTATGTGAATGTAAACACAGTTTTGCATAATGTGCAAAAGATTGTGCATTTATGTTGCAAAAGATGCAACAGTAAATTATAATACAATTAATTAATAGATAATTTCTATTGGTTTATTAAGATTTCAGAAGAATCTGGAGGCTAAAAGTAAATGAATGGTAATCGGTTAAGAGATTTACGTATAGATAGAGCCTTGTCTCTCAGTGAGTTAGGCGACAAGGTGGATAAATCAGCATCGACTATATCACGTTACGAAAATAATAGTGTCGCTAAATGGGACCCTGATTTAATCATCAAGATAGCCAGAGCATTAGATACTTCAGCAGCATACTTAATGGGGATGACAGATGATCCAAACTTCATTTTCGATGTCGATATAAAAGACTTTGCTAATAAGAATTATAACGAGCAAAATGATGCAACTGGAGATCCAGAATTAAATATTTTTATTTCTGATGATGAAATGAGTCCAGAAATACCGTACGGAGCGTTTGTCAAAATTAGACAAATGGAGCCAGGTGAGAAGATTCAAATAAGTAGCTTTTACTATATTGAATTTGATGGCAAAAAGTGTTTTAGAATGGCCATTGAAGATAATGACGATGGCATAGGCTTTTTGCCTAATGATATGAGTGAGCGGAAAATTGCATACGATCCTTATTATGTAAATATTATTGGTAAAGCAGTGTCTATGAAAGTATTTTTTGAAGATGATATCGAATACGTTTAAACAATTATGTTAATCCTATTAAGCTGTCGGGCTATAGGAGGAAATAACAAATGAAATTTGAGAAGTATGAGACAAAGAGCGGAATAACAAAATGGCGTTTTTACCATTACTTTGGAGTGGATGCATCCACTGGCAAAGCTGATGAGATTGAAAGACGAGGATTTGCTACAAAAGCCGATGCTAGAAATGCGTTATTAGAACTAATTAAAGAGTATGAAAAGAATAGTAAAATCACCAAAGCCAATAAAGACAAATATAGATTTAGTGAAGTAGCTAATTACTGGATCATCCATTATGAGAAGCAGGTAAAGGTAACAACTTTTACAACGACAAAAAGTTTTCTGCGTAATCACATTTTCCCTATATTCAAAGACATCTATATTGATCAAATCGATATTAGAATATGTCAGGAAGCTACGAACTTATGGTATAGCACATATTCAGAAGCTGCTCTATTGGTGAGTATAGTCAATCGCATATTTAAATTCGCAATTAATCAAGGTTATGTCACTGATAACCCGATGTCTAAAGTGATCCGTCCAAAGAATACTCATAAACAAAATTACGATGCACCATTTTTTGAAAAAAATGAGTTACTCACATTTTTGAAAGCTGTAAAAGAAGATGAATCATTAAAAGCATATACAATGTTTCATCTACTGGCATTTACGGGTATAAGGCGCGGGGAATTATTTGGTTTACAGTGGAGGGATATTAATTTTGATAAGATGACACTGTCAGTAGAACGAACTCTCATCTACAATCAACAGATTAAGCAATTTCAATTTTCTACTCCTAAAACTAAAAATAGTACTCGTCAAATAGGAGTAGACAAAAACACTATTCAAATATTACTGCAGTGGAAAAATTATCAACGTGAGTTTTTGATAGGACGAGGTCATAATGTAAATTCACCAGATCAATTAATTTTCACTTCAGAGAATAATCATTTTATGACAGATGCCTATTTAAGAAGAATTATCAAAAGAGTGACATCTAATCACAAATTACCACACATCACTGTACACGGGTTTCGTCATACCCACTGCTCCTTATTGTTTGAAGCTGGTGTTGAAATGAACAGTGTAAAAGAGCGTTTAGGTCACAGTAATATCAAAACGACTATGGATATATACGCTCATGTAACTAAGGCTGAGCGAGATAAGACTGCAGATATATTTAATAGCTTTATGCTGAGTATGTAACCATCCAGGAATCAATCAATGTCTACAAAAAATGGGAAACGAGATGCAAAAATCAGCATCTCAATTCCCATTTCTAGACTAATACTCCAACCTCTACTCGAACCTACCAATTTTATGGTGCTTTTAACTGGAAAAAGAAGTAGTCAAACAAAAAAGGAACGCCCACAAACGGCGTCCCTTCAATGTTAACTATGTATGGAGATAATCGGGCTCGAACCGATGACCTCTTCACTGCCAGCGAAGCGCTCTCCCAACTGAGCTATACCCCCGTTAAATCTCTTTTACTATTATGTCTCATTTATAACGTTTTGTCCAGTCTCTTTTTTATAAATATTAAAAAGTGAATACTTCAATTATCCCGATGCAAATGTCTTGCTTTATAAATCGCTTAGTTTATAATGATTATAAAGAAGAAATAATCGTTGTACTTTAAAGGTATGACTATACGCTAAGGAGGAAGAAATATGTTCAGTACAGAAGTAAAAGACTATTTGAACAAATTAGTGGCTACTCAGGGGTTACTTTATACGCGTCTTCACCAATTCCACTGGTATGTGAAGGGACCGCATTTCTTTGCTTTGCATGAGCAATTTGAAGAGTTGTATGACAAAGTGACAGAAGACATGGATGAAGTAGCAGAGCGATTGTTAGCCATCGGTGGGGAACCGTATGCGACCTTAAGAGAATTCTTGGAGCATTCTGTTTTAGAGGAGCGAGTGGAAGATAAGAATTTGCCTCAAGATCAAATGGTTAGAGCATTGGTAGATGACTACAAAAAGCTACGTGATTCGTTAAGCGAAGGCATTCAGTTAACAGATGACCATAAAGATTTCGTGTCTAACGATATGCTGATTGCTATTCAAGGTGAAGTCGACAAGACGATTTGGATGTTCCAAGCTTATCTTGACAACGACCCACTAGAAGAAGCATAAGTAATGGCGAGCCAGGGGAAGAGATGGTTTCTTTCCTTGGTTTATTTATTGAAAAACCATGTGAAACGATTGACAAACTTATTTGGTTGCGTTAACATATAGCTGAAGATATCCTTACTTGACAATTCAATAGTTCTTAGGCAAATCCTATTTGAACGATTTGTTTGGAACTTTTTTAAATCTGAGCAAGCTGCGCCTCTATTTAATAGAAAACGCAGCCCGGTCACCGGTGGTGGCAGCAGACTAGTCCGTTAAGGCACATCTGTGAGACAGTAACGTCTGTCTCATAGTGTGTCTTTTTTAATACCTAAATAAAAAATAAACTAAGTGAAAGGATGATTCATCATGCTGTCTTACTTAAAAGAAAATAGAAACGGGCAGTTTTTAATGGTAGGAATAGCCATGACCGTATTAGGTTTTGTCTTAATACCTATCCATGATATAAGCAGCAGTCTGGCTTTTTATATTGCAATATTTTTTTTAGGTTTTTTCGCAGCTAAGCATGCGGTAGTGGATACCTTTCTTAAGAAAGCGTTGAACGTGGACTTACTTATGATTTTAGCTGCCTTAGGGGCTGTTGCCATTAACTACGAATCGGAAGGGGCAGTCCTGCTGCTGATTTTTGCAGGGGCAGAAGTACTGGAAGACTATGCGACAAACAAATCGACGAGCGCCATTTCAGAATTGATGTCACATATCCCTGAGACCGCTCATGTACTAAAAGCAAATGGGGAAGTCATTGAAGTGCAAACGAATGCCTTACAAATTGGGGACATGGTGGTTGTCTCAAAAGGTGAACATGTGCCCATCGACGGGTATGTCGATCGGAAAAGCAAGGTGAATGAAGCGGCATTGACTGGTGAGTCTGTACCAGTAGAAAAACAAGTAGGTGAAGAAGCATTTGCCGGAACAATCAATGAGGGAAATGTGTTTTATTTAACTGTAAACAAGTTAAGCAGTGACACCATCTTCTCCAACATTGTTCGGATGGTGGAAGAAGCCCAAACGAGACCGTCCAGTATTTCAAAATTTATCGACCGGATCGAGTCAACATACGTCTTAGGAGTTTTGATTACGGTTCCTCTTTTCATCATAATCCTGTATTCGGTTGTCCATTTATCCTTCCAAGAAGCTTTTTATCGAGGCATGGTCTTGCTAACAGTAGCCAGTCCGTGCGCCTTGGTGGCATCAGCGACTCCAGCTACTTTGAGTGCGATAAGTAACGGGGCTAAAAATGGAGTATTAGTTAAAGGTGGGGCAGCTATGGAAGCATTAAGCTCAATGGCTGTTCTTTACACTGACAAAACAGGGACACTCACTTTTGGCGAGTTTCAAGTCGTTGAGTATGAAGCAGATGAATATATACTCAAAGAAGTGGTTTACATGGAGCAGCAGTCCAGTCATCCCATCGCGGATACGATTGTCTCTTCTTTCAAAGAGTTAACTTTCGACACGGTTGACCTTACAGAAGCAGTAGAAGAAGTGCCGGGATCTGGATTGAAAAAAGGAAATATAACGGTAGGAAAACCATCTTTATTTAATGAGTATAAAGATCCGTATCTGTACCGAAAGAAAGCCAAAGAAGGTTATACCACTGTTTTAATTGGCAGGGATCAAACGATTGTTGGCTACTTGTCATTAGCTGATCAAGTGAGAGAAGAAGCGGCTGATGCGGTTGCTGGGTTTCAAAAACAAGGCATAAGCGTCATCTTATTAACGGGAGATAATGAATTGGTAGCGAAAAAAGTGGCAGAGGAAGTCCAAGTAGACAGCTTTGAAGCGAACTGCTTACCAGAGGATAAAATTAACGTTGTTTTAAAAAAACAAGCTGAAGGCAAAGTCGTTGGGATGATTGGTGACGGGATTAACGATGCGCCTGCTTTGGCCAATGCAGATATCGGTATTGGGATGGGGAGTGGCTCGTCCGTTGCCATGGAGTCGTCTGACGTCGTGATTGTTAAAAATGACTTATCTAAACTGCTCTATAGCTTTAATTTGAGTCAAAAGTTAAATACAATTATTCTTCAAAATGTCATCTTTTCAATCGCTGTTATTGTCGCTCTTATTATATTTAACCTCTTTGGACTACTCGGCTTACCTTTGGGCGTGGTGTTCCATGAAGGATCAACGATTTTAGTTATACTCAACGGCTTAAGGTTATTGCGCCAGGAGAAAAGGGATAAGCCAGAAGGAACAGTGACGCAATAATCTGTATCCGTTTAATTAAAAGCGTTATAAATAAAACAAAAGCCATGGGATGCGTATTGACGCACCTCATGGCTTTTGTTGCTTAATCAATTACTCTTCTTCAACTGCACCTAAGACATCAATGCCGTCAGGTAAGGCAAGTGGGTTGTCTTTATCGATGCGGTCATAAAACATGACGCCATTTAAGTGATCGATTTCGTGTTGAACAACGATAGCTGGAAATTCTCGAAGTCGTTCTTTATGTTTATTTCCATCTAGATCATAGTATTCCACCGTGATGCGTTTATGGCGAGGGACATAACCAGGAACGTCGCGGTCTACTGATAAGCATCCTTCCCCATCTGCCAAGCACGTTTGCTGAACAGAGTGACTGACGATTTTTGGGTTGATTAAAATTTTGCTAAATTCATCAGGATCATCCTCAGAATCCGTCGCTGGCAAATGAACGGCAACGAGCCTTTTGGAAACATCCACTTGAGGAGCCGCAATACCGACACCTGGGCGAAGCTCATATTTTTCTGCAATTTCTGGTGTTTGACTGTTTATTAAAAACTCCAACATGTCCTCTGCAAGTTCCTTCGTGTCATTATCTAGTGGAAACGTAATGGGCTCGGCTTGTTTTCTTAAAGTAGGGTGACCTTCCCTAATAATATCTTCCATTGTTATCATAAGATAACCTCCTAATTAAATGAAATATTCTGAACGTACTGTTCTATTTGTAATGCGTACATACAATAGAATACAGTAAGTAATAAACGTCTCTACTATTCTAACAGTTTTTCAATTAAATGAACACGATAAAACAGGGATAGAGGGAACAATCAGACCATGTTAGGTCATTCACATAAGAAAATCGTTATAAATGACACTGATACACTAGATTGAGAGCGCCCTCTTTTATATAACAGATAAAAAGCCTGTATCACTTCACTTACAATATAACAATATAAAATGAGCTTTCTCAGGTATAACAGAAACTAAGTTATCTTATTCACAAAAGGCGAAAACCTTTATATAACAGTAATTTATAAGGTTGTTACAGAACATTAACGCTTGCATTTTCCTTAGAAACATGATACCTTTAAAAAGGTATGAGGAAAAATGAAACAGCTAAAAATAACTGTTACATTTTAAAACTTAACACACAAGAGAGGAATGGGTTATCTATGGCAAAGCAACCAGTTGATTACGAAGCATTATTGAGTTCAATTGAAGCTTCGTTTCCGATGGTTCAAATTTTAGATAAAGACGGTAAAGTTGTCAATGAAGACATCATGCCAGATTTATCAGATGATGAATTAGTAGAATTGATGAGAAGAATGGTATGGTCGAGAGTTCTTCACGATCGTTCGATGGCATTAGCTCGTCAAGGGAGATTAGGATTCTACGCTCCAACAATGGGTCAGGAAGCATCACAATTAGCAAGTCATTTCGCATTTAAGAAACAAGACTGGCTATATCCAGGTTACCGTGATGTGCCTCAATTGATCCAACACGGTTTATCACTACCAAAAGCATTCTTATGGTCACGTGGTAACGTAGAAGGAAACAATTACCCAGAAGATCTACACGCTATCCCACCACAAATCATTATTGGTGCTCAGTATATCCAAGCTATGGGTAACGCTGTAGGACAAAAATTAGCTGGTAAAGAAGACGAGGTCACATTCACTTATACAGGTGACGGTGGGTCTTCTCAAGGTGACGTTTATGAAGGTATGAACTTTGCTGGACGTTACAAAGCACCAGTTGTCTTCTATATTCAAAACAACGGCTATGCGATTTCTACTCCTCGTGAGAAGCAATCAGCAGCTAACACATTAGCACAAAAAGCTGCAGCAGCAGGAATTCCAGGAATCCAAGTAGACGGTATGGATCCATTAGCAGTCTACGCTGTATCTAAACAAGCTCGTGATTGGGCAGCAGCAGGAAACGGTCCAGTATTAATCGAAACAATCACCTCTCGTTTCGGACCACACTCAACTTCAGGAGATGACCCAACACGTTACCGTGAACAAGAGTCATTTGATTACTGGGAGCAAAGAGATCCACTTATTCGTTTCCGTAACTTCCTAACAGAAAAAGGCCTATGGTCTGATGAAGTTGAAGAAGAATTAATCGAAAAAACTAAAGAAGAAGTGAAACAAGCTGCTAAAGAAGCAGATCAAGCTCCTAAGATGAAAATCTCTAACTTCCTAAGAAGTATGTACAATGAGCCTGGTCAAAACATCCTTGAGCAGATTGAGAAATACGAAGCAAAGGAGAATAATTAATCATGGCGAATCTGACAATGATTCAAGCAATCACAGAAGCTCTCGACCAAGAAATGGCTCGTGATGAAAAGGTCTTGGTTTTTGGTGAAGACGTAGGTAAAAACGGCGGTGTTTTCCGTGCTACTCAAGGTCTTTACGATAAATTTGGCGAAGAACGCGTCAATGATACTCCACTTGCAGAATCTGGTATCGGTGGTATGGCGTTTGGTTTAGCTGTCCAAGGTTTCCGTCCAATCATGGAAATCCAATTCTTCGGATTTGTATTCGAAGTTATGGACTCTATCGTTGGTCAAATTGCACGTCAACGTTACCGTATGGGCGGCAACTTGAACATGCCGGTTGTAGTTCGTTCACCATTTGGTGGTGGGGTTCACACACCTGAAATGCACGCGGACAGTTTAGAAGGATTAATGGCTCAGTCTCCAGGACTTAAAGTTGTTATCCCATCTAACCCGTACGATGCTAAAGGGTTAATGACTTCAGCTATTCGTGACGAAGACCCTGTTGTCTTCTTAGAGCACATGAAACTTTACCGTTCATTCCGTGACGAAGTACCTGAAGAGCAGTACACTGTTCCTATTGGAAAAGCAAATGTTGCTAAAGAAGGTTCGGACGTAACGGTTGTGGCTTACGGTTACATGGTAAGAGAAGCTCTTAAAGCAGCTGAACAATTAGAAAAAGACAATGTATCTGTTGAAGTGATCGACTTACGTACAGTTTCTCCAATCGACTATGAAACAGTTGTTGCATCAGTTGAGAAAACAGGTCGTATGGTTATGGTCCAAGAAGCACAACGTCAAGCTGGTGTTGGAAACACTGTTATTTCTGAAGTATCTCAACGCGCTATCCTTTCCTTGGAAGCACCTGTTGAATTCGTTACTTCACCTGACACGGTTTATCCATTCGGTCAAGTTGAAAACCTATGGTTACCAAGCGCAGCAGACATTACTGAAGCAATTAACAAAGTAGTTGAATTTTAATCGTCAATAATCAATGATAAAAGGACCGCACTTTCTCATAAAGATAGAAGAGGAAGTGTGTTCTTATTGATTAATGAGTGATTTAAACTTAATTAAAGAAGGGAAGACTATTAATGGCTTATACATTTAAACTCCCTGATGTTGGGGAAGGTATGGCAGAAGGCGAAATCGTCAGCTGGTTAGTATCTGAAGGCGACACAGTTGAAGAAGGCGATTCGATTGCTGAGATTCAAAACGATAAATCTGTTGAGGAATTAGCTTCTCCAGTAGATGGCACAATTAAAAAATTCTTAGTAGAACCAGGAACGGTTGCATCTGTAGGAGATCCTATCGTTGAGATCGATGCTGAAGGTCACGAAGATAGCTCAGATTCAAGCGATGCAGCAGAAGAAACAGCAACTGAAACAGCGGCTTCTTCTGAAGAAGCAACTGCAGGAGCGAAAGAAACAGACCCTGCTCAATCTGAAGGCGCGCCAACTGGTGACGTTGTTGAAACATCTGATCCGAACAAACGCGTATTGGCTATGCCATCAGTTAGACAATATGCACGTGAAAAAGATGCTGACATCAGCCGCGTAACAGCGACTGGTAAAGGTGGACGTGTAACGAAAGAAGATATTGATACATTCTTACAAGGCGGAGGAGCACAAGAAGCTACTTCAACTCAAGAAGAATCAACTCAAGAGTCTACTTCAACTGCAGCTTCTACTGGAACAGCAGTGTCAACTGACGTTAAACCGTTCAAATCTGGTCGTTCAGATCAAGAAACAAGAGAGAAGATGTCTACGACTCGTAAAGCTATCGCTAACGCAATGGTTAACAGTAATTTGACTATTCCTTCTGTTGCTTTGTTTGACGAAGTCGTTGTTGACAAACTATGGGATCACCGTAAGAAATTCAAAGACGTTGCTGCTGAACAAGATGTTAAATTAACATTCTTGCCATATATCGTTAAAGCAGTTATCGCAGTTCTTCGTAAATTCCCTGAGTTGAACACATCATTAGATGATACAACAAACGAAATTGTTTACAAAAACTACTACAATATCGGTATAGCTACTGATACTGACCGTGGTTTATATGTACCAGTTATTCAGGATGCAGACAGCAAAGGTATGTTCCAAATTGCTAAAGAAATTACTGAATTATCAGGTAAAGCTCACGATGGAAAACTTAAAGGCAGCGAAATGGCTGACGGTTCCATCTCAATCAGTAACATTGGTTCTGTAGGCGGAAGCTTCTTCACTCCAATCATTAACCACCCAGAAGTGGCTATCGTTGGTGTCGGACGTATTGCTCAAAAACCAGTCGTTAACGCTGAAGGTGAGATTGTTCCAGCACGTGTTCAAGAATTGTCACTCGTATTTGACCACCGTGTTATTGACGGTGCAACTGGACAACAAGCAATGAACGAATTGAAGAGATTACTTGCTGATCCTGAATTGTTATTAATGGAAGGATAAGGTGAATCGTAAATGGTAGTAGGAGATTTCGCAATTGAATTAGATACAGTTGTTATCGGAGCTGGCCCCGGCGGATACGTCGCGGCTATCCGTGCAGCTCAAATGGGCCAAAAAGTAGCGATCGTTGAGAAAGAATACATCGGAGGCGTTTGTTTAAACGTTGGGTGTATTCCTTCTAAAGCACTAATCGCTGCTGGTCATAAATACCAAGACTCATTAGATTCAACTTCTTTTGGTGTGTCAAGCGAAAACGTCACTATTGACTTCGCTAAAACTCAAGAGTGGAAAAACAATGAAGTGGTTTCTAAGTTAACTAAAGGAGTAGAAATGCTTCTTAAGAAAAACAAAGTAGAAATCCTTAGAGGTGAAGGTTTCTTCGTAGACGAAAACACATTGCGCGTGATGAGTGAAGACAGTGCTCAAACGTACTCATTCAACAACGCAATTGTTGCTACAGGAAGCCGTCCCGTAGAAATCCCTGGATTCAAGTTCAGTGATCGCGTATTGGATTCAACAGGCGCGCTTAACTTAACAGATATTCCTGAATCTATGGTTATCGTTGGTGGAGGATACATTGGTTCTGAATTAGCAGGCGTATACTCTAACCTTGGAACAAAAGTAACGATTCTTGAAGGTCTTCCTTCAATCCTAAACGGTTTTGACAAAGACATGGTTAAATTAGTTGAGAAAAACTTCAAAAACCGTGGCGTAGAAATCATTACTGAAGCAATGGCTAAAGAATCAGTTGTTAGCGACAACGGTGTAACAGTTAAATATGAAGCAAACGGTGAAGAACACTCACTAGATGTTGATTATGTATTAGTTACAGTTGGTCGTCGTCCAAACACTGATGAATTAGGTCTAGAACAAGCAGGCGTTGAAATTGGCGAACGTGGAATTATTCCAGTCGATAACCAAAGCCGTACAAACGTTAAAAATATCTATGCTATTGGAGACGTTGTACCTGGTCCAGCTCTAGCTCACAAAGCAAGTTATGAAGCAAAAGTTGCTGCAGAAGCAATCGCAGGCAAAAAAGTTGCTGTTGATTACCGTGCTATGCCAGCTGTTGCCTTTACAGATCCTGAAATTGCATCTGTTGGTTTAACTGAAGCGGAAGCTAAAGAGCAAGGAATGGACATCAAAGTCACTAAATTCCCACTTGGTGGTAACGGTCGTGCATTGTCTCTTAACGCAACAGAAGGTTTTGTCCGTCTGATTACGACTAAAGAAGACCATGTTATCCTTGGTGCTCAAGTTGCTGGAATTAGCGCATCTGACATTATCGCTGAAATTGGTTTGGCTATCGAAAGCGGCATGAACGCTGAAGATATCGCCTTGACTATTCACGGTCACCCATCATTAGGTGAAGTGGTTATGGATGCTGCTGAAGCAGCTCTTGGATTCCCAATCCACATGTAATAGTTTAATAAAACCCCTCGTCACTTGTGGCGAGGGGTTTTTACATACACTGACCCCCAAAAGCAAACTTTTGCAATATCTAGTGGACTCAATTAGAATATAGATAAGATGAAGAAAAGAGGGCTGTTTCATGGATGAAATGAAAAAAAGAGAAACATTAATCCTGGAGTGGATGAAAGAACTAGGGAAAGATATCGTGAAAAATAAAGATGAAGCGATGGAAATAGAAGAAAAAACAAGCTTCAATGACTTGGTTACTAACATGGATAAGTCAGTAGAGAAGGAATTGACGTCACGAATTAGAGAGAATTTTCCAACTGATCGTATCGTTGGAGAAGAAGGTTATGGAGACGATGTTGATACCTTAGACGGTACTATTTGGTTTTTAGACCCCATAGATGGGACCCTTAACTTCGTTAAACAAAGAGAAAATTTTGCCTTGATGGTTGGTGTCTTTGTGGATGGTGTTGGGGAATTAGCAGCTGTCTATGATGTGATGAGAGACAAGTTGTATTCAGCAAGAAAAGGCGATGGTATTCGTTGCAACGGGCAAACACTTGAGAAGCCCGAGTCTTTACCGCTGTCCGAAGGCTTATTAGCAACGAGTTCCGTGTTAATGGTTAATGAAGAGAATGCGTATGTAAGAGAGCTTGGCCGTCAAAGTATGGGCGTGAGAGCACTTGGGTCGGCGGGGCTTGAAGTGGTAGAAGTGGCAAAAGGAAACGTGGTTGCTTACATGGCTAGAAATTTAAAACCTTGGGATATTGCTCCTGGAGTAGTGTTCATGGAAGAGTTGGGTATGAAAGCCACTCAATTTGATGGAAGTGAATTAGATATGCTATCAAGTAACCATGCGGTCTTTGGGACTGAACCGGCTCACAAAGAAATTGTGAATTCACATAATAGTCAATAAAAAACATTGTGTTTCTATGTGATTTACTGGTATAATACTCACTGCAGCAAAAAGAGGATATATGGTGGAGCATTTATTCTTTGATGAGGAAGATTATCAGGAATGGGTGCTTTTTTGTGTGAAACACAATGAAAACCATATGAAAATGACCTGTAAAGACATTCTGTCAACTGTATAGAAAAAAATGAACACCCAAAGTATTTGGAGGAATTTTATGAAAAAAAGAGACAAAGTTAGAAACATTGCTATTATTGCCCACGTTGACCATGGTAAAACGACATTGGTTGATGAATTACTCAAGCAATCTGATACACTGGATGCCCGTAATGAACTACACGAGCGTGCGATGGATTCAAACGATATAGAAAAAGAACGTGGCATTACTATTTTAGCTAAAAATACAGCCGTTAATTATGGCACTCACCGCATTAATATTATGGATACACCTGGTCACGCGGACTTCGGTGGTGAGGTTGAGCGTATTATGAAAATGGTTGATGGAGTTATTTTAGTCGTCGATGCTTATGAAGGAACAATGCCTCAAACCCGTTTTGTATTGAAAAAAGCGTTAGAGAAAAAAATGCGTTTAATCGTTGTAGTAAACAAAATTGACAAGCCGACTGCACGACCTAAAGAAGTCGTTGATGAAGTCTTAGACTTATTGATTGAATTGGATGCAGACGAAGATCAATTGGACTTCCCCGTATTATATGCTTCTGCATTAAACGGAACAAGCAGCTTCTCAGATGATCCTGCTGATCAAGAGAAAACAATGGCGCCTGTATTTGAAACAATTCTAAAAGCTATCCCAGCTCCAATCGATAACAGTGACGAGCCACTGCAATTCCAAGTATCATTACTTGATTACAATGACTATGTTGGGCGTATTGGTATTGGCCGTGTCTTTAGAGGAACGATTTCTGTTGGAGACCAAGTGACATTGAGTAAATTGGATGGTTCAACTAAGAACTTCCGTGTAACAAAATTATTTGGTTTCTTCGGACTTGAACGAGTTGAGATTCAAACAGCGAAAGCTGGAGATTTAATTGCTGTATCTGGTTTTGAAGACATCTTTGTTGGAGAAACAGTTACACCTATTAATCATGTTGATCCACTTCCGGTTCTACACATTGACGAACCAACCTTACAGATGACCTTTGTCGTCAACAACTCGCCTTTTGCAGGTAGAGAAGGTAAATGGGTCACGTCTCGTAAAATTGAAGAGAGACTAATGACTGAGTTACAAACGGATGTGTCTTTAAGAATTGATCCAACTGAATCACCTGATGCTTGGGTTGTCTCTGGACGTGGTGAACTTCACTTGTCTATCTTAATAGAAAACATGAGAAGAGAAGGGTATGAACTTCAAGTGTCTCGTCCTCAAGTTATTATCAAAGAAATTGACGGGAAAAAACATGAACCATTTGAACGAGTTCAAGTGGATACACCGGAAGAGTATATGGGGTCTGTTATTGAAAGCTTAAGTTCTCGTAAAGCGGAAATGCTTGATATGATTCACACTGGCAATGGTCAAGTGCGTATCGTATTCTTAGCTCCAGCTAGAGGCTTGATTGGCTTTACCAATGAATTTCTATCTATTACAAGAGGGTACGGTATCATGAACCATACCTTTGACCAATATTTGCCTCTTTTACAAGGAAATACTGGTGAGCGTCGTATTGGGGCTCTTGTTTCAATGGAAAATGGTGCGGCAACGACATACAGTATCATGAACTTAGAAGACCGTGGAACGATTTTCATCGAGCCGGGTACTGAAGTTTATGAAGGGATGATTGTTGGTCAGCATAACCGTGACAATGACTTAGCCGTTAACGTGGTTAAAGAGAAACAAAAAACCAATATTCGTTCAGCTAATAAAGACCAAACAAACGTCATTAAACGTCCAAAAATCTTAACATTAGAAGAATCGTTAGCATTCTTATCTGACGATGAATACTGTGAAGTTACTCCTGAATCTATTCGTTTAAGAAAGAAAGTACTAAACAAAAACTTGCGTGAAAAAGCAGCGAAAAAAGCAAACGGCTAAACTTTGACTAACCGATGACTAATGCTGGCTTATTGTTCCTTTCACAAACACATTGTGATATACTTGCTTTAAATAAGTAGGATGAGTAGAAGGAAGGAAATGCTAAAATGGATCAATTACAAATTGAACTTGCCAGAGACGTGTTAAACGACGATGCAAGAAAAATTACTCAATTAATTGAAAATCAGCAACATCTCTGTGTGTCTTGTCCTGCATTTGAAGAAGTGATTGACACGCAAATGTTCGGTTTTTCAAAAAAAGTTGAATTCGCTGTATCAGTTGGCATGATTGAAGAAGAAGAAGGCCAATTGATGTTAAGTACTCTTGAAAAACACCTTAACGATGTGTATACAGAAGCTTACGAAAATAACTCAACTAATTAAAGTATTTAAGCACCCTTTCGTGATGAGAGGGTGCTTTTTTATAACCAAAAACATACTACTTACCTTTTATTCATAAAGCCTATTGTTCCAAGTGTTATTTTTGTTATAATGAAAAAAACACAAGTAGGTGAAAAGAATGGAAGAAGTTAAACCAACCAGAGCAGGCTTGGTCGTCTGGTTATACACATCAAAGTATATAAATAAGTTAAAGCGTTATGGATTAATCCATTACGTGTCTAAAAATATGAACTATGCCATTGTTTATGTCAATAGAGATGAGAAAGAGTCCGTAAGCAAAGCAATCAGTAAACAGCATTTTGTTAGACGTGTGGAGGATTCTTACCAGTGCGAGTTACCAAAAACATTTGAAGGTGTTCTTGATCAAGTGACTGCATTAGCGGTAAAGAAAAAAGAAGATGAATCGGCCAGATTGGTATTTTAGTATACAAATGAGGAAGAGAAGATGAGAATTATTTCTGGAAAATATGGCGGGCGACCGTTAAAAGCGGTCAAGGGAACGAACACACGTCCGACGACGGATAAAATTAAGGAATCCTTGTTTCACATGATTGGTCCTTATTTTGACGGAGGAATAGCCCTTGATCTGTATGCTGGTAGTGGTTCTCTTGGTATTGAAGCTGTGTCCAGAGGAATGGATGCAGCTTATTTAGTCGACCAATACCCAGGGGCTATCACAACCATTAAAGAAAATGTGGCAATGACAAAAGAAGAAGACAAGTTTATGATATGGAAAAAGAAAGATACGACGGCATTAACTCAATTAAAAGGGTCTGGCGTAAGCTTTGACTTGGTGTTGTTAGACCCACCTTATGAAAAGGAAGACTGGACAGCCTTGTTATCTAATTTAGTGCATGCCGACTTGTTAAACCCCCATGCACTCATTGTATGTGAAACAGATAAGCATACAGCTGTTGAACCTAATGAGTCAGGTTATAGTAAATACAAAGAAAAAGTATATGGAACGACTAAATTAGTTGTTTATGAATGGAGTAGAGCGAATGACTAAGGCAATGTATGTCGGGAGTTTTGACCCTTTAACCAATGGCCATTTAAATATTATTGAACGGGCTGCCGAGTTGTTTGACGAACTTATTGTTGTTATTAGCGTGAGTACATCAAAAAACTACTTGTTTACACTTGATGAACGCTTAGACATGGTTGAAAAGGCGGTAAAAAAAACTGGTGTGCAAAACACAAGCATCATGAGCTATGATGGATTGACTGCTGGATTAGCTAAGGATCAAGGTGCGAACGTATTGGTAAGAGGGATTCGTTCAGTTAAAGACATGGAATATGAAGTAGATATTGCTACACTGAATAAGATGCAACATGAGACACTGGAGACGGTTTTCCTTATATCAGACGAACGGTATCGATCAATCAGCTCCACAATGGTTAAAGAAATTGCTTTTTATCATGGAGAATTGGGTCAACTCGTTCCTGAACATGTAAAAGAAGCCTTGATTCCAAAGTTTAATAAAGGCAGGTAAGGTTAATTGAAAAATAACAAACGTCTTTTTAAAGGTTTGTTCATCGTCATTGCGATTTATCTCCTTGTTTTTCAACCGATACCTTATTACATCGAAAGACCCGGAAGTGCGATTGAAGTTAATTCAATGGTTGAGGTCAATGGTGAGGGGGATGAATCAGAGGGTGAATTTATGATGACAACGGTAGAAATGCTTCAAGCCACTCCACTCAGCTCGTTATTACAACTCTTTCCTTATCATACGGTACTAGGTGAAGAAGAGCTTTTAGGTAATGTAGAAGATTATGACGCCTACCGTCTGATTCAAAATTATTACATGACTCACTCTAAAAATACGGCTAAAGCAGCCGCTTTTAATGCAGCAGATTTACCTTATCAGCTCGAATTCTTTGGTGTCTATGTCATGTCTATTTCACAAGAGTCTGATTTCAGTGATAGTCTTGAAATTGGAGACAGTATATTATCCATTGATGGACAGGCTTTTGCCAATACGGAAGAGTTTATCCAGTACATTGCTGATAAAGACAACGGGGATACGGTAACGTTAACTGTCGAGCGAGAATCAGAGGTATTCAAAGCGTCCGGAGAGTTAGTTGAATTAGCTGAAACCGGTAACCCGGGTATAGGCATTAGTTTAGTTACTCGCTCAACCGTCCAAACAGAACCATCTGTATCCATCGAATCGGGCAGCATCGGCGGCCCGTCTGCTGGCTTGATGTTTGCTTTGCAAATCTACTCAATGATTACAGAAGAGCCGATCAGAGGAGACCATACCATTGCAGGAACGGGGACGATTACGGAAGACGGACTGGTCGGCCGTATTGGCGGGGTTGACAAAAAAGTTGTGGCTGCTGATAGAGAAGGGGCTTCTGTCTTTTTTGTTCCCGATGATGAAGCGGATGCATTAACGTTAGAGTATTTTCCTGATTATAAATCAAATTATGAGGTAGCCGTTGAGGCAGCTGAAGATATCGACACAGAAATGGAAATCGTTCCCGTCAAACATATTAGCGATGCCATTGCTTATTTAAATGAATTGAACGATATGGATTAAAGCGTCCAAATAGGTGGTGATTTTACTGTAAAAGGTAAAATCACCACCTATTTTCATTTTTCCTGAAGAAAAAAAGTGCTTTTGAGATTTAAAAGGTAATATATATAGTAGGGAGTTTTTTCAGGAGGAATGAGCGAATGGACACATTAAACAAACTAAAAGAGTATAAAGGGACTATGACGACCATTGTTGCTGTTTTAGTGACTGCTTTTGTCGTTAGCTTATGGCAAGATAAGCCAATTGAATTAGAACAACCAGAGGAAGCCTACCTTGATGATTTATTGCTTCCTGAACCAGTTGAAACAAATCAACTAGAAGACACACCAGAAGGACCACAGGAGGAGCTTGTACACGCCGTTTTTATTGATGTGAAAGGAGCTGTTAACTACCCAGGGGTGTATGAATTAGACACTTCTAAGCGGATTATTGATGCGATTGCGGAAGCAGGGGGCTTAGTGGATGAAGCAGACACGAAAGGAATTAACTTCGCCAAACAATTGACAGATGAAATGCTACTTTATATACCAGTAGAAGGAGAAGAGCCCCCAGTCATTCAAGAAGATGCTACTACGGAGGAAGAGGTTCCCGGAAAAATCAATATCAATACAGCTCCTAAAACAGAACTTGAACAATTAAGTGGCATCGGTCCACAAAAGGCGTTAGCGATTATTAAGTACAGGGAAACAGAAGGCTTGTTTAAAACAATAGAGGATGTGATGAATGTATCGGGGATTGGTGAAAAGACCTTTGAAGGCCTGAAGGAGGAGGTCGTAGTCGACTGACAGATTAGATTGCTTCACTTGCCTTGCTTTTGTATACTTAAGGATATAAAGCTTTTAATCAACTCATTGAATACCAAACGAATTCGACAGAATGGAGTGTTTAACATGACTCAACGGATACCATGGAATCAGTATTTTATGTCACAAAGTATGTTATTGTCTATGAGAAGTACGTGCTCTCGCTTAGCAGTCGGAGCGACCATCGTTAGAGATAAGCGAATGATCTCAGGAGGGTATAACGGCTCAGTCAGTGGAGATGTCCATTGCTCCGAGCAGGGCTGTTATGTCGTTGACGGTCATTGCCTTAGAACCATTCACGCTGAAGCAAATGCCTTGCTTCAATGTGCAAAATTTGGAGTGGAAACGGAAGGCGCAGATATCTATGTGACTCATTTTCCTTGCCTCCAGTGCACAAAACTCCTGATACAAAGTGGCATCGCCAAAATTTACTACTTAAACGATTACAAAAATCACCCTTATGCTGAAGAATTATTAGCTTTAGCCAATGTGGAAACAGAACAAATATCTGTACCAGCTGATTTTTTCAGTAGCATCACGTCGCATTATAACCTTTCTGACCAGGTTGATATGCCAACAACCAACAGCTCCACCTTTCAAGATGACCGAAAGGCAATGGAATAAGGTCACTTGAGAGGAAAGGTGTTTTTTCCTTCAGTCCTGCTTTGTTTTATCAGTTTATTTATGCTAGCGGATGATTCGCGCTTAGCGTTCTTATTGATTTTAGTCTGGTCTAGTCGTATCCTTTATACTCGTCAACCCAAGCTCATCCTATTCACCTTTTTGATTAGCCTGTTGATGATTGTCAGGCTGTCCTTTCATCAAAAAGAAACGGTGGTCGATTGGAAAGAAGGCACTCAGGATTACGTCATTGAAGTGAAGGCGTCGACGGTGAAATGGGACGGCGACCGCTTAGTCTTCCAGGGGATGTATACTGACGAAACGACCCGCGAAGAAGTGATAGTCAGGTACACAAGTCCCACAGAAGAGACAATGGTGGCATTAAAAGAAAAGAAGGCCCATAGCTATCGGGTAAAAGGGGAAGCCAAGAGTCCAACTAAGGCTAGCAATAGTCATCAATTCGATTATAAAAACTACTTGAATAGACAACAGATTTATAGAGTCATTGAGGCAGAAGCATTAATTCCTGTCCCAACACTTAGTCAAAATCGCACACTGCTATACCGAATGGATTCAATAAGGGAAAAGCTACTGGCTTATATTGATTCGACTTTTTCCAAACAAGCGGCTATCTATACAAAAGCGCTCGTGTTTGCGGATAAAAGAGATTTCCCGGATGTCGTTTCTGATTCCTTTAGACAACTGGGTATTGTTCATCTACTCAGTATTTCTGGCCTACACGTCCACTTATTTATTCATCTATTTGAGTCAGTTTTAATCCACTCTCGTATGACAAAAGAAAGCATTAGGGGTTTTCTTCTAGTAACACTGCCTATTTATGGTTTATTCACTGGTTTTGGAGTGAGTGTGTTTCGAGCAATTGGTATGACTTGGATTCGATTAGTAAGTGATAAAGGAGAGCAAAGACTACCGGCATTAGATACGTGGGCTATTTTATTCTCCGTATCGATACTGATTAATCCTTACATTATATTTGAAATTGGTTTTCAGTTGAGTTATGTGATGACGTTGATTCTCATCATATTAACCGCGCAACCTTATTTTCTTAACTATTCTAAAATCAAAGCCTATGGAGTCATGAACCTTGTGCTATTTCTCAGTTCTCTCCCTATTTTGACCTTTCATTTTTTCGAATTTTCTTGGGGAGTAGTGTTGTTAAATGCGGTGTTTATTCCGTTTGTGTCACTGCTTCTATTACCTATGCTGTTATTTAGTGTTCTCGTGTCTCCCGTCTTATCTCAAACGCTACTATTCAATGCCTTGCTATCTGTCTCGGAACGCCTTATATTAGTAATGGAAAAGTCAGCACAGTTCATTCAGCAATCAGTTGATTTTACGGTTGTTACAGGGCGGCTATCGCTTTTTGCTTCTGTATTTTTAGTGGTAGGCGTAATCATTTTCTTATTATCTTTTGAAAAAACAAAAAAACAAAACGGTTTACAAGCTGTTTCACTGATGTTGATACTAGCCACTCTTCTGTCTGTTCGTTATTCTCCCTTTGGGCAAGTCATGATGATCGATGTGGGGCAAGGGGAGTCGATACTGATTAAAGAACCCTGGGGCAAAGGGAGTTACTTAATTGACACGGGAGGAACGGTGTCTTGGGGAGAGAAAGAGCCTTGGCAAGAGAGAGCCAAGCCCTTCTCGGTGGGAACAGATATTGTTGTACCGGTTTTAAAATCACAAGGGGTCCATGAACTGCAAACCGTTCTCTTGACTCATCCAGATACAGACCACGTGGATGCATTAAGCGATATAGCAGCCTCGCTCAATATAAAAGCGGTAATGGCTAGTGAACAGACACTAACAGATGAAAAAGTCCAGAGCATACTAGCAGTCTCTGAACTTAAAGATAAAGCAATTCGTTCACAACACCCTGATTCTATAAACTATCTTCCAAAAGGAACCCGACTCATCTATCCGATTAATGATGTGGGGGAGAAGAGTGGCAATAACCAGTCGCTTGTCTTGCTATCTAAAATCGGTGACTACACATGGCTCTTCACAGGGGATCTTGAAAAAGAAGGGGAAGCATCCTTAGTTAATTTATACCCCAATTTACAGGTGGATATTTTAAAGGTAGGCCACCATGGCAGTGACACGTCCACTCATGACACACTGCTCTCTCAATTAAATGCATCGTACGCATGGCTATCTTTAGGAAGACAAAATGCTTATGGTCATCCGCATCCGTCGGTTTTAAGTCGTCTGGAAGATTACGACATCATGCCTTACCGGACGGATCAGATGGGGGGCATTCAGTATAGATATGCGCACCATCCTAAATTAACTGACTGGCTCAAGCGAAGGCCCACAATAAACACTTATTATCAGCCTGAAGGAGATTAAAATGAAGAACACGACGGCTCAATTGAATAAAATTATGCAAAACAACATGCAATCTTTGTATGTGGCATGGGGTACGGAGTCAATGATACTAGAAGAAGTGACTCGTACATTTATTAATAGAATGAAAGACAACAACGAAGATGACATGAATATTTCCCATTTTAATTTAACAGAAACCAGTATTGATGATGTGATCTACGAAGCGGAAAGCTTCCCGTTTTTTGGAGAAAAAAAGCTCATCATTGTTCATTCAAGTTACATATTGACTGGTAAGCAAGTATCATCCTCGGTTAATCATTCCTTGGAATTATTAGAGACTTATATCACTAATCCATCTGATTTTTCCATTGTGGTTTTCCTTGCCCCTTATGATAAATTGGATAAACGTAAAAAAGTGACGAAGTTGCTGCTCAAGCATGCTGAGGTCATTGAAGCGACTCCAGCATCCGATCACGACACGGCAACTTATTTGAAAACCTATGCTAAAGAAGAAGGCTATCACCTATCTAGAGAGTCACTGGCCCTCTTAATGCAACTTACAGACCGACAATTGACTAAAGGAAAGAAAGAATTAGAAAAATTGATGTTGTATCATTCAACAGATAAACACATTACAGACGAAACCATTCATAAATTGGTATCGAAATCCTTGGAACAGAATATATTTGAATTGAATGAACGAGTGTTGAAGAAAAATGTGAAAGGGTCTATTGAGTTGTATCAAGATTTGTTGAATCAAAAAGAAGACCCGATAAAAATTATTGCCTTGATGATTGCAGAATTCAGATTACTTTTACAAGTGAAAATACTGCGTTCAAAAGGTTATCAACAAGCAGACATTGCATCGCTGTTAAAGGTCCACCCTTACCGGATTAAACTAGCTATACAAAAGGAAAAAGCCTTTCCTCAATCAGTATTGTCTCAAGCCCATCATTTGTTAATTGACACTGATTACGACATTAAGACAGGACGTGTTAATCCAGAAATATCAGTGGAATTATTTATATGGAAGTTTTCAACATTGTCATAAACAAGCTGATTTATGGCTTTCAAAGTAAATTAACTGAACAGGATGTCAAGTTTTCATTGAAAAGTGACAGTAACTGTTGTAAAATGGAGAATGTTGAATGAAGAACAATACCCATACGGGCAGAACAGGCTGTGTATCGTCACAGTCACGATTCAATTCAAACCATTAAATGATAAGGAGTGTTTTAAACATGGCAAACACAGTACAAACGATTAAAAGACAAAGACAAGACGTTAAAAAGAGAGAAAACAACCAAGGACAGGTTTCTGCAGCAAGAACAGCAGTTAAACAATTCGAGGTAGCAGCAGACGCTAAAGCTGACAACGCACAAGAGCTTTTCAATAAAGCTGTTAAAAGTGTTGACAACGCAGCTTCTAAAGGCTTTTTACACCAAAATAAAGCAGCTAGAATTAAATCTCGTTTAAGCAAAAAATTAGCTTAATTATGACTAACTTAAAAAAGTATTCTCACTAGGCAGTCCGCCTCTGAGAATACTTTTTTTGTGGTAAACTATGAACTAATAAATGATTGAGAAAGGAGTCTGTTTGAGTGAAAGATTCGTTTAAACTTAAATCGATTTACCAACCCAGTGGGGATCAACCAGAAGCTATAAAGAAACTGGTTCAAGGAATAAATGATAACCAAAAAGAACAAGTTTTACTCGGTGCCACCGGTACGGGTAAAACCTTTACGATGTCTAACGTGATCCAACAAGTCAATAAGCCGACCTTGGTTATGGCCCATAATAAAACATTGGCAGGTCAGTTATATACAGAATTCAAAGAATTCTTTCCTGATAACGCCGTCGAGTATTTTGTCAGTTATTATGACTACTATCAACCAGAGGCTTATGTTCCTTCGACAGATACATTTATTGAAAAAGATGCCAGTATCAATGATGAAATTGATAAACTGCGTCACTCAGCAACCAGTTCTCTTTTGGAAAGAAGAGATGTCATAGTGGTGGCTTCCGTTTCTTGTATTTACGGACTGGTTAACCCAAAAGATTACAGAGACCATGTCTTGTCACTAAGATCCGGTATGGAAATAAGCAGGGATGCTTTATTAACCAGATTGGTTGAGATGCAGTTCGAACGTAACGATATCGATTTTCAGCGTGGTCGGTTTAGAGTAAGAGGAGATGTTGTCGAAATATTCCTCGCGTCACGTGAAAGTGAAGCGATCAGAGTTGAGTTTTTTGGAGACGAGATTGACCGGATAAGAGAAGTGGATGTTTTAACCGGAGAAGTGAAAGCTGATTTATCACATGCGGCTATTTTCCCAGCTACTCACTTCGTATCCAACGATGAACAAACTCGTTCAGCTATTGAAGCGATTAAAGCAGAACTGGAAGATCGCCTAAAAGAATTTAAAGCTGAAAATAAATTACTTGAAGCACAACGATTGGAACAACGAACCAATTATGATTTGGAAATGTTAATGGAGATGGGTTACTGCTCAGGGATTGAAAACTACTCTAGACACATGGATGGTAGACTTCCTGGAGAGGCACCTTATACATTGCTGGACTTTTTCCCCGAGGATTCATTGTTTATTATTGACGAGTCGCATATGACAATGTCTCAAATTAGAGGGATGTATAATGGAGACAGAGCTCGAAAACAACAGCTCATTGATCATGGCTTCCGTTTACCAAGCGCTTTGGACAACCGTCCACTCCGTTTGGAAGAGTTTGAAGAAAGAGTACCTCAAATCACTTATGTTTCTGCTACACCGGCAGACTATGAAATCAACCGTTCCTCTCAAGTCGTTGAACAAATTATTCGCCCGACAGGCTTACTGGATCCGATTATTGAAGTTAGGCCAATTAAAGGTCAAATCGATGATATTATTGAAGAAATAAATAAACGCACGGAGAGAAATGAACGGGTTTTTATTACCACTTTGACGAAGAAAATGTCAGAAGACTTGACAGATTATTTGAAAGAAGTTGGTATAAAAGTAGCATACCTACACAGTGACGTTAAAACATTAGAGCGGACGCAGATTATCCGTGATTTGCGTATTGGAAAATACGATGTCTTAATCGGCATTAACTTATTAAGAGAGGGACTGGATGTACCTGAAGTGTCTCTGGTTACGATTCTTGATGCTGATAAAGAAGGGTTCTTAAGAAGTGGTCGGTCACTCATTCAAACCATTGGACGAGCAGCTCGTAACGAAAATGGGCGTGTCATCATGTATGCAGACCGCATTACTGACTCCATGCGATTAGCCATTGACGAAACGCAACGTCGCCGTGTTATCCAAAAAGAGCATAACGAGACACACGGCATTACACCAACAACGATTCGCAAAGACGTACGTGATTTGATACGTATTTCAACAGCTGTCGACGATGAAGAAAAAGATCTATCTGAAGAAACGATTAAGAACTTAAGTAGACGTGAACGAATGGAACTGATCGAAACAATGGAACTGGAAATGAAAGAAGCGGCGAAAGATTTGAACTTCGAAAAAGCAGCTGAATTAAGAGACGTTGTCATGGAACTGAAAACGAAGTACATGAAGTGACGGATTAGTTTTAATTTAATCAATGTGCTTGATTTTCCACTCCAATTGGTGTAATCTTTACAATGTGCTTAAGACGCACAGACCTTTACTTGGTTCGTCGTTTCACCAACGCGTTCTCGGTAAATGGATTCATAAAATAGAAAAGAGGTGTAAACAATGGCAATTTCACAAGAAAGAAAACAAGAGATCATGAAAGAATACGCTCGTCACGAAGGGGACACTGGTTCTCCCGAAGTACAGATCGCTGTATTAACTGCTGACATTAATGAGTTGAACGATCATGCTCAAACACACAAGAAAGATTTCCATTCTATGCGTGGACTAATGAAAAAAATCGGTCACCGTCGTAACCTACTTGCTTACCTACGTAACAAGGATATTGCACGTTACCGTGAACTAATCCAAAGACTGGGACTACGTCGTTAATTTATACACTAACTGCTTTTGGCAGTAGGATTTAAATAAAGATGTTAAATAGTTAAAGCGAGATTCTTAGGAATCTCGCTTTTTTATAAACATTCCTATATAATGATAGTGGATGAAAATACACTTTACAGGAAGCCTGCCAGTCTACTATACAAATGTGAGCCGTTTTAAATCCAAGACGGTTGAGGTTTGTTTAGTAGGTGGGGCCTCCTGTTAATAAATAAGGAGAATATTATGTCAGCAAAACAAACATTTACAACAGAACTCGGTGGTCGTACGTTAACTGTCGAAACAGGTCAATTGGCTAAACAAGCGAATGGCGCTGTATTGGTCCGTTACGAAGACACGGTTGTTTTAACGGCAGCTGTAGCGAGTAAGAACCCAAGTACGATGCCTTTCTTCCCGTTAACCGTTAACTATGAAGAAAAAATGTACTCCGTTGGTAAAATTCCAGGAGGATTTATCAAACGTGAAGGACGCCCTTCAGAAAACGCAACCCTAACCGCTCGACTAATCGACAGACCCATTCGTCCGATGTTTGCAGAAGGCTTCCGTAACGAAGTTCAAATCACAAACACAGTGATGTCTGTTGATCCAGACAATTCACCAGAAATGTCAGCCATGCTAGGCTCATCTTTAGCTCTATGCATATCCGACATTCCTTTCAATGGCCCAATCGCTGGGGTAACTATTGGTCGTATTGATGGCGAATTTGTTATCAATCCTTCTGAAGAATTAATGGAACAGTCAGACATTGAATTAACTGTTGCGGGTACTAAAGATGCCATTAACATGGTTGAAAGTGGAGCCGATCAAGTATCTGAAGAAGATATGTTGCAGGCTTTACTATTCGGTCACGATGTGATTAAAGAATTATGTGCTTTCCAGGAAGAAATCGTTGCTGCAGTGGGTCAAGAAAAAATGGACGTTCAATTGCTTCTACCTGATGCAGATTTGAAAGCCGAAATCACTGCTGAATACAACGATGCAATGAAAGAAGCCATTCAAACTTTCGACAAACAAGAACGTGCTGAAAAAACTGAAGAATTGAAAGCCGAAATCGTAGCTACTTATGAAGAAAAATACCAAGACGATGCGTCGCTTGCTTCTGTATTAAAAGATGTCAATGCGATTGTAGAAGATCTTGAAAAAGATGAAGTCCGTCGTTTAATCACAGAAGAAAACACACGCCCTGATGGCCGTAAAGTTGACGAGATTCGTTCGCTTGAATCTGAAGTTGGCTTGTTGCCTCGCGTACACGGTTCAGGTCTCTTTACTCGTGGACAAACGCAAGCTCTATCTGTTGCAACATTAGGACCACTAAATGAGCACCAAATCTTAGACGGTTTGAGCAGTGAAGACAGCAAACGATTCATTCACCACTACAACTTCCCGCAGTTCTCTGTCGGAAGCACTGGACCTTCAAGAGGACCAGGTCGTCGTGAAATCGGACACGGTGCATTGGGTGAGCGAGCATTAAGCTATGTTATCCCTAACTCAATCGACTTCCCTTACACGATTCGTTTAGTATCTGAAGTATTAGAATCAAACGGTTCATCTTCCCAAGCAAGTATCTGTGCAGGCACATTAGCTCTAATGGATGCGGGTGTACCGATTACAGCTCCAGTTGGCGGTATTGCAATGGGTCTTGTGATGGACGGGGACAACTATACTGTTTTAACAGACATTCAAGGATTGGAAGACCACCTTGGAGATATGGACTTTAAAGTAGCTGGAACCCGTAAAGGAATCACAGCACTTCAAATGGATATTAAAATTGAAGGCATTACACGTGCTATCTTGGAAGAAGCGTTGGTCCAAGCGAAACAAGCACGTCTGGAAATTCTTGATAACCTTGAAGCGACTATTGATTCACCTCGTGGCGAGTTAAGCCGTTACGCTCCAAAAATTGAGTCAATCAAAATTAAACCTGACAAAATTAAAGTGGTTATCGGTAAAGGCGGAGAAACCATCAATAAAATTATTGATGAAACGCAAGTTAAAATCGATATCGATGAAGAAGGTAACGTGTCTATTTACGGTCAAGACCCAGACGGTATCAAACGTGCCATTGAAATCATTCAGCAATTAACTGAAGAAGTAGAAGTTGGTAAAGTGTATACTGGAACAATTAAACGTATCGAAAAATTCGGAGCCTTTGTAGAAATTATTAAAGGAACGGACGGTTTGGTACACGTTTCAGAATTGTCCGACAAATACATTAAGAACGTTGCTGACGAATTCTCAGTCGGTGATACCCTTGACGTTAAAGTAACAGAAATTGATGACCGGGGACGAGTGAACTTGTCTCGTAAATCGATCATGAATACGGACAGCGAATAATAACTGAACGATCAGCACCGCCCTGTTTTTCTCAAAAGAGAAAGAGGAGCGGTGCTTTTTTTCGTATGGATACAAGTTAAAATGAAAAACAGAAACTAACTTGTGACCAAACTCATATTGAGACAAGATAAAAAGAAAAACAGAAACTAACTTGTGACCAAACCCATATTGAGACAAGTTAAAATGAAAAACAGAAACTAACTTATGACCAACTCCATATTGATACAAGTTAAAATGAAAAACGGAAATTAACTTGTGACCAAACTCATATTGAGACTAACTAAAGCAAAAAATATCTGGAGTTCCACTCATTGGCGATTTATAATAAATGTATTGATTTTCAAAGGCAGTATCGTAGAGTAGGTGAGGGGCGAGGGAACGATGAAAAAAGAATTTGACCATCATTTAAATCTCATCAAATGGATCGGAATTATAACGATGACGATTGATCATATCGGGTATTTTCTCTTTCCGCAAGGGAGATTGCTACGTCTTATCGGCCGACTCGCTTTTCCATGCTTCTTGTATTCGACCATTGAAGGGACTCAGCGTACAAAGCATTATGGTCGGTATATTAGTCGAATGGTACTAGTCGGCATCTTATCCATGCCCATCACGCCCAATACGATTAATGTAATTTTTCTGCTTGTTTGTTTTTCACTATCGTTAAAGTACCAACGGTGGACGGTCTTATTCGGTTTTCTTAGCCTGTTTACTGAATACAGCATCTATGGCTTTTTATTTGGATGGGCCATCTACTGGTTTAAAGAAAAAGATTGGAAGCAAGGCACACTGTTATCCATCGCTGTTCAATTTATATATGGCATCTCACTTCAGAGCTATTCCTTACTGGCGCTCGTTTTTTTCTCAATAAAAACAAGAATCAAGCTTCCTCGACTGCCTCGTTATTTCTTTTACGTTTATTATCCAATGCATCAACTTGTGCTCATATGGCTTGCCACACTATAATAAAATCCGACTCCATTCTTGAAAAAGGGAAGTCGGATTGTTTATTAGATATAGCCGTTTACACCTCTAACCGAAAAATCCAATGTTCTCAGCGGTTCAGGAGACTGTTGGCCTTCGTACTGAACCATTAGTTCGCCAAACGAGTTAATATCGGTGACTCTGGCTTCTTTGTGCGTCCCATCAGGAGAATAGACACGCACGTCTTTATTAATCAGAATAGATTCCTTCCTACAGATGTCTATAAACAAAGAAGCATCTTTTGACTCAATCCACTCATAATACAATAAATTCAACTGACGGATAACGTCCACTATCAAAGGGTTAGGATCAATGACGTTTCCAGAGAGATCCCTTAACGAGCTAGCTTTTTCCTTCAACTCATCAGAAAAATCTTCCGGTAAAAGATTGGTATTGATGCCGACTCCAATGACGACACCAGTTAAAGATATTTGTTCAAAGTGAGATTCAATTAAGATGCCAGCTACTTTTTTCCCATCCATTAAGATATCATTCGGCCATTTTATTTTCGCATCACCATATGCTTTCAAACTTCTGCAAAGAGCGGCTGCGGTTAACTGAGTCAGTAGGGTCAATGTATCTGAGCTAATAGTAGGTTTTAAGACAATGGAAAGAGAGACAGATTTTCCAGGTGGAACGTGCCACTCCCGACCTAAGCGTCCTTTACCTTTGGATTGATCAAGAGCCAACACCAGTGTCCCGTGGTCTAAAGAAGGCAATTGGTCCAGAGCATAAGTATTCGTTGATGCGACTGTTTCAAGAGCAAGGATGGAGTGGCCAATCCCCAACTGTTCAATAGGTTTTGCTATAATAGAGGGAGTCACCATAGGGATGTTCAAGCGGTAACCTTCCTGTTCTTCGGTAATGGGAAAATGCTTATCTGTTAGCCGATGAATAGCAATTAAGCACTCGGTTTCTGAGACGTTAAGACGTGATGAAAGGGTCCGCAAACTCATCGAGCGCGGGTAAACAATCTGTAGCTGGTGAATGATAGCTAATTCCAGTTCAAGAACCTCCTTTGAAATGATAAACGAATTGACAGGCCCAGTATACCGGATAAGTAGGATTTTGACTATATCTATGCTATACTTAAATTACTGTAAATATGAACTGATACGTGCAATAGATGTCACTATTTATAAAATACTGAGCTTAAAAAGCTAAATTAGAGGTGGAAAAAAGTGAGTAATATAAAAATTATTCCTCTTGGAGGAGTAAGAGAAAATGGTAAAAACTTGTATGTCGTAGAAGTGGATGAGGATATATTTGTCCTGGATTGCGGCTTAATGTATCCAGAAGATGGTTTGTTTGGAATCGATGCAATCATTCCCGACTTTACGTATCTGGAAGAAAATAAAGACAGAATAGCAGGCGTCTTTTTAACGCATGGCCACGAAGATGCTATTGGAGCATTGCCTTATTTCTTGGATACATTTAATGTGCCCGTATTCGGCTCGGAACTGACCATTGCTTTAGCGAAATTATTTGTTAAAGAGTCCAATTTGAATCCGAAATTCGATGATTATCATGTGATTGATGAAAAAACAGAAATTGATTTCCATAAAACAACGATCAAATTCTTTAGAACCACTCACACAATCCCTGATTCAATGGGGATAGCCATTAACACAGATGAGGGTTATATTGTTTATACAGGTAACTTTAAGTTTGATCAAAGTGCTCAAAACATGTACAGCACTGATTTATCCCACATATCAGATTTGGGTAAAGGCGGCGTGCTTGCTTTGTTGAGTGATTCAGGCGATGCAGAAAGCCCTGTGGAGAACGTTTCTGAAAAGCGCGTGCAAGAGGAAGTCGTGGATATATTCCAAAACACGAGCAGTCGAATTATCGTTGCTGCAGTAGCCAGTAATATTTTGCGTATTCAGCAAGTATTAAACGCGGCTCACGATTCAGGAAGAAATGTCTTCATTACAGGTAAGAACCTTGAAGCCATTATCGAAACGGCTTTAAAACTTGATAAATTAACTTTGCCAGATGATCAGTTGATTGTCAGCGTAGATAAGATTGATAAGTATGATGATGATCAGATTTTAGTTTTGGAAACTGGAGCAGCAGGAGAGCCAATCAAAACGCTTAACCGTATGGCAACTGGTAACCATGACCAAGTGAACATCAAAGAAGGCGACGTGATTTTCATTGCGACAAGTCCGTCTATCGCTATGGAAGTAACCGTTGCAGAAACAGAAAACCTCATTTACAGAGCAGGCGCATCCGTTGTCCAGTTATCAGACAAAATTAAAGCGTCTGGACATGCGACACCTTACGACTTGCAGTTAATGATTAACTTATTAAAACCTAAATACTTCATCCCGATTCAGGGTGAATACCGCATGTTATCAGCGCATGCCAACTTAGCGAATGAAACCGGCATTCCATACCAAAATATTTTCATTTTAAGTAATGGTGATGTCGTTAGCTACTCGAAAAACAAAATGACTCAAAGTGGTCAAGTATCAGCTGACAATACTTTAATCGATGGTATTGGTATTGGAGATATCGGGAACATTGTCCTAAGAGACAGACGCTTGCTGTCTGAAGATGGTATTTTTGTCGCAGTGGTGACGATTGACCGTAAGAAACAGAAAATCGTATCTAATCCACATATTGTGACGCGAGGATTCGTGTTTGTTAAAGAAAGTCAGGACTTAATCGATGAATCAACTGATCTCGTCAAAGAAATTGTCCGAAAGAATTTAGCTCACAACGATTTCGATTGGGGTTCCATTAAACAAGATATTAGAGATACATTGAGTAATCATTTATTCAAAAAGACAAAACGTCGTCCAATTATCTTGCCAGTCATTATGGAAGTTAATCAAAATCGTCGCTTTACAAATTAAAATAAATCATTATAATAGAAATGAATACTGTACTAGGGGAGTCGATACTATTGGCTGAGAGTGAACTGTGAGTTCAGACCCTTCGAACCTGTACGTTCATGCGTGCGTAGGAAGAGTACATGAAAAATAGTGTATCAATGTGAGAGTATGGCTTATCATGCCCTCAGACCGATTATTTTTCTCCTCCCTAGTTCAGTCAAAATGAGGGAGGAGTTTTTTTATGCAAAATAAGAAGTTGTTAGTCTATTTAGAAGGCACACTGTTTGCCGCTATGGCAATGGTTTTGTCTTTTATTCCAACGGGTATCGGATCATCCTTTAGTGTATCTCTTGGGATGGTTCCCCTACTATTTTTTTCCGTTCGACGAGGATTTGTTGCAGGGGTATTTTCAGGGTTTCTATGGGGAATATTGCACTTTGTGACCGGCTCTGTTTATATGCTTAATATCTACCAAGTAGTGATTGAATACACCATTACTTATGCCAGTGTGGGCTTTGCTGGTTTATACAGTGCAAAAATTAGGCAGACAATAAAGACGAATGATACAAGTAAAACAATCCTTTATCTTTTCATTGCGACAATCGTTGGGACGTTGGCACGCTATTTCTGGCATTTTATAGCTGGCTGGATTTTTTGGGGAACTTACGCCTTATGGGGAATGAACGCGATGGTGTTTTCACTTGTTATGAACGGGTTAAGCTTTTTTGCGACAGCAACCGTGGCATCGATTGTTTTGTTCATGCTAGTCAAAAGCACACCTTTAATTTTTCTGCCTAAGAAATAGAAAAAGGGGTACAAGAATACCCATTTTTGCCCTCTGTTAACGAAATGTTGTGGTAAATTAAGCCTTACTATTGTAAACTAAAGAAACGAAACGAAAGCATTCATATGAGGAGCAGAACATGGGACTATTGAGCACACTATTTTGGGCTTTTATTTTTTTAAACTCAGCTTTAGCTATTTTTACCGTTTTTAGAGAAAAAGAGAGAGACATAGCAGCTATTTGGGCATGGTTGTTGGTTATCACGATGCTTCCAGGTATCGGTTTTGTTATTTATTTATTTTTAGGACGAAAAATTTCCAGGGATCACATTTTTGACATCCAATCCCAAGAAAAAATCGGGATGCATGAATTAGTGGAAGCCCAAAAAACGTTAATTGAAAATGAAAATTTGGACGTACCTGAATCGAACTATCAAGAAAAAACATTTGAAATGATTCGACTCTTTTTAGAAAGCAATGAATCCGTCTTGACTAAAGGAAATAAGGTAAGACTGATTACAGATGGAAAAGACAAATTTGATAGCCTGTTAGAAGATATTAGTCAGGCTAAACATCATATTCACGTGACCTATTACATTTTTAGAGGCGATAAGATAGGGTCAAAAATAGTGAAGGCTTTGGAAGAGAAGGCGAAGCAGGGGGTTGAAGTCAAGCTCCTCTATGATCCGGTTGGAGCGCGATTGATAGGGAAACACTTCTTTGACCGACTGAGAGAGTACGGTGGCCAAGCTGAACCATTTTTGGATTCACGATTCTTCTTGATTAATTTACGTTTAAATTACCGAAATCACCGTAAGATTGTGGTAATTGATGGAGAAGTAGGCTATACGGGTGGATTTAATGTCGGAGACGACTACCTAGGAGAATACAAAAAAATGGGTTACTGGCGCGATACTCATCTAAGAATTGAAGGAAATGGCGTATTGACTTTACAATCCCGGTTTTTAATGGACTGGAATGCATCAGCCAAAGATATGGCTGTTGAATACGAGGCGGATTATTTCCCTTTTTCACCATTAAAAGGAAAAACGGACCTTCAAATTGTTTCCAGTGGACCGGATAATGAAGTTCAGGCGATTAAAAAAGGGTTTATTAAAATGATTAGCATGGCTAAAGAATCGGTCTATATACAAACCCCTTACTTTGTACCGGATGAAGCCCTTATGGAGACGTTGAAGATCGCCATATTATCAGGCATTAACATCAAGTTGATGATTCCTAATAAACCGGATCATCCCTTTATTTACAGAGCCACCTTAAGTTACGCGGAAGAATTGGTCAGAAACGGTGCTGAAGTCTATATTTACGATAATGGTTTTTTACATGCCAAAACCATTGTCATCGATGGAGAAATACTGTCTGTAGGGACAGCTAACTTTGATATTCGTAGCTTCCGCTTAAATTTCGAAGTGAATGCTTTTGTTTACGACCGGCTACTAGCTAAACAACAAGTGAAGGTGTTTTTAGAAGATGTAGAAAAATCTTACCTGTTGACAGAGGAAATTATTGAAAATTACTCTTTATGGGAAATATTTAAACAACAGTTTAGTCGATTATTCTCACCAATACTTTAAAGAAAAAATGATCAGCCTTTATAACGAGGGTTGGTCATTTTTTTGTTTTATACAGTTCGAATGCATAAAAAAAGTCAGAATCGATATATAAATGTGAAAACTCATCATATTCTAATAATTACTTATGTTTATGAAAAGTGGTTGAAATCAGTTACAAACCCGCAGTGGAAGTCTGTAATGCTTGTAATCTTATCATTTGCAATCCCTTTCTCTTTCTGTAATAATATTTGAGGAGCTAATTTTTCATTAAAATAGTTGCATACAATTGTTATGAGAAACGAGATTGACTGGATAGCTTACCCTCATCATTTACATAAGGGTAACACGTCAATGGCACTGTGTGAGATAGAGGAGATGGCAAAAGTCTACCTTTGTGACGTTCACACAGCTTTTTTTTGGTCAATGAATGAGGTAATAAAGTGAATAAAACAGTCAAATTTACTACAGAGGAGTAGAGGACATGATTGAATTTAAGAATGTATCAAAAGAGTATAATGATGGTACAGTCGCTGTTGACAATATTTCGCTAAAGATAAATAAAGGTGAATTTGTCGTACTTATCGGAACGTCCGGAAGCGGGAAAACTACGACCATGAGAATGATTAACCGTATGGTCGATTCGACTGCAGGAGAGATACTGATTGATGGAAAGAACATAAAAGATGAGGATCCAGTGAAATTAAGACGCCGAATTGGATACGTTATTCAACAAACCGGTTTGATGCCTCATATGACGGTTTATGAAAACATCATTATGGTTCCTAAATTACTAAAATGGGATCAAGAGAAAATGAAACAGTCTGCCAAACGTCTGTTAGACCGTGTGGATATGCCTGACGAATTTTTAGATCGTTACCCACAGGAACTATCAGGTGGGCAACAGCAACGTGTGGGTGTTATTCGAGCGTTGGCTGCGGACCAAGACATTATATTGATGGACGAACCTTTTGGTGCACTGGACCCTATCACGCGTGATGCATTGCAAGAGTTAGTAAAACACCTTCAAGAAGAAATGGGACGTACAGTTGTTTTTGTGACACATGACATGGACGAAGCGTTAAAATTAGCAGATAAAATTGCCATTATGTCCGAAGGTAAAATTGTTCAATACGATACACCTGATAATATCATTGCGAACCCAGCCAACGAATTCGTCGAGAGTTTCTTAGGTGAAGACCGATTGAAACAACGTTCGCCAATTCAAACAGTGGACGAAGTCATGGTTAAAAACCCAATCAGTGTGGCAGCTGATACCACACTGGGAGATGCGATTCGTATCATGAGGAACAAGCGAGTTGACCAATTATTTGTTATTGATGAATCGGCACACTTGCTTGGCATGATTGACTTTGAAGCAATCAACCGGAATCGAAATAAAGCAACTTTAGTAAAAGAAATTCTAACACCTGTTTTTTATGTTAAATCACACACCTTATTACGTGATGCTGCGGACCGAATGCTTAAAAGAGGATTTAAAAATATTCCTGTATTAGATGAAGAGAACCGATTAAAAGGTCTGGTCACACGCGCGTCCTTAGTAGATATCGTTTACGATACGATTTGGGGAGGCGATGAGGAAGCAGATAGCCAACCGTTAGGGCAAATTATCCCTAGTGAAGTAGAGTAAGGAGGATGCATAATGGTCGATTTTTTTTCTAGATATGGATCGGAATTGATACGATTAATCTTTGAACACTTATATATATCGCTAGTTGCTTTGTTCCTTGGCGTACTGGTTGCTGTTCCTTTAGGAATTGCGTTAACACGAACGGGTAAATTGGCTGATATTGTTATTGGAATAGCTTCTATTTTGCAAACTGTCCCTTCACTTGCTTTATTAGCGCTAATGATTCCTTTATTTGGTATCGGGCAATTACCAGCAATTATTGCCTTGTTCATTTATTCGTTGCTTCCCATTTTGAGAAACACATATACAGGGATGCGACGAGTGAATCCTGATTTGGTGGATGCAGCACGGGGAATGGGTATGACCGAAATGCAATTGATTCGTCGAGTGGAATTGCCTCAAGCAGCGCCGGTTATCATGGCGGGTATCCGTTTATCGGGTACTTATGTTATCGCTTGGGCAGCCTTGGCTAGTTACATTGGTGCAGGAGGATTAGGCGATTTCATCTTTAATGGTTTGAATGCCTACATTCCAGAATTAATAATAGGCGGAACCATCCCTGTGACCATCTTGGCATTACTCGTTGATTTCTTATTAGGTTTACTTGAAAAGAAAGTAACGCCTAGAAACTTAATCTCAGGATAGAAAGGACGGCTAAAAAATAGTGAATACAAATAATAAATTAAAATTAGCTGCATTAGCTGCGGCAACATCATTGACAGCGGCCTGCTCTTTACCTGGATTAGGAGGGGATTTAGAAGAAGGAACGATAACCGTTGCCACTCAATCGTCGACGGAAATGGTTATCTTAGGCTTCGTTGTAGAAGGAATGATTGAACATTACTCCGATTTAGAAGTCGAAGTGATTCAAAACTTGGGCTCATCCACCATGGTTAACCAGGCCCTTGTTCAAGGGGATGCAGATATAGCGGCCGCTAGGTATACAGGAACAGCTTTGACTGGTGAATTGGGCATGGATCCGATTACTGATCCTGACCTAGCTTATTCAACAGTAGTAGAAGGTTTTGCGGACATATATAACCAAAAGTTTTATCCATCATATGGATTTGCGAACAGTTACGCCTTCTTAGTGAGTAGAGACATGGCCGAAGAGTATGACTTAGAAACGGTCAGTGATTTAGCGCCTATCGCTGATGAGTTAACAGCCGGAGTTGATAACTCCTGGATGGTAAGAGAAGGTGATGGGTACAATGCGTTCTTAGAGACCTATCAATTTAATTTTGAAACGGTTTACCCGATGGAAATTGGTCTAGTATACGATGCGGTTGCTTCTGGTAATATGGATGTCGTTTTAGGTTATTCAACTGATGGAAGAATTGCCAGTTATGATTTGGTTTACTTGGAAGACGATTTAAACTTCTTCCCACCCTATGATGCAAGTCCGGGAGCGACATTTGAACTTATTGAAGAATACCCTATTCTAGATGAAATTTTGTTAAAAATGGAAGGCACTATCGCAACGGAAATGATGCAAGAACTGAACTATGTTGCTGATGAATACTTAGTTGAACCAGCAACTGTAGCCCGTGAATTTTTAGAACAAAACAATTATTTTGAAGACACTGAACCATATCTAGAACCGATAGGAGGGGAATAATATGCTGAATATAGAAGGATTAACTGATGTCACAGATATGACTATTCTAGAACAATTGTTTTATTATGTTCAGCAAAATGGTCCTTACCTTTGGGAACAATTTTTAAGACACTTCCTTATATCCATTTATGGTGTGCTTCTTGCTGCTATTATTGCTATTCCTCTAGGGTTTTACATTGCCCGTCATGGAAAACTGGCAGATTGGGTTATTGGTATCGCTAACGTTATCCAGACGATTCCGTCTCTAGCCATGTTGTCCATTTTAATGTTGGGCTTTGGAATAGGGACCAATACCGTTATCATTACTGTATTTCTATACTCCATTCTACCTATCATTAAGAATACTTACGCAGGCGTTAAAAACGTTGACAATGCTTTACTCGATGCAGGTAAAGGGATGGGAATGACATGGTGGCAATTGACTTATAAAGTGGAACTGCCTATGGCTCTATCCGTCATTATGGCCGGTTTAAGAAATGCATTAGTGGTTGGTATCGGGGTCACAGCTATCGGAACCTTTATCGGAGCCGGAGGGTTGGGTGACATCATTCAACGTGGAGTGAACGCATCCAGTGGTGGTGCCATTATTCTTGCTGGTGCGATCCCAACAGCTTTGATGGCCGTTCTTGCTGACTTGGTATTGGCTTGGTTAGAGAGACGATTAGATCCGTCTAGCCGAGCTCGTAAAAGTTAATGAAAGACTGTAATCAAGACACCTTAAACTAAAAAACATCCTTCAACCGTTTGAAAGTGGTTGAAGGATGTTTTTTTCTATTCATTTATTTCACCATTCGACGAATATGTCGAATGTCTTTAGCATTAAGTAAGTAAGTCGTTTGTTGGTTATCGGTTTTCAAAATGATTTGAGTCGATTTAGGAGAGAAATAGGCTACTCCACCAAATTCTGTGATTCTATCTGCGTGACTAGTAGGGTTTACTTGGACAATAATACGTGTTTGTTTTCTAACCGCTTGTTTTAGAAAGAAGGCGATTTGCTCTTTAGGCATTTGAGGCTGAACGTTTGAAAAGGATGACACCAAGGACCCATAGCCTCTTTTTAAATAGTCAACTAGTGGTGTATCCGCTGCTTGTTTTCCCATAATGGACCTCCCGAACATATGTTACCATTAGTATAGCGAACAAGCGTTCTTTAGTCAATTCTTTTTTTAAATCTAATTATTAAAGCGATAGAATGATGTGAAAAAGTTTAAAAAAAGAAATTTCCAATAGGATACGTTTCTATTTTTGATAAAAATACGTATAATAGATATGTAATGATAAAGGAGTGGAGATTATGACTGAGTATCAGCTGATTACTGATTCATGCTGTGATTTGCCGTTGGAAATGGTTGATCGTTTTAATCTAGATATTATGCAATTTGTCATCAATATTAGTGGAGAAGAACTGCTTGATGATATGGGTAGAACGTTTGATAAAGATGACTTTTTCCAAAGGTTAAAAAATGGAGAGACGGCATCGACATCCCAAGTTAATGTGCACCAGTATCTTGAGAAGTTTAAGCATTACATGGATAAGAAGATACCGGTTATTTACTTAGCCATGTCGTCTGAATTATCCGGTTCACAAAACAGTGCCCGTCAAGCAAAACAGATGCTTGAAGAAGAATATGGCGAGGTGGATATTACGATTATCGACACCAAAGCGGTCAGTTTAGGACAAGGACTATTAGTATACGAAGCAGCTTTGAAAAAAGAAGAAGGGTACACGAAAGATGCTTTGATTAATTTCGTTGAGCAGAACAAGCTTCACTACCATTCTTGGGTAACCGTGGATGATATCAAGCACCTGCAAAGAGGAGGCAGAATTTCAGCTACAGCCGCCACAGTTGGTTCGTTGTTAAGTGTTAAACCTATTTTAATCATGAATGCGAACGGAAAACTTGTTCCTCAATCAAAAGTAAGAGGCCGGAAGAAATCCATCAAGTACTTGATTGATCAGACGGTTAAGCATTTAGAAACTAGTGAAGACCACCCTATTTTTATCGGTCATGTGGGCGTTCCGCAAGAAGCCGAACAGATCAAAGCTGAATTAAAAGAACGTGCTAATCCTAAAGATATTTTTATCAGCAGCTATGGGCCAACGGTTGCTTCTCATACGGGATTCGGCTCTCTATCCATTTTTAGCTATGGCGTTAACCGAGAAACCACTGAAATAAAATAATACCAAAATATATCCGAAAGCCACCACTACACAAGCACATCTATTGACATAATTGTGACGTGTGTTAAAATTATAGAAGTGAGATTAAAATATTAATTAAACGGTTGGGCGTTAGCTTTCAAGGTAAATTTCTTCTGGGGTGAGAAGAAGCTTGTTAGCTACGCCCTTTTTTTGAAAGGGGGATTATAATGAACCGAGAAGCGATTAACTATGTCAAAGAAGCAGAAGCTCGGGTTGATGAACTGAGGTTAAGAGCCGATGACGAAATCAAGGAAATAAAAAAACACAAAGAAGCAGAAATAGAACGAATGAAACAAGAAACAGATTCAGCTATTGATGCGTTTCAAAAAGAAAGCAATCAAGAAACACAAGTGGCACTAGCAAAAGATGAAGAGCAATTTCATCAAGAAGTTGCTAAAGAAACCGAACGTTATGAGTTAGCTTATGAACAAAAGAAAGATTCATTAGCCACTCGAATAGCAGAGGAGGTGTTGCGTCGATATGGCAATAGCTAAAATGAAAAAACTGACCATTCTTGCTGAACAAGAGTATAAGGATGAGATTCTGAAAAGTGTTCAAGAAATGCAGAGTCTTGAAGTGATGTCTTTAGGCGAGGAAATGGGAAAAACCATGCTAGTCGGTTTGAATAGCGAACAAACCCCGGCTGATACTACTGCTTTAGCAGATATCAGTGAGACACTTCAAGATATAAGATACACGTTAAACTACTTGGACGATTTTGTACCTGGTCCAGGCACCCTAGAGAAATTAAGAACCAAAAAAGAAGTCTTTACATTGAAGGAATTGGAAGAGCGCGTCGAACAGTACGATATTGAAGGCGTCATCAGCCAAGTTTCTCAAAAAGAGAAGCAGTTGAATCAGCTTGACGAAGAGATGAAAGACTTAAAACAAGAAGAAGACTATCTAAGAAGATGGCGTTCCCTTAACTTTTTGCCAGAGGAAGTTGCTCACTTAAGATTAATGGACGTGTTGATCGGTTCTGTTGATAAAGAACATGCCGCGCCCATGATCGACGAGTTCAAAGAAAATGGCAGAATTTATTTTGAAGAGATTTATATTAGAGGAGATGAGCATGCTTATCTCATCATACTTCCAAAAGAAGAGCACAAAAAATTAACTCAAATAACCAATCAATACAGCTTTCAAGAAGTTAACTATGAGTACAAGGTACTACCAGAAGATGCCTTGTATCAGAATCTCTTAACTCAAAAAGAGAAAAGAGAATTAGTGAGCTCCATCAAACTAGAGATGAAGCAGTGGAAAGAGCAGTACAGACAGCTGGAGTTGGCCGAAGAATATTATTACAATCTGTCTGAACGAAAAACAGCAACAGACTTGTTGGTTAATAGTGAACATTTATTCCTGCTTACTGGATGGATTGAAGAAGCCAAAGCCGACGATTTGAAGGCATTTGTGTTAGACACAAGTGGCGATAGTAATGTGGCGATACTGACCGACGATATTGATGTTGATGAGTATCAAGATGTACCAGTCGTACTTGAAAACAACACGATCGTTAAACCGTTTGAAATGATTACGGAAATGTTCTCCTTCCCACGTTACGGAGGAGTTGATCCGACTGGTCATATGGTGCCTTTCTTCATTATATTCTTCGGTATAATGAGTGCCGATTTAGGTTATGGTCTGCTTTTATTTGGGGTTACCTTAGCAGCATTAAAATTGTTACACCTCAAAAGTGGCGCTGCTAGATTTATGAAGTTCCTTCATATTAATTCCTACTCAACCATGTTTTTTGGATTGTTTTTCGGGAGTATATTTGGAGCCGAATTGCCATTTAATGTCTTATCACTTCAAGATGATGTCCTGACAGTAATGATATTGTCTGTCGCACTGGGACTAATTCAAATGATTTACAGCTTAATTTTAAATGGTGTGATTAAGACAAGCGAAAACGACAAGTCTTCAGCTTATGTCGATGGCTTCGCCTGGGCAATGATTCTTGTTGGTATCGTCATATGGGTATTAGGATCAATGGTCTTTAATAACGATTTAGTCGCTCAAGCGGGTATTATCCTTGCTGTGATTAATGTGATCGGTATTTTAATTATCAGTATGTTAGCCAATTCGAATAAAGCACTAGGACTTGGTTTAGGGCTTTACAATCTTTACGGCATCTCTGGTTATGTTGGAGACGCAGTCAGTTATACCCGTTTAATGGCTTTAGCAGTAGCGAGTGCCAATATCGGAATGGCCTTTAATATGATTGTTGGGTTATTGCCTCCAATCTTTAGATTTACTGTCGGGCTATTACTCATGGTTGCCTTGCATGCAATAAATATTGGTTTAACCATGTTGAGCGCGTATGTGCATACATCTCGTCTTCAGTACGTTGAGTTTTTCGGCAAGTTTTATGAAGGTGGAGGCAAGCCGCTGACACCGCTCAAAACACTTGAGAAACACATTTCAATAAAAGAATAAAAATTTTAGATAAATAATGGAGGACAATAATAATGGATAATTTCTTACTATTTTTCGGTGAAAACTTAGGTATGGTATTTGGAGCAATTGGGGTAGCGTTAGCTGTTATCCTATCTGGTATCGGATCGTCAAGAGGGGTTGGAGCAGCAGGGGAAACAGCAGCTGCATTGGTTAAAGAACAACCTGAAAAATTTGGTTTGGCATTGGTACTACAAATGCTTCCTGCTACACAGGGTTTATATGGTTTCGTTATTGGTTTATTGATTACAATCAACTTAGGCGCTAACATCGACCCTTCAATGGGTTGGTACTACCTAATCGCTGGACTTCCAGTAGGGGTAACTGGTTTAATTTCTGGTCCATTACAAGGACGCGTTTCTGCAGCAGCTATGCAAATACTTGCACAAAAACCAGAACACACAACAAAAGGAATTATTTTCTCAGCGATGGTTGAGACATATGCTATCTTAGGTTTTGTTATCTCTCTAATGATGATTATCTTTGTATAATTAATAAAGCGAAGGAATTTAGATGAAGTGAGTGAAAGATGAATAGGCTTTTGCGAATGAAACTGAATTCCTTTCTTTCTTTACTTTGATATTGAATGGAGGGAAACCATGGCAGATTTAAAACTATTAACTGAACGAGTAGTAGAAAAAGAAAAAGCAGCGATTAGAGAACGTATAGAAGCTGCTAAAGTACAAGCTGAAGATGATATTCAAGCATTTAAAGCAAAAGAAGTCGCTAGAGAAAAGCAAGCAAGAGAAGACATGACACTAAAATCACAAAACGAGTACACGATTAAGAAAAATACCCTTGAGATTGATAAACGTAATCAACTGTTGGGGGCTAAACAAGTGGTCTTGGATAAAGTGTTTAAGGATGTCAAAAAACAATTGGACCAAATCGAACGAGCGGATTTCCAGCGTTTTGCTTTGGGCGTATTGAATCAGTTTGAAGCGGGCAGTGAATTAAGACTCGTGTTAGGTGAAAAAACAGCTAATTTACTAGATCAAAAATGGGTGGAGACACAGGCACCTAAAACGATGACGGTTGAATTGGCGAATGAAACGGTTCAAAAGCAATCCGGGTTAATTATTGAAAAAGATGGAATCGATTATAACTTCTTGTTTGATTCATTGGTCGAAGATATTAAACCAGACTTGCTATCAGATATATCTAAAGACTTATTTTAAAGAGGAGGAATCATTTTGAAAGATACAGTGTATGGATCAAGTAACGTCCTCATTCGTATATATGAGAATGACCTCCTCACTCGAGCTCATTACGAAAGAATGCTGTCTGCCGAGTCATTTGAACAGGCAGTCAATGTCTTGCGTGAAACACCTTACCGTAACGATGTGGACCGTATTAAAGAAGATAGAGATTATGATTCCATGTTTATGAATGAACTGCACCAAACCTTTGAGGAACTATTCGAGATAGTACCTAATAAGGAACTGATCGAATTGGCTGGCTTAAGGTATGCGTACCATAACTTGAAAGTATTATTTAAAGAAGAAGTGACTAATCAAGACCTTAGTCATATAGTTATACCAATCGGTCGTTACCCACTGTCAGACCTCCGTCAAGCTGTTCGTACAGGGGAATCGGATGTGTTGCCAAAAGCTTATTTAGATAGTATCAATGAAGTGAAAACGGACTATGAAGAATATCAGAATGTTCAAGCAGTCGATATTATCTTAGACAGACGTTATTTTACACATTTGAGACAACTGGCTGATGAGACGCAAGAGCCTGAGATTCCAGAAGTAGTGGAAACAATGATTGATTACAATAATCTATCCACTCTGGTACGTGGGATGAAGCAAAAACGGACACGGAACTTTTTAACGACGGTCTTGTCCAGTTCTGGTTCGATTCCAAAAGAAGCCTTAGTCGACTTGGCTGATAAAGATTATTCGGCTGTGCTTCAGTATTTTAGAGGCACACAGTATCGCCAATTAATTGACCGATGTGTTGATTCAGAAACAGGTGAATTATCTACCGTTAAAGTTGACTTTGAAACAGATAATGCTTACATGACACGAATGAGAGAGGCTCGCTTGCAAGCATTTGGTGCCATGCCGGTTCTTGCTTATATCTATGCTAAAGAAATTGAAGTGAAAAACCTTCGTTTGATTTTGACAGGTAAAGAAAGCGGCGTGTCAGCTGAGCACATTAGAGAAAGGATGCGTATGAACTATGGCCAGTAAAATAGGTGTTATAGGAGATAAAGAATCAGTTTTAGCATTTAAGATGCTTGGCTTTTCTGTTTATTTCGCATCTGAAGCAAAAGAAACCCGCCGACTGATTGACAGTTTGGCAGATAAAGATTACGGAGTCATCTATTTGACGGAACAATTGGCAGAGATGGTTCCTGATACAATCAAACGGTATGATAAAAAAATGAAACCTGCCATCATTTTGATCCCTAATCATGCTGGCTCTCGTGGCATAGGAAAACGTCGTGTCCAGCAGAATGTTGAGAAGGCTGTGGGTCAAAATATTTTATAGGAGGGTACGAATTTGAGTAAAGGAACAATTGTGAGTGTTTCCGGTCCTTTAGTTACGGCTAGTGGGATGGAAACAGCCAATATACAAGATATATGCCGAGTAGGTAACTTAGGCCTTATCGGTGAAATTATTGAAATGAGAGGCGACGTCGCTTCTATTCAGGTTTATGAAGAAACCTCAATGGTCGGCCCTGGAGAAAGTGTTGAAACAACAGGAGAGGCATTGTCAGTTGAATTAGCTCCAGGCATGATCGCTCAGATGTTTGATGGTATTCAACGTCCGCTTGATGAATTTATGAAAAAAACGCAGAGTAACTTTTTGGAAAGAGGTATGACGATTGAACCTCTTAACAGAGATAAACTATGGGAATTCCTTCCTAAAGTAGAAGAAGGAACTCGCGTATCTGAAGGGGATATTGTCGGAACGGTACAAGAAACAAATGTGATTGAACACCGTATTATGGTGCCACATGGCGTGTCTGGAACAGTAAAGAGCATTAAAAGTGGCTCTTTTACTGTAACGGATACGGTTTATGTACTGGAAACAGAAGAGGGAGACAAAGAGTTTTCAATGATGCAAAAGTGGCCTGTTCGTCGTAGCAGACCTATTGCCCAGAAATTGAATCCTGTTGAACCTTTAATCACCGGCCAACGAGTTATAGATACGTTATTCCCGGTCGCCAAAGGTGGAGCGGCTGCCGTTCCAGGGCCATTTGGAGCAGGAAAGACCGTTGTTCAGCACCAAATTGCTAAATGGGCAAACGTAGATCTTGTTGTTTACGTTGGGTGTGGTGAGCGTGGAAACGAAATGACTGACGTTATTAACGAGTTCCCAGAACTGATTGACCCATCAACTGGTGAGTCAATTATGGCGCGTACGGTATTAATCGCCAACACATCAAACATGCCAGTTGCTGCAAGGGAAGCATCTATTTATACAGGTATCACTATTGCGGAATACTTCCGTGATATGGGTTATTCTGTTGCCATTATGGCGGACTCCACTTCTCGTTGGGCAGAAGCTTTACGTGAAATGTCAGGCCGTTTGGAAGAAATGCCTGGTGACGAGGGTTACCCAGCTTATCTAGGTAGCCGTTTAGCTGAGTACTATGAACGTGCAGGCAGCGTGGTTGCTCTTGGTAGCGACGAACGCCAAGGTAGTATCACGGCCATTGGTGCCGTATCGCCTCCCGGAGGAGATACGTCTGAGCCGGTTACTCAAAACACCTTGCGTGTGGCAAAAGTGTATTGGGGACTGGATAGTTCATTAGCACAAAGACGTCACTTCCCATCTGTCAACTGGTTATCATCGTATTCACTCTATTCAAATGAGTTAAATGAGTATATTGGTAAACAGCTAAACGTCGATTGGAATGGCATGGTCTTGCGTTCTAAATCACTTTTACAAGATGAATCAGAATTACAAGAAATTGTTCGTCTGGTTGGGGTTGAATCCCTATCAGAACGCGACCGTTTGAAATTAGTTGCTGCTCGTATGATTAGAGAAGACTTCCTACAGCAAAACGCGTTTGATGACGTGGATACCTATACGTCAAGAGATAAACAATATGAAATGCTGCGAACTATTTTGCACTATGAAGATGAAGCGATTAAAGCAATGAATCTTGGTGCATATTATGATGAAATTATTGAAGGAACAGATGGCGTGCGAGAACGTATTGGACGTATGAAGTTTATTCCTGAAGAAGAGATGTCCCGTATTGGCGAAATTCGCGATCAAATCGAGACAGATGTTCGTAAGGTTTTAGAAAAAGGCGGTGTTGAGTCAGATGCTTAAAGAATATAAAACAGTTTCCGAAGTTGTCGGTCCTTTAATGACTGTAAAAGGTGTTGAGGGCGTTAAATTCGACGAGCTGGTTGATATTGAAATGCAAACAGGTGAAAGACGAAGAGGTCAAGTTCTTGAAATAAATGGAGACGAGGCTGTTGTTCAGTTGTTTGAAGGCTCAACCGGTATTAACTTAAAAGATACAAAGGTCCGCTTTTTAGCTAAACCTTTAACATTGGATGTATCAGAAGACATGATCGGACGAACATTTGATGGCATGGGTCGAGTAAATGATGGCGGTCCGGATTTAATCCCTGAAAAAAGTTTAGATATTAACGGGATTGCCATTAACCCTATTGCACGTGATTACCCAGATGAATTTATTCAAACGGGTATTTCAACAATCGACCATTTGAATACCTTAGTACGTGGTCAAAAATTACCCGTATTCTCTGGTTCAGGACTGCCTCACAAAGAATTGGCTGCTCAAATTGCTCGTCAAGCATCTGTAACCAATTCTGATGAGAAATTCGCGGTTGTTTTCGCAGCAATCGGTATTACCTTTGAAGAAGCCGAGTTCTTTATGAATGACTTTAAGAAAACCGGAGCAATTGACCGTTCTGTTGTCTTCATTAACTTAGCAGATGACCCTGCAATTGAGCGTATTGCTACACCACGTATGGCTTTGACAGCTGCTGAATATTTGGCCTTTGAAAAAGACATGCACGTCTTAGTTATTATGACTGATATGACCAACTATGCGGAAGCTTTGCGTGAGATTTCTGCGGCTCGTCGTGAAGTTCCAGGCCGTCGTGGCTTCCCAGGATACTTGTATACGAACTTGGCAACATTGTATGAGCGTGCCGGTCGATTGACAGGAACGAAAGGGTCGGTCACTCAGATTCCAATTTTAACGATGCCGGAAGATGATATTACTCACCCCATACCTGACTTAACCGGGTATATTACCGAAGGGCAAATCATTTTATCTAGAGAGCTGTATAACCAAGGTTACCAGCCTCCAATAGATGTCTTGCCATCCTTGTCTCGTTTGAAAGACAAAGGAACAGGGGAAGGTAAAACGCGTGAAGACCATGCGGCTACTATGAACCAAATGTTCTCGGCTTATGCTCAAGGTAAAGAAGCGAAAGAGTTATCAGCTGTATTAGGTGAAGCAGCCCTATCTGAAACAGATAGAAAATTCGTTGAATTCACAAATAAATTTGAAAAAGAATACGTGAACCAAGGGAACTACACAAACCGAACCATTCAAGAAACATTGGATCTTGCATGGGACTTGCTGAAAGTTCTGCCACGTGCTGAACTTAAACGTATTAAAGATGATATGCTGGACAAGTATCTACCAAAAGGAGAGTGAGGTAAATGGCTAAGTTAAATGTCAATCCCACTCGAATGGAACTTGCCAATTTAAAGAGACGATTAAGTCTGGCAACTAGAGGGCATAAACTATTGAAGGACAAGCAAGATGAACTGATGCGTCAGTTCATCCTCTTGATCAGAAAAAACAATGAACTCAGAAATGTTGTTGAAGAAAAGCTGGAGAAGGCGATGCAGTCGTTTTCCATGGCTAAATCCTTGCTTCATGAAAATTATATTGAAGAGTTGATGGCAGTGCCCAGTCGCAGTGTGTCTTTACAGATTGACCGTAAAAACATTATGAGTGTGCGTGTCCCACAGATGCATTTTCGATATGTCAATCCAGATGAAGAATCAAGTGACTTGAGCTATGGATTCTTGAATTCGAATGGCGAACTCGATTTAACCTTTGATTCGTTAATTGATGTCATGCCACAAATGCTTGAATTGGCTGAGATTGAAAAAACGTGCCAGCTGATGGCCGATGAAATCGAAAAGACAAGACGCCGAGTTAATGCTTTAGAGTATATGACCATTCCTCAATTGGAAGAAACGATTTACTTTATTCAAATGAAATTGGATGAAAGTGAACGTGCGGCAATTACTCGACTCATGAAAGTAAAAGACATGGGACAATAATTAAAAAAATCGAAAAAACCACCCGTAAAGCAGATTAAAATGAAATCTGACTTTACGGGTGGCTTTTTTGCATTGTAGAAAAAAGAGACGTGCGACTATACTCTATTTTAATACTCAAATTTTTTTGCATGATTGACACCGCTTTTTTTTATGGTATATTCACACTATCAATAGCAGTTTGTTTTTCTATACGAGTAAATAGTGGTTGACTAATTTCACTATAGAAAAGAGGGAAGCAATAACTTCGCTTTTTTTAGTATTAGTTCTTTCTATTTTATTTTTAATAGTCTTTTATTTAATAGATCCCTTATCTCATTCTATTCTGGTCGTGTTTTTAGGCTGTATTTTTTTATCGATAAAGATTAGAGAATTGTACCTACTGGATGGTATACATAAAAAAATAGTTGGTAGAAAGAATCATTTTGACTTTCGAAAAAAAGAATAGAAAAATAGAAAATAAATAGAACAAAAAGGAGGAAGCTAATTGGCTTCCTCCTTTTTCGCATCTATAACGAACCCAAGTTGATAGGAGACGTATAAAGTAACAAATACCTGTAGATAAGATTGAAGGACCAGGAAAAGTTATTGTTTTGAAAGTAGAAGAAAAAGATACGATTGTTAATGCAGATGAAGAAAGAAAATAAGCAACTGAATAAGTAACTAAGCAAACCGTTGCACCTTGCTTTCAAAGATACTCATAGTCAGTTATACTTAGACCAAAGGGGAGGTGATGGAGTGCTGAATTCATTTTTTAGAAAACGTGATGCGAAACGAGCCCTAGTCTTTGGTGGTGGTGGGGCAAGAGGCGCTTTTGAGATTGGTGTTTGGAAGGCGTTGGAAGATATTGGCTACAAGCCTTCTATCGTTACAGGGACATCAGTCGGTGCTTTAAACGCAGCTTTATATGCGCTTGGAGATGTAAAGGAAGCGGAGCGGATGTGGAAAGAGATTGAAACTGGACGGATTCTTGATGTCAACTTGCCACTTGATATTGATAGCTTTAAAGATTACCGCCGATCACTTACCGGCTTCCTTATCAAATTAGTAAGAGATAAAGGCATTAGCTCCAAGCCTTTAAAAGACATGATTAGTCAATACTTACCCAATGAAGAAGCGATTCGTCACAGTGGGATTGACTTAGGTTTATCGACAACGAATCTATCAACTCGACAAATTGAATACTTTTTCTTAGATGATATTCCAAAAGGCGAACTGAACACCTATTTATTGGCAAGTGCCTCCCTTTACCCGGCGATGGAAAAAACGATAATCAATGGGGTCCCTTATATTGATGGAGGATATTTGAATAATATCCCCATCAATATGGCGTTAGATAAAGCACTTGACCAACTCATTATTGTGGATATTAAAGGGCCTGGACTCGTTAAAAAGGATTACCGGCTAGACGAAAGCGAGACGCTATGGATTGAAAGCAGATGGCCACTTGGAGATATGCTTTTATTTGATAAAGACAGAACAGAAATAAATATCCGTCTAGGCTACGATGAAACCATGAAGCTTGCCTACCCAAGTCACTATGTAGGCAATTGGTATAGTTTTGAAGCCGATGATGTTAAGCGTGAAAGCGAACAGTTTCTTGTCGCCTTACATGAGTTTTTAGAAGGTGAGCGATTAAGTGATTTTTACGATTACATTAAAAATGAGAATCGCCAGCTCGCTTTATATAGAGAGTTAAACAAAAGGTGGGATGGGACAATAGATGAACAGACTGTTTTTCTTGCTTTAATGGAAATAACTGGTAAATTACTCAATATACTACCAGACAGACGGTATGCTGTTACTGATTTTTGCCAAGAAATAGATAAGCGAGTCAGTATCCTACTCAGGGAAAAGAGAAGTTCAGATTCAAATCCATTTGATTTACCTTTTGTATTAAGCGGTTCAGAGTGGACCGATCACTTTTTAGAAACACAACCGTTACTATCTAACCGGCAAATGGTTGCTTACCTTATTGAGCAGATTGATAACGACAGAATGAACGTGACTAACCCATTATATCAGTTGTTTATTACTATTAGACCTTTTCCATTTATTATCGCACTCTTTTGCCAGTACATCCGTAAGCGCAACCATAACGATAAATGAAAATTTGTTTTCCTTTTCCTAATATATATGGTAAAATTGAGGATAAGTTTTTAAGAAGTATGTGTTGGGAAGGAAGTACTAATGAAAGCTAGAGGATTATTAATCGTATTGTCCGGACCTTCAGGAGTCGGGAAAGGAACAGTCAGAAAGGCAATCTTTGATAATTACACCAATGAGTTTGATTATTCTGTTTCAATGACTACCCGCCCAAAGCGTGAAGGGGAAGTCGAAGCTGTCGATTATTTCTTCAGAAAGAAAGAAGAATTCGAACAGTTAATTGAGGAAGGCGGACTGCTGGAATACGCAGAATATGTAGGAAACTATTACGGCACACCTTTAGAATACGTGAATGAGACGTTGGATAAAGGCAGAGATGTATTTCTTGAAATTGAAGTTCAAGGCGCACTGAAGGTTAGAGAAAAAATGCCGGAGGGAATATTTGTTTTTCTGTCGCCCCCTAATCTTGAGGAGCTAAAAAACCGTATTGTTAATCGCGGAACGGACTCGGATGAAATGATTGAAAAACGAATGAAGAAAGCCGTTGAAGAATTAAAATTGATTCAATATTATGACTATGTTGTGGAAAATGACACGGTTGATAATGCCGCAAGGAAGATTAGAAATATTATTGAAAGTGAACACTTGAAAGTGACACGAAATCTAAAAGAATTTACTGAAATTATTGAGGAGCTGGAGTAGATGTTGTTATATCCTTCGCAGGACGACTTGCTTAAAGAAATTGATTCGAAATATTCATTAGTTATTTTAGCAGCCAAACGTGCTAAAGAACTGCATAATAATACGGCAACTGAAATGCTGGATACTTACGGAAGCAAAAAGAACGTAGGGAAAGCTTTGGAAGAAATCATTTCTGGAGATTTAGTCCTTGATCCTGATAGCATCAGCAAATAAATGAGTCATATCGCCTCTGTCCACATCTATACTTGAGAACCCTTCAAGAGACGTGGAGCAGAGGTTTTTTCTGGTTATAAAAGGAACGCTTGCTCAAGTGACTGATTTGTCTTTCCCTCCATTCTTAAGTCTTACGAAAGTACGCCGAATATACAGACACCGAGTGTATTTATTGGTAGAATAGGTGAGTAAATATAAAGCGAGGGTGAGACCATGTTAAAGGGAAAAAAGATTGCCTTTTTTGTAACAGGTGGTATTGCAGTCTATAAAGCTGTTGATTTGATGAGAGAACTAATAAAAAAAGGGGCAGAGGTAAAAGTGGCTATGACACCGTCGGCTGCTCAATTTGTGTCTCCGTTGACTTTTCAAGTACTGAGTAAACATAAGGTCCACATTGATACGTTTGACGAAGAGACGCCTGAAGTCGTGAACCACATCCATTTAGCTGACTGGGCGGATGCGTCTATGGTGGCTCCTCTAACAGCGAATACATTGGCGAAACTTGCTCACGGCTTAGCAGACAACTTTGTAACGTCTGCGCTGCTTGCGACGACAAGCCCTATTTTTACTGTGCCGGCGATGAATGGGAATATGTACGACAATGAAGCGACTCAATTAAATAGTCAATTGTTAAGAGGCCGAGGGATTTACGTCATGGAACCTGATACTGGCTTTTTAGCAGAAGGGTACAGCGGAAAAGGTCGTTTCCCTGAAAAAGAACGAATCGTTGAAGAATTCGAATACTTCTTACGCAAACAAAACACGACTTTGCCTTTAACTGGAAAAAAAGTGCTGGTGACGGCAGGGGGAACGAAGGAACGAATCGATCCGGTTAGGTATTTAACAAATAACTCTTCCGGGAAAATGGGTCACGCTGTGGCAGAAGCCGCATGGCAACTAGGCGCCGATGTTACTTTGGTAACCGCCAGCTCTCTTTCAACACGCTCACAAATTAAACGCGTGTCTGTCGAATCAGCTCTTGAGATGCATAGTGCTGTAGATCGCTATTTTAATGAAACAGATGTTTTGGTTATGTCAGCGGCCGTTTCGGATTATACGCCAGAGTCGACATCGGATCAGAAGATGAAGAAACAAGATCAATTAACTTTATCACTTAAAAAGAATCCAGATATACTAAAAGAAATGGGTAGTAAAAAAAGAGCGAATCAATATTTAGTTGGCTTTGCTGCTGAAACAGAGAAGCTAGAAGAATACGCTCAACAGAAACTACTTAATAAACAGGCCGACATGATCGTAGCGAATGATGTCGGTAAAAAAGACAGAGGCTTCGATTCGGATGATAATGAGGTCATCTTCTTCACACATGACCATGAACCTAAAGTCATCCAATTGAAAAAAAAAGAATCAATCGCTATGGATATCATGCACTGGGTAGCCGACCATTTAGAAGGTAACTGATCCCTAAAAGTCATGGACTGATTGATAGTTTTTAAAAGAAAGGAAAGGTAAGATGCCCCTGCTTGCTGATGTGATCGTTGATGTCCCAACGTTACAGACGAATAGACCCTATACCTATTTAGTGCCTGATGAGTTAAGTACGGTAGTTAGTAAAGGCATGAGAGTCATCGTACCTTTTGGTCAAGGCTCTCGATGTATTCAAGGGTTTGTCGTCGACGTTCGTCATGACGAGTTACCACTCGATTTAGATATAGAGATGAAAAACATATCGACTGTCATGGATGCCAATCCAGTACTGACAGACGAATTAATTAAACTTGGACAAGATTTGTCCCATCTAACCTTCAGTTTCCAAGTGAAGTTATACCAGACGATGCTTCCCGCTGTTTTAAGAGCGACCTATACGAAACGGTTTAAAATCATTGATGACATTCCTGAAGACCTGTTATGGGAAGTCTTTAAAGGGAAAGAAGATTTAGAGTGGGAGCGAGCTGAAGAGTTAGGTGTGTTAGACCAGGCAATAAAATTAGTAAAAGAACAAAAATTAAGCATTGAATACGATGTGCATGATAAGAAGAATATGAAAACCATAAGAAAAGTAAAGCCGTTATTAAGCTTTGAAGCATACGCAGAGATAAAAGAAAGCCTATCTCTTCGTGCAGCTAAACAAAAACGACTAGTGGAGTTATTGCAACAGGCGGGGAAAGAAGCAGCCACTGTAGCATCCTTTAAAGAAAAAGGGGTATCGACTGCCGTTATCAATACGGGAGTGGAAAAAGGCTGGTGCGACATTATTGAAGAAGAGGTCTACCGAGATCCCTTCGCTTCCACGACGTTTACCCCGACAGTAGCTATGACATTGACAGACGATCAAAAAGTAGCCTACAAGCAAATAAATGAAGCAATGGAAGCTAACCGTCCAGATGTCTTTTTACTTAAAGGCATAACGGGAAGTGGTAAGACAGAAATTTATCTTCAGTCCATCGCCGAAGTCCTTGAAAAAGGTCAAGGGGCTTTGATGCTTGTTCCTGAAATAGCACTGACGCCCCAAATGGTTCACCGATTCAAAAGCCGGTTTGGAGAAGAAGTGGCTGTCCTTCACAGCGGCTTGTCTGACGGGGAAAAGTACGATGAATGGCGTAAGATAGAAAATGAGGAAGCCAAAGTCGTTGTCGGCGCTCGCTCAAGTATTTTTGCGCCCCTTAAAGATATTGGGTTAATTATTATCGATGAAGAGCATGAAACCACCTACAAACAAGAAGAGTTCCCTAAATATCATGCGCGAGACGTGGCCATTTGGAGAGGCGACTATCATAACTGCCCAGTTATATTAGGTAGTGCCACACCATCACTGGAGTCCAGAGCACGTGCCACTAAAGGGGTCTATACCCTACTAGAATTGAACAAACGGGCAAATAACCAATCCTTACCAGAAGTAAGCGTGGTTGATATGCGAGAAGAAGCGAAACAAGGCAACCACTCGACGTTCTCGGCGACTTTAAAAGAGGAATTGCAAAAACGAATCGATTTGAACGAGCAATCAGTTCTCTTATTGAATAGAAGAGGCTATTCCTCATTTGTTTTATGCAGAGACTGCGGCTTCGTATTAGAATGCCCGAATTGTGATATTTCTCAGACGCTTCACATGGATACCAAAACAATGAAATGCCATTACTGTGGCCACGAAGAAGGGATTCCTTCTATTTGTTCCTCTTGTTCCAGCCGATCCATTCGCTATTTTGGGACAGGTACTCAAAAAGTTGAGGAAGAATTGAAGGAGCTCCTGCCAGATGCTAGAATTATTCGAATGGATGTGGATACGACTCGTCGTAAAGGTGCCCACGAGAAGCTCTTTAAAGCTTTTGAAAATAAAGAAGCCAATATTCTACTCGGAACACAGATGATTGCTAAAGGATTAGACTTCCCTGATGTAACCTTGGTTGGTGTCATTAATGCGGATACGTCACTTGGTTTACCTGATTTCCGTTCGGCAGAAAAAACCTTTCAATTACTGACCCAAGTCAGTGGACGGTCTGGACGTGGTGAAAAAGAAGGTAAAGTCATTGTTCAGTCTTATAATCCAGATCATTATGCGATTCAATTAGCTAAGCAGCATGATTACGATTCCTTTTATAAAAAGGAAATGCACTTAAGACATATTAGTGAGTACAGCCCGTATTTCTACTTGATTAAATTATCAGTTAGTCATGAAAATGAGATGACTGCTGCTAAAAAAATAGCCCAGTACTTGGACTTTATTAAACCGGCCTTATCTGATCAAAGCATTATCTTAGGACCAACGCCACGGTCGATAGCCCGCACGCATAATCGTTACCATTTCCAAGTGATGATAAAATACAAAAAAGAAGAGAAGTTGATGGCTAAATTGCACGACTTATTATCTGCCACTCAAAAAGAGCAGAGTAAAGGCGTGATGATTTCCATCGACTATCAGCCACTTGATTTTATATAATACACGCTTTAAAGGATTAAATTGAAAGAGTTAAAGAGGAGTGAAACATGATGTACAGAGTCGTATTTATGGGTACACCCGAATTTTCGGTGCCGATATTGGATGCTTTAATTAATGAGTCTAACGTAGACGTCATTGCAGTAGTCACCCAACCGGATAGAAAAGTTGGCAGAAAAAAGCTCGTCACTCCGCCTCCAGTAAAGAAAAAAGCACTAGACTATGATATTCCTGTGTTTCAACCTGAAAAATTATCAGGCTCACAGGAAATGAAAGACATTTTAGCGTTAAATCCAGACTTACTTGTGACGGCAGCTTATGGCCAATATGTTCCAACAACCTTACTCAATGCACCACGGTTCAAAGCCATTAACGTCCACGCTTCCTTGCTGCCAAAATACAGAGGAGCAGCGCCGATTCATTATGCGTTAATCAATGGTGAAAAAGAAACAGGCGTGACGATTATGTATATGGTTAAACAAATGGATGCCGGTGATATCATTAGTCAACGGACCTTACCTATTGAAGAAGACGATAATGTCGGAACATTATTTGAAAAAATGAGTTTATTAGGAAGGGATTTGCTTATCGATACTTTGCCTGGCCTATTCGAAGGCACGATCACACCTATAAAACAAAACGAAGCAGACGTGACCTTGTCCCCAATGATTAAACCAGAAGAAGAACAAATTCAGTGGGATAAACAAGCAACAGTTATTGCAAATCAAATACGAGGCATGAATCCATTTCCAGGAGCGTATACTACACTTAACGGTGAGCGATTTAAACTATGGGAAGCGAAAGTGACTGAACAAAAAACGGATGAGTTACCAGGAACCATTATCCAGCTAGACAAGAAAAATCTAGTGGTTGCTTGTGGAAACGGGACAGCTCTGTCACTCAAAGTAGTTCAGCCTTTTGGAAAAGCGAAAATGCCTGTGGAGAGCTTTTTATCAGGGGCATTAAATTATTTGGAAGAAGGGATGCACTTTGCAGAATCATCCGAATAAAAGTCAACCCAAGCCGATTAGTCAAACTAGCCGGTATTTAGCCGTCGCTATTTTAGAAAAAGTAGAAAAAAACCAGTCATTCAGTAATGTTTTACTAAACGAAACCGTTCAAGGAGCATCTTTAACACCTGAGGACCGAGCGTTTTTGACTGAGCTGGTATATGGCGTCATTCAAAATAAACGCTTGTTAGACTATCAATTGGAGCCCTTTATCAAAAAGCAAAAGAAAATAGACAATTGGGTAAAGCAGTTGCTCAGACTGTCCTTGTATCAAATGACTCTTCTTGATAAAATACCCATGCATGCTGTCGTTAACGAAGCGGTTCGCATCGCAAAAAAGCGCGGTCACAAGGGAACATCCGGCTTTGTGAATGGGGTGTTGCGGTCAATTGACCGTGATGGCACCCGTTTAGTATCGGCTATTGAAAATAGTGACGAGCGCTTAGCCATTCAATACAGCTACCCTGATTGGATTGTTGGTTTATTAAAGGAAGAAATTGGTATAGATGAAACGGAAAAGGTTCTAGAATCATTGTCTTCTAGAGCAAAACTTAGTTTAAGAGTCAACACAACACTCATGAAGGTAACAGAGGTCATCAAGCAACTTCAAGAAGAAGGCTTTAACGTCAGGCAAAGTGAAGTCGCAAAAGATGGCTTGATTTGTGAAAATGGTTTACCTGTGCAGTCTAGTTTATTTAAAGAGGGCATCATCACCATTCAAGACGAAAGTTCCATGTTGGTAGCAGAAGCTATGCAAGTAGAAGAAGGCGATCGGATTTTAGATGCCTGTTCAGCACCTGGTGGCAAAACCACACACATGGCTACTTTTCTAACGAAAGAGGCTGGTGGAAGTGTGTTGGCCCTTGATATTCATGCCAATAAACTGAAACGTGTTTTAGAAAATGCTGACCGATTAAAGGTACAAGACCGTGTGAAGGTTAAAGAAATGGACGCCAGAGAGAGTGCTGACCAGTTAGAGCACGAACAGTTCGATAAAATCCTAGTTGACGCCCCTTGTTCAGGCTTAGGTCTGATGAGGCGTAAACCAGATATTCGGTATCAAAAATCAATGAAGGATATTTTGTCTTTACAAAAAGTACAAGGTGATATTTTAAATAGTGTAGCTCCACTACTTAAAAAGGGTGGCCGTTTAATATACAGTACGTGTACCATTACTAAAAAAGAAAATGATGAAGTCGTTAAGCAATTTATAAAAGAGAATCCAACATTTGATTTAGAACCTGTCTACACCCATCATGAGGAGTTGGCAAAATCGAAAGAAGGATTTCTTCATTTGTATCCACACTATTATGGGACAGATGGATTTTTTATAGCCAGTATCAGAAAAAGATAATGAGATGCTTTTAAGGTGTCGTGAGTAACTGAATGGCACCGTTTAGGCATTACATAAACAAAAGCACAGGAATGAACCGTTCAGGAGTGAATAAAACTGAAACTATACAAAAAAAGCCATATAGGTAAACGTGCAATCAATCAAGATTACGTCGAGTTTTTTGTCAATCAATCCGATCAACTGTTAGCTATATTATGTGATGGGATGGGTGGTCATAAAGCGGGTGACATAGCGAGTGAAATGGCTGTTCTTCAATTAGGCCACCGATGGGAGCAGACTGCCTGTTTAACGACAGTGGAGAGTCAAGCTTGGTTAGAGAAGCATATCAACATAGAAAACCAACGGATTTATCGAGTCGCTAAACGCTACACTGACCTTGATGGCATGGGGACAACTCTAGTAGCTGCCGCCTTTATCAATGGGGATATCATTATTGGAAACATCGGCGATAGTCGAGCCTACCAATTAACAAAGAACCAATTGAGGTTAGTCACCGTCGATCATTCTTTTGCCAATGAGCTGAGATTAAGTGGCGAAATCACTGAAGACGAAGCCAGAACACATCGTCAACGGCATGCTTTGACACGTTCTTTAGGTGTATTTGATAAAGTAAAAGTTGATTTCTTTATCCTTAACACCGAAGAAACCAGCTTAATCATGTTATGTTCAGACGGCTTATCAAATGAGTTGGAAGAGACAGCTATCTCGTCTATTTTAGAAGAAAACGGGACGCTTGAAGAAAAAGCAAGCCAATTGGTTGAACAAGCCTTATTAAATGGGTCAACAGACAACATCACTGTCTGTCTAATCGACCCACATTCGACCAATGAAGAAGCTCAAACAGTAAAAGGGAAGGAGGAATCGAGATGAAATCCGGAGAACGCATAAGCAATCGGTATAAGATTATTAGAGAAATTGGCTCAGGCGGCATGGCTAATGTCTTTTTGGCAGAAGATTTAATACTGGAAAGAGAAGTAGCGGTTAAGTTGATGGCCTATAATTTCCATAATGATGAAGCCAGCATTCGCCGATTTAAACGAGAAGCGTTGTCAACGACTGAACTGACTCACCCAAACATCGTTAACGTAGTAGATGTAGGTGAAGAGGAAAACCAATATATAGTCATGGAATATGTTGAGGGCAGTGATTTAAAAGAGTTTATTAAAGACCATTACCCAATAGCTTACAAAAAAACGATTAATATCATGAAGCAAATATTGGATGCTGTTGAGTATGCCCATGCCCATAATATTATACACAGAGATTTAAAACCACAAAACATCTTAATCGATAAAGACGATACAGTTAAAATCACTGATTTCGGCATAGCGGTTGCCTTATCTGAAAACTCAATCACTCAGACGAACTCCTTGCTCGGATCTGTTCATTATGTCTCACCTGAACAAGCTCGTGGTAGTATGGCTACAAAACAGTCCGATATTTATTCTTTGGGTATTTTACTGTATGAGTTATTGACTGGCGAAGTGCCTTTTGATGGCGAATCGGCCGTTTCTATCGCATTGAAGCATTTCCAAAAAGACATGCCTTCATTAAGAGCACGGGATGCATCTATTCCTCAACCTTTGGAAAATGTCGTTTTAAAAGCAACAGCCAAAGAAGCACATCAACGCTACACATCAGTTAGAGAAATGAAAGAAGACTTGGTGACGGCTTTATCGCCATCAAGAGCCAACGAAGCAAAATTTGAACCGGAATCAAACGTAGATGATTCCACTCGTATCTTGACACCTTTACCCGTAACCACGCCTGAGCAGAAGGTTGTGGCTAGCGAAACTAGTCAGCCTGGAAAGCCGACGGAAACTGCCAATCCTAGTAAGGATGGCGAGGGTAACGAAAAGAAAAAGAAATCTAAAAAAGGGATATTGTCTACCATTATGTTGCTCCTACTCGTTTTTGTAGGTTATCTGATATTCAGCATGACTCGACCTAGAGAAGTCTCGATTCCCGAGTTATCAGGTTTGACTTTGGAAGAAGCAGAAGAGCGACTAGCTAATTTAAATCTTTTAGTTGGAGAAGTCTTTGAAGAGCACAATGAAGAAGTGGATGCTGGGGTGGTTATACGGAGTAGCCCAGACGAACGATTCATTGTTAGAGAAGAATTTGAAGTCGATTTATACGTCAGTTTGGGTGAAGAAAGTGTCAGCATGGACAATTATGTGGGAGATAATTACGAAGAAGTACGAGCCATTTTAACCACTCTTGGTTTTTCTGTAACAAGTACTCAAGAGTATAGTGACACGGTTGACGCTGGCGCCGTCTTATCACAAAGTGTTAATCCAGGAGAAGATGTCGTCCCAAGTGAAACGACTGTAACCCTTGTCGTCAGTAGTGGGCCTCAAGGTTATGATTTACGGGATTTAACTGGCTACACGCAAGACGGGGTAGACCGTTACGCGACAGACTTGAATTTATCAGTTAACTTTACATCCGGACCATCGAATACCGTGCCAGAAGGCCAAGTAGCAAGTCAATCACCTGATCCAGGGACAGAAGTCTTTTCCGGACAACGCATTTCTGTTGTCATCTCAACTGGACCAGAAGAGCCAGAATACATTCAATTTGAGTACCCTATTACAGTTGAATACGTGGCTCCCGAAGAGGAAACACCGGAGCAAACAGAAGAAGAAGCTGAAACGGGTGAAGAAACTGGCGAAGGTGAGGAAACACAAGAGGAAGAAGCAGAAGATGCCTCACCAGAACCGAACCGTATCGAAATTTATATTGATGATGCCAATCATTCGTTTGATACTGTTTATAGAGAATTTGATATTACTGAAAACACGGTTGTTTTCCTAAATTTCGTTGTTGAAGAAGAAGGAACGGCCAGTTATAGAGTTTACCGAGACGGAGAGCTTATAATGGAAGAGAGTGGAATCGGACCAAACGATTAGGAAGGGTGTGTTTGCTTGGATAAGGGTCAAGTCATTAAAGCGTTGAGTGGGTTTTATTATATCCACTCTGAAGAGGGACATATTTATCAAACTCGTGCTAGGGGTATATTTAGAAAAGATAATATCACACCCCTTGTTGGAGACCATGTGTATTTTACCTATGGAACAGATAAAGAAGGGACCTTAGAAGACATACTGCCAAGAAAAAATGAATTGAAACGACCGCCTGTATCGAACGTTGATGTGGGTGTCGTGGTCATGTCTATAAGCGATCCGGATTTTTCTGTGTCGCTTTTGGACCGTAATTTAGTAACTTTGGAATACAATGATATTGAACCGGTTATTTATGTCACAAAAACCGATATTGCGTCTGAAGAAACCTATCTAGACATTAAGCTGATTTGCGAAGCTTATGAAAAGATAGGCTATACGGTGATCTTGCCTGAACAAGGAGTGGTGTTGACATCTGAAGAGATTCATGACTTACTCAGACCAAAATTGGAGAAAAAAACCTCCGTGTTTATGGGACAGTCTGGTGCCGGCAAATCCACATTACTAAATAAAATGGATAGGACTCTTGAACTCAAAACAGGGGAAACGTCTAAATCACTTGGACGGGGTCGACACACGACTCGTCATGTTGAATTGGTCCCTATGCTTGGAGGTTTAATCGCTGATACTCCTGGTTTCAGTGCGATTCAGTTTGAAGTCATCGATGAACAAGAACTGCCGACTTGTTTTCCAGAAATATGGGAGCATGGAAAAGACTGCCGCTTTAGTGGGTGCATTCACCAAAACGAACCCAATTGTGCTGTAAAAGCAGCCGTTGATTCAGGAGAGATTGAAGCATTCCGTTACAAAAACTATCTGTCCTTACTCGAAGAAGTACAAAATAGAAAACCTAAGTATGGGAAGAAAGGGGATCGCAGATGATCATTGCACCATCTATATTAAGTGCTGATTTCGCTGATTTAAAAAACGAAGTAGCAAAAGTTGAACAAGCAGGTGCCGACTGGATTCACATTGATTCAATGGATGGAAACTTTGTGCCTAACCTGACCTTTGGGGCAAATGTCGTCAGAGCATTAAGACCGCATACGTCCTTGCCTTTGGACTGCCACTTGATGGTCAATAATCCAGAATATTATATTGAAGAATTTGCCAATGCAGGTGCGGACGTTATCTCTATTCATGTGGAAAGTACCAAGCATGTCCACCGTGCCCTTCAAATGATACAGCAAAAAGGAATAAAAGCGGGTATCGTCATCAATCCAGCGACACCCGTTTCTTCCATAGAAGATGTCTTGCCGATGGTAGATATGGTATTGGTGATGACTGTAAACCCAGGTTTTGGTGGTCAAAGCTTTATTGCGCACAGTTTAACGAAAATACGTCAGTTAAAAGACTGGCAGGAAAAACACGATACGGCTTTCGATATACAAGTGGATGGTGGCGTTAATCCTGAAACAGCCAAAGCCTGTGCTCAAGCGGGAGCGAATGTGTTTGTTGCCGGTTCTTACATCTACGGTGCAAAAGACGTGAAAGTCCCAATTGATGCGCTTAAAGAGGCTGTGACGGCCAGTGATTAAGACCGCTCATATTGTTCTTGGTGCCCCAGATCCAGATGCTTTATTTCCGACACCTAAAGAAACAGATGTGATTATAGGCGTAGACGGTGGAGCTGTCGAGTGTTATAAAAGAGGGATTCCGATTGATCTGGCTTTAGGAGACTTCGACTCCATTACGCTTGAAGAGAAAAAGCAATTAGCTGTTTATACAGACCGCCTTGAGGAATTTAAAGCAGACAAAGATGACACGGATGCAGAACTGGCTATCAGTCGGGCATGGGAAACCTTTAACCCAGAGCAAATGATCCTATATAATTGGATGGGTGGCAGAGTCGACCATCTATTGAGCCTGTTATTTTTCGCTTATCAACCAAGGTTTGAATCGATTCTTGAAAAACTGATATTTAAGAATAAGCAAAATACGCTAAGTTTTTTGAAACCAGGTCAGCATAGGATTCAAAAAGAAGAGGACAAAACGTATATGTCAGTCATTGGCATGACGCCAGTGACTAACTTGACCCTTTCAGGCATGAAGTATCTATTAAGTGAAGCAACATACACCTACCCAATGGCGTTAGTCAGTAATGAAATCCTCACCCATGATGCTCAACTGTCCTTTGAAAAAGGCATCCTTGCTGTTATTCAAAGTGGGGATTGACCCGATTGATGAGCGATTCCTTATTTATGAAGATACACAACGCCCTTCATAGAAGGCAAACCTAATGGTTACTTCTATGGAGGGCGTATTTTTGTATTCAATAAAATAAATTAGTATAGGACAACAAGAACTTAACATATGTTGTTTTGAAAAAAATATAGTAGAATCAAATTAATATGACAGAGTAAGCAAAAGGAAGTGAGGGTGATCAAGCTGAATAAACGAATGATAACGTTAGGCATATTAATGGTCTCTTTATTAATGGGATGCACAAGCAATGAACAAACCGTCTTCTAACGAATCAAAGATTCGTTAGAAGACGGTGAAGCTTTTGCTTTAACGATTGAAGGAAGTACATTTTTAAGTTTTGAAGACAAAGGACTAACCTATTATGGCATAGATACACAAATCGATCGGTACACGACTCCGTTTACACATATGGAGACGTATGCTGATTACACAATGTCTTTTGATGAAGAAGAAGAGTTATTAACGATAGCGGTTGAAGATGGCGAGTATCAGTTGATTCAATATGGACCGAGAGTTTTCCGAGACCCAGTGAACTCAATTGATTTGACATCGACGACAGATTTTTTGTCAACTGGAGATTAGATCTTATAATAAATAAAACATAAAAAGCCGGTAGACACTGAAAGTAGTGTATACCGGCTTTATGTTAATCTTAAATTAGACGCGTTCAACTTTACCTGATTTCAAAGCGCGGGCAGATACCCATACTTTAGTAGGTTTTCCATCAATCATGATACGAACTTTTTGTAGATTCGCAGCAAAGCGACGTTTTGATTTGTTGTTAGCGTGTGAACGGTTATTTCCGCTTCTAGCTTTACGTCCAGTAATATAACATTCTTTAGCCATTTTTTCTCCTCCTTCGTGCATAGCTCCTACTTACAAAGCTAAATCATACTTATATAAAATAGCATATTTCTGAGTAAGACGCAAGTATTTTTTCATATTCAATCAAGTGTTTTTACTTTACAGCTGATTGAAAAACGCCTAATCCATAGAAGGAAAGTGTAAAGAAGTCTGCCTTTATGCAAATACAAACTGTAAATTCCTTCCATAACAGTGTATACTAAGAGAAGCTGTTTCACAATATCAATTAGATTATAGAATAAGATTCTACAGGAGAGAAACCGCTCAAGTAGGGCTTTATAAGGCTTGTCTTTTTTTATTGCGTACGGTATGCTAAAATATGTTTGAATATCAAAGCAACTGATAAATAAATGAATGAATAAGTAAGAGAAAGGGGAAAGAGAATGAGCATTTTATTAAACTCTGAATTTGGAACAATTGAAATGTCTAACGACGTCATTTCCACTGTGGTTGGCGGTGCAACAACAGAGATTTTTGGCGTTGTAGGGATGGCCAGCAGAAATCAGGTCAAAGATGGCATAAACGAGATTCTTAACAGAGATAATTACTCTCGTGGAGTCATTGTCCGTCAAGAGGAAGAAGACATTGCCATTGATGTGCATATTATTGTAAGCTACGGGACAAAAATTACTGAAGTATCAAAGAATGTCCAAGAAAGAGTAGCTTATCAACTAGAGAATGATTTAGGTATTAAAGCAACTTCGGTTAATGTATTTGTTCAAGGTGTTAAAGTTCAGGCTATTTTGTAAGCCAACGTCACGAGTTTTGTGGCAAAGGAGGAAGTAAAAAAGTGGATGATAAGAATTTAATAGCGAGTCAATTTAAAAATATGGTGGTGCTGGGGAAACAGCGTCTCGAAAAACATACAGAATATGTCAACTCATTGAACGTCTTTCCTGTACCAGATGGTGATACTGGAACGAACATGAATTTATCTTTTACCAGTGGCGCTGCTGCTGTTAAAGAGTCAACGAGTGATCGGATGGGAGACGTTACTCAAGCTTTAGCTAAAGGGTTATTGATGGGGGCTAGAGGGAACTCAGGCGTTATCTTGTCTCAGTTATTTAGAGGCTTTGCAAAAGCAGCAGAAGGCAAAACTGAGCTCTCTGCTAAAGATCTAGCTCAAGCCTTTCAAGGTGGAGTAGACACAGCTTATAGCGCAGTCATGAAACCAGTAGAAGGAACGATTCTAACCGTTGCTCGTCATTCAGCTAGAGCAGGAGTGAAAAAAGCCGAGGAAACAGACAACGTTGTCGAAGTCATGGAGACTGTACTAAGTGCGGCGAAGCGTTCACTTAAAAAGACTCCAGATTTACTGCCTATCCTGAAAGAGGTAGGGGTAGTGGACAGTGGTGGTCAAGGATTGGTTTACATTTATGAAGGATTCTTGTCTTCAATGACTGGCGAAGAGCCAAAAGAAGAAGAAACGGATTTACAGGAGTTGGTTCGTGCAGAACACCACCGCGGAGGCGTCCATGAACATTTAAATACGGAAGATATCGAGTTTGGCTACTGTACAGAAATCATGGTTCGTAGAGGTGAAGGCGAAACAGTAGAAAGTGAATTTGACTACGAAGAATTTAGGAATTACTTAGATAAAATGGGTGATTCTTTATTAGTCGTTGCAGATGAAGAAGTAATTAAAGTACACGTGCATACCGAAAGACCAGGTGAAGTCATGAACTATGGTCAAAAATTTGGTTCGTTAATGAAAATTAAAGTAGATAATATGCGTGAACAGCATTCAGCTTTGTCAGATGATACAACGACGAAAGAAGCGACGCCTGTTAAAGACTTTGCGATCGTTGCGATTGCAGCTGGAGACGGTTTGAAAGAATTGTTTGAAAGTCTAGGAGTCGATTGCGTACTTCAAGGCGGACAAACGATGAATCCAAGTACAGAAGACATTGTAAAAGCGATGGAAAGTGTACCCGCTAAAAACTATATCATTTTACCTAACAACAAAAACATCTTTATGGCAGCTGAACAAGCCACTCAAGTCATAGAGGGTAACGCAGCTGTTGTCGAGTCGAAAACCATTCAGCAAGGTTTGACGGCAATGCTTGGCTATAACCCAACAGCCGATCTGTCTACAAACAAGGAAACAATGACTGAAGAGTTGGGCCATGTTAAATCTGGTCAAGTCACCTTTGCGGTGAGAGATACAGAAATTAACGGCTTGGCTATTAAAAAAGATGATTTTATGGGTATTGTTGATGGAAACATAAAGGTATCTGCTAATGATTTGTTTAACGTGACAGTCGATACAATTAAAGACATGTTAGATGACGACAGTGAAATCGTCACGATATTAATCGGTGAAGAGGGAAGCACGGAACAAGCTGAAGCACTAACGGATTATTTGGAAGAAAACTATTCTGAAATAGAAGTTGAGGTTCACGAAGGTGGGCAACCGGTCTATCATTATTTAATATCAGTAGAATAAAAGAGAAATAGAGAAACAACTCATTCTTCTGTTGTTTTCTCTATTCTTTTTTATTATTATGGGAGTGTTACCTAACTGTTCATGGCTTTAATATGAACACTAGGGCTCTTTCTATTATATAAGATCACTTTAAAGAGAGAGAGGAGGACAGATGTGGATGTATCTATAAACGATTCGGTTACTAAACTTCCCGGCGTAGGCGAGAAACGAGTCGAAGCGCTTGAAGATTTAGGTATTCGAACCATCATGGATTTATTAACGCATTATCCTTTTCGATATGAGGATTTAACTGTTAAGTCTATAGAAGATATAGAAGACACTGAAAAAGTAGTGTTAGAAGGGGTGGCCATTTCAGATGGTGTCGTCACTCATTTTGGCAGACGGAAAAACCGATTAACCTTTCGAATGAACTGCGACCATGTGATTGTATCTGTTGTGTTTTTTAACCAACCTTATTTGCAAAACCAAATAGAAGCGGGCAAAGACATAAAAGTATTTGGAAAATGGGATAGTGTGAGAAAACAGCTGAATGGAGTAAAAATACTCCCTCAAGTAGCAGAAGGTGCGGCTAGGGAAGCGATCTACTCTACAAGTAAATACATTAAGCAAGGGACCATTTTAAAGCTTATTAAAGCTGCATGGGAAATATACCATCCGTATATTGACGATAGCTTCCCTCAACCTTTTTTAAAGGAACACGATCTCCTGCCTTTAAAAGATACCATATACTTAATGCACTTCCCTGAACACGAGTGGGAACTAGAGAAAGCTAGGTATTCAGTTATTTTCAGAGAATTCTTTTTATACCAAATGAAACTTGGTTGGATGAAAAAGCAGATAAAGCAAGCACAGGCTGGCTTGAGTATTGATTATGATGTCGAGAAGCTGAAGGCATTTTTTGCATCTCTTCCATATGAACTGACCAATGCTCAAAAGCGAGTGGTTAATGAAGTCTGTAAGGATATTAAATCACCTGGTCAGATGTTTCGATTACTGCAAGGTGATGTGGGGAGCGGAAAGACAGTTGTCGCAGCGGCAGCTATTTTAGCGGCTAAAACAGCGGATAAACAATCGGCTTTAATGGCTCCAACTGAAATATTAGCTACCCAGCATAAGGAGTCTCTAGACGAGATGTTTAAAGAGACAGCCATTCGTGTGGAGTTGCTGACAGGTTCGACAAAGAAAAAAGAACGTGACAGCATATTGGAAGGTTTAGTAGATGGCACAGTCGATTGTATTATAGGGACGCATGCCCTCATTCAAGACGATGTCTTCTTTAAAGATTTGTCCTTAGTCATCACAGATGAGCAGCATCGGTTTGGGGTCAATCAACGAAAGGCCTTAAGAGAAAAAGGCTTGAACCCGGATGTCTTGTTTATGACCGCTACTCCGATTCCCCGTACCTTATCAATCACCGCTTATGGAGAAATGGATGTCTCAATCATTGATGAGATGCCAGCGGGCAGACAACCTATAAAAACGTACTGGATTAGACCGAAACATTTTGACCGGATGATAGGCTTTTTGAAAAAAGAACTGAATAAAGGTCATCAAGTGTATGTGATTAGTCCATTAATTGAAGAGTCTGAAATGATGGATTTAGAAAATGCGACGGCTCTTCACCGGACCTATCAAGAGATTTTAGGGCCACGTATCAACGTAGGTCTTTTGCACGGCAAGATGCCCGCTAAAGAAAAAGATGATATTATGCAAGCCTTTAAAGATAATCATCTTCAAGTCTTAATATCAACAACCGTTATTGAAGTAGGGGTCAATGTACCCAATGCATCTTTAATGGTCATTCATGATGCGGACCGTTTTGGCTTGGCACAGTTACATCAGTTAAGAGGACGGGTAGGACGTGGAAGCACAGAGTCTTTTTGTATTTTAATTGCCAATCCAAAAGGTGAAAAAGGTGCTGAGCGGATGAAGATTATTACAGAAACAACAGATGGTTTTGTACTCAGTCAAAAAGATTTAGAAATGAGAGGCCAAGGTGACTTGTTTGGTAAGAAACAATCAGGTATCCCTCAATTTAAAATGGGCGATATTGTAGAGGATTTCCCTATCTTAGAAGAAGCAAGGCATAAGGCGTCACTATTACTCAATTCAAAAGTCTTTTTTGAAAGTGAGGAATACCAATTAATCAGGCAAGAAGTAGGTATAGAAGCGAGTCATCTGTTTGTGTTAGATTAATACCCAGTTAGATTAAACAGGAAGGTGAAAACATGAGAATAGCGGTAGATGCAATGGGCGGAGATCATGCACCCAAAGAAATAGTTAAAGGTAGCGTGCGCGCTGCAAAAGAATTTAAAGATATAACAGTAGTATTATATGGAAAAGAAGATGCCATCAGAAATGAATTGGAAGAAAATCTTCCAAATATAGAAATTGTTCATTCTGAGGAAGTGATTTCTAGTGAAGATGACCCCGTTCGTTCCATCAGACGTAAAAAAGAATCTTCTATGGTTAAAGCGGCTCACTCAGTCAAATCAGGTGAGAATCATGCGTTGATATCTGCAGGGAATACGGGTGCCTTACTCGCTTCAGGTACATTAATAGTAGGGAGAATCAAAGGCGTTGACCGTCCGGGCTTATTGGCAACTTTTCCATCATTATCGGATAAACGGTCTGTATTTAACATGATAGATGTCGGAGCGAATGCCGACTCAAAACCATTAAACATTAACCAGTATGCGACACTAGCTTCTCAATACGCCAAACATGTTCACGGGGTTAAGCAGCCGACTGTCGGCCTACTCAATAACGGTACAGAAGAAAATAAAGGAAATGAAGTATCTAAAGAAGCCTTCCAATTATTAAAAGCCAATGATTCTATAACCTTTATTGGTAACGTGGAAGCAAGAGATATTTTAAATGGCGTAGCTGATGTCATCGTTACAGACGGCTTCACTGGAAATGCTGTATTAAAAACAATTGAAGGAACCGCCTTGTCTATGATGGGCTTACTAAAAGATTCCATTATGAATAGCGGAATGAAATCAAAAATTGGTGGCATCCTTTTAAAGGATAGTTTAAAATCTTTAAAAGATGTGTTAGATTATTCAAAATACGGAGGCGCAGTATTATTCGGCTTGAATGCACCAGTTATAAAAACGCATGGATCCGCTACTGCCGAACCTGTTTACCATACCATTAGACAAACGAGAGAGATGTTAAAAACCAATATGTTGCCCGATTTAATCCATTATTTTGATAATAAAGATTAGTGCTTGTTAATAAAACTCTCATAATATTCACTATAAAAGTCACTAAATTTCAAAAAGTGATGGAAATTACAAAACGAATGCGATACAATAACAATTGTGAATTAAATGAAGATTTAGTAAGCGAATTATAATAAAGACGTAACAGAGAGACAGATAAAGAGACGAGGAGCAGAAGACATGACTAAAGAAGAAGTTTTCGACAAAGTTCAAGCAATCATCGTTGAGCGGATGGGCGTAGATGAGAGTAAAATTAATCGAGACACAACCTTTAAAGATGATTTAGGGGCTGATTCTCTAGATATAGTGGAATTGGTTATGGAACTGGAAGATACGTTTGGTAATGAAATCTCTGATGAAGACGCTGAGCAAATTACTACAGTTGGAAAAGCAGTCGATTATATTCACGACCGCATGTAATAAATATGAACAGTATTTGTCAAACTCAAATTAAATTAGAGAATAATGATAAAACACTATTGTAAATTTAACTAATTGTTATAAAATTAAAAAAAGCATTGCTATATTAGTAAATGCATTGTATAATTCGATTTATATTATTAAGCTTTTGATTAGAAACAAATGAAAGTTTAGTAATCTTCTCAGTTTTAAAGTGAGAAGGATAGCATAGGAGGTTAACTAGTGGTCGTCGAACGCAGCTTGTTAGAGATTAACAATTTGGAAACAGGTTTTCGTTTTGGTGATGAATACCATAACGCAGTAGATGGAGTATCTCTAACGTTAAAAAACAATGAGATCTTAGCAATTGTAGGAGAATCCGGATGTGGAAAATCTACTCTTGCAACATCAATCATGGGACTTCATGATTCAAAGAATACTAAAATCAAAGGAGAAGTCCTGTATAAAGACTTGAACCTCCTTGATTTAAACGAAAAACTGTATAACCGTATTAGAGGTAACGATATAGGAATGATTTTCCAAGATCCTTTAGGGTCATTGAATCCATTGATGACTATTAAAGACCAAATCGGAGAATCACTTGAATACCATTCAGATTTAAATGAAGAACAGCGTATGACGCGAGTGCTTGAGTTATTAAACCAAGTAGGTATTCCAAGACCAGAACAAATTATGAAAGCTTACCCACACGAGTTATCGGGCGGGATGAGACAAAGGGTAGTTATCGCGATTGCATTAGCGAACAAGCCACCAATTATCATAGCAGATGAGCCGACCACAGCTTTGGATGTAACCATTCAAGCTCAGATTTTGGACTTAATGTTAGATATTCAAAATGAAACAGGATCAGGAATTATTCTTATTACTCACGACTTGGGTGTTGTTGCAGAAACAGCTGATAGAGTAGCCGTTATGTACGCTGGTCAAATCGTTGAAGAAGCACCTGTTGAAGAACTATTCGCCAATCCTTTACATCCTTATACTCGTTCATTATTAAACTCCATTCCTCATGAATTGGATGACGATGAAGAAGAGTTGCACGTGATTCAAGGAACTGTACCATCACTTCAGACACTTCCAAGAAAAGGATGCAGATTTGCTCCACGTATTCCTTGGATACCTGCAGAGGCACACGAAGAACATCCAGTATTGCACGAAGTGTCACCCAATCATAAAGTGAGATGCTCTTGTTGGAAACATTTCCACTTTGAAGGGGAGGCACACTAGTATGGGATTTATTGAAGTCAAAGATTTGAAAATACACTACCCAGTACGTGGTGGTATCTTAAACACAATACAAAGCTATGTAAAAGCTGTAGATGGTGTGAACTTAACTATTGAAAGTGGTAAGACATATGGCTTAGTTGGAGAATCCGGTTCAGGAAAAACCACGATTGGTAAAACAATTATTGGTCTCGAAAAAGCAACATCTGGAAAGATTTTCTACGAAGGCCAAAATGTTACAAATAAAGCAAGAAGTCGGAAAGAGAAATATGCAAATTATAACAAAGACGTTCAAATGATTTTTCAAGATGCAACGTCGTCTATGAACCCTAAAAAACGAATCCTTGATGTAATGGCTGAACCCATGCGTAATTATTTTGATTACACACCTGATGAGATTAAAAAAAGGGTCGTAGATCTACTTGAAATAGTTGGCATGAGACCTGAAGCGATGTATAAATACCCGCATGAATTTTCAGGTGGACAACGTCAACGAATCGGTGTGGCCCGAGCGGTAGCCTCTGATCCAAAATTGATTATTGCAGATGAGCCTACCTCAGCTCTTGATTTATCCGTACAAGCCCAGGTGTTAAACTTTATGAGACGTATTCAAAAAGAATATGATTTGAGTTATTTATTTATCTCTCACGACTTGGGAGTAGTTCAGCACATGGCCGATGATATTGCTATTATGCATAAAGGACGTTTTGTTGAACAAGGGTCCAAAAAAGCAATTTATAGTAACCCACAGCATATTTATACGAAACGATTGCTTTCAGCTATTCCAGATATGGACCCTACGACACGAGCGGCCCATAAAGTGGAAAGACAACGAGTGGAAGCAGAATATACTGCACAGGAAACGAATTATTATGATTCCGAGGGACGAGTATACGACCTTCAACCATTTGGTGATAATCACTTTGTTGCTTTAAAGCCGAATGAACCGAACTCTTCCTTACTAAATGAAACGATTAATAAAGGAGGGGGAATCTAGTTATGTGGAAAACAATTATAAGACGTTTGTTACTCATGATCCCTCAAATTCTTATTTTAAGTATTTTAATCTTTATACTGGCTGACTTTATGCCAGGGGACCCGTTTACGGGACTTGTTGATCCGAACTTAGATCCAGCTCAAATCGAAGCGATGAGAGAAGCATACGGACTTAATGATCCACTTCCTGTTCGTTACGTTGACTGGATGGGGGATGCTTTAAGAGGAAACTTTGGACGAAGCTTTAACTTCCAACGTCCCGTTACTCAAGTTATTGCTGGTCGATTAGGCAATACAGTCAGATTATCCATTGTATCAATTATATTAACGTATGCGATTGGTTTACCATTGGGTATCTTGGCTGGAAGATATAATGAGTCTATCCTTGATAAAGCTGTTTTAGTTTATAACTTTGTCAGCTTTGCCATTCCGACCTTTGTTTTGGCATTACTCATGGTTTATATTTTCGGATACAACTTAGCGTGGTTCCCGGCTCGAGGAAGTGTCAGTGTTAACGCGAATACGACCTGGGAAGTGTTCAGTAGTCAAGTCTACCATGTTATCCTGCCCGCAATCACGACGGCAGTACTTGGAACGACATCTATCATTCAGTATTTAAGAAGTGAAATTATTGATGCAAAAGTTTCAGATTATGTAAAAACGGCACGTTCCAAAGGTGTACCAATCCAGAAAGTGTATACGAGACATATTCTTAGAAACGCATCTTTACCCATTGCTTCCGGTTTAGGCTACACAATTGTTGGAGTATTTACAGGATCTATCTTTATTGAACAAATCTTTACTTATAGTGGAATGGGTTATTTATTCCTGCAATCAATTAATACACGAGATTACAGTGTCATATTCGTATTAGTTTTGTTCTACGGATTTTTAGGTTTAATAGGGACATTATTGTCCGACTTGATACTGATGGCTGTAGATCCGCGTATCAGAATTGATTAATTAATGTAAAGTTAATAGAAGGGAATGAATGAATCTTATGGCAGCAAATCAAGATGCAGAAGCAGCAGTCTTATCGGATAACATGGCGGCTTCTACTCCACCGATGGGTTTTAAAGTTATCAGTCGGGAATTTGCACGAGATAAACTTGCGTTAGGTTCTTTAATATTATTAGTAGTATTATTGGTTACAATATTTATTTGGTCATTCATTGTTGATCAAGATGTGGTTACTACAGTAAGCTTATGGGACTCTTATTTACCACCTATGTCTTTTAGTGAAGACCCTGCCTTTGAAGGGACACGGTACATCCTAGGGACAGATTCAGCGGGAAGAGATATTTTCGGGCTACTACTTATTGGAGCTAGAAACTCACTTACCTTAGGTTGGTCAGTAACAGTGGTAACGAGTATTATCGGTATTGTAGTCGGAATCTTAGCAGCTTACTATGCTGGAATGGTTGATAATGTGCTCATGCGTATCATCGACTTTATCATGATTCTTCCACAGCTGATGATTATTATTATCTTCATCACTTTGGTACCGAGCTACAACGTGTTTACGTTCGCAGGAATATTAATTTTATTCAACTGGCATGGTCAGGCCCGTTTTATCAGGGGTCGAGCGTTAACAGTTGGTCGACTTGATTTTATTAGTGCTTCCAAAACAATGGGAACACCATCAATTATTATTATGCTTAGAGAAATGATGCCTAATATCAGTTCACTGATTATTGTTAACTTAACATTGAACTTTGCAGGCAGTATCGGCTTAGAAACAGGCTTGACCTACCTAGGATTCGGATTACCTTCCGGAACACCAAGTTTAGGTACACTAGTTTCCTATGCCACCAATCCAGATATTCTGGAGAATAAAGCTTGGGTTTGGTTACCAGCTTCTGCACTTATTTTAGTGCTAGTGCTGTGTATAAACTACGTCGGTCGTGCTTTACAACGTGCGGCAGACGCTAAACAACGACTAGGATAAGAGAAGGGGAGAATAGTTATGTCAAACAAAAAGAAGTATAGCATGCTAGCAAGTACTGCAGCTGTCGCTTTCATCTTGGCAGCATGTGGTAACGGGGGTACAGATTCAGGTACTGACACTGGTAACGGTGGAACTGAGCCAGATACGGGGGAAGAAACAGATACTGGCACCGACGAAAACGGTGAGACAACTGACGGCGAACAAGCTGACGGTCCTGCACCAGTTGAATTTGAACAACGTGTTGAAAACGAAGGCGATCCAATTGATGGCGGAACGTTAGGTATTGGTTTCGTAACAGATTCACCATTTACAGGAATCTTCAGCTGGGAGTTATACACTGGTGCCCCAGATGCAACCGTTATGAGTTATACAATGGGAACACTACTAGGATATGATGAAAACTATCAAATTGATGACTCAGGTGCAGCAACATTCGAACTTGATCAAGAAAATAATACTGTAACTATTGCAGTTAAAGAGGGCGTTTTATGGCATGATGGCGAACCTGTTACTGCAAGTGACGTAGCCTTTGCCTTAGAAATTATTGGTCACCCAGATTACACAGGCGTTCGTTATAGTTCAGACCTTGCTAATATCGTTGGTATGGAAGCATACAAAAACGGTGAAGCAGACTCTATTGAAGGTGTACGTATACTAGACGAATTAACTTTAGAAATTGAATACCAATCTGTAGGGGTACAAATGCTACAAGCTGGTGGTGGAGTTTGGTCTTCTGCTGCTCCTCGTCACTACTTGGAACATATTCCAGTAGCTGAATTAGAATCAGCACCAGAAATTCGTGAAAGACCAATCGGTTTCGGTCCATTCAAGGTAGAAAACATTGTACCTGGTGAAGCAGTATCTTACACAAGATTTGATGATTACTACTTGGGAACACCTAACATAGAGCGTATTGAACTAGAAGTTATCCCTACTACTACAGCTGTAGCAGCTATGGAAAACGAACAGTTTGATCTCTTTGTAGGTATGCCTACTGACCAGTTTGAGAACTATGCTGACATTGAAAACTACACAGTTTTAGGTCAACCAGAAAACTCATACACTTATATCGGTTTCAAATTGGGTGAGTGGCAAGATGCGCAAACAGATGCTGAAGGTAACGTAGTAGAGCCAGCACAAGTTGTTCCTAACCCAGATGCTAAGATGGCTAACAGAGACTTAAGACAAGCAATGGCTTATGCAATTGACAACGATGCTGTTGGTGCTCGTTTCTACCAAGGATTACGTCGTCGTGCTAACTCTCCAATCATCCCTAACTTCGCTGATTTCCACAACGAAGACCTAGAAGGATACCCACATAATCCAGAACGTGCCATTGAACTTCTTGAAGGAGCTGGATATGTAGATACAAATGGAGATGGATTCCGTGAAACGCCAGAAGGAGAAGAGTTAGTTATTAACTTCGCTTCTATGTCTGGTGGAGAAGTTGCAGAACCAATTGCTGAGTACTACATGCAATCATGGAGAAACATTGGACTTAATGTTCAACTACTTGAAGGACGTCTACATGAGTTTAACTCCTTCTATGACCGTGTTGAAGCAGATGACCCTGCCATTGATATCTACCAAGCTGCTTGGGGAACAGGTACTGACCCAACTCCTGATGGGCTATACGGACGTACAGCTCCATTTAACTACACTCGTTGGGCAACAGAAGAAAACGATGCCTTCATGGAGCAAATGTTAAGTGAGCAAGGATTTGACACTGAATGGCGTGCGGAAGTCTTCAGAGATTGGCAAGAGTACTTCATGGAAGAACTACCAGTCATTCCTACACTATTCCGTACAGCAACATTCCCAGTTCATGACCGTGTTGGCGCATACGATATCACTATCGGTGCAGATCCAAACGAACCAGGTGTTGGCTTACACACTCTATACTTGACAAGTGAAGAAAGATAAGTTTAAAGCTTTTAACAGTAATAAGATAGAATAACCGTTTCGCTCAAAAATCGCTCAACCTCCGAGATAGCCTAACCGCTCTCTCGGAGGTTTTTTCATGGAATCTTCTTATCATTAGCATAAAATGTTCAGTATTAATAAATTGTAGTTAGTATATAATACAGGTATGATAGAGTAGCTTGACATCATTAAAGGAATAATTAACTTAAGAAGAAGAGGTTGAGGATATGTTTTTAGCATGGAAAGAATTAGTGTTGTTTATGGCAATATAAAAGTAGATAGTATTGCAACGAAAATCTTAGAAGCTTGAACAAACAAAAAAGGCTTGCCAGCC
>NZ_PREX01000019.1 GCF_009935905.1 Alkalibacterium sp. MB6 | reverse complement strand
GGCTGGCAAGCCTTTTTTGTTTGTTCAAGCTTCTAAGATTTTCGTTGCAATACTATCTACTTTTATATTGCCATAAACACCAAGTTGTGGATCGGGTCATATTTTAGTTTATGCCTTTGAAGTCTTTCATAAATTATACTTATCTCGAGGATATCTAGAACGAGACATACCTAAGTTAATTATTGAAAATAATCTGTATGGGTTAGACATCGACAAGCGTGCTGCTCAGTTAGCAACATTTTCTGTTGTCATGAAAGCTAGAGAATATGATCGTCGCTTATTTAGTCGTGACTATAGCGTTCATATTTATAGCATTGAAGAGAGCAACACGATAACTGAAGAGCAGATGCAGTTGTTTTCTAAGAATGATGACCAAGTAAAAGAAGCCATACAGTCACTATATACCACATTTTATGATGGTAAATTGTATGGTTCAATTATTCAAGTACCAGAAATTGACATCCCATTAATTGAAAAGCAATTAGAATACTTCAGAAATGAGTCGAAACTAGACATATTTACAAGTGAGCTCGTTGAATATGTTTTTCCATTAATTGAAGATTTAATAGATCAATATAGAGTATTAGTAATGCAATATGAAGTCGTTGTTACAAATCCGCCTTATATGGGTAGCAAAGGTATGAATGCATACTTAAAAAAATATGTAAATAAAAACTATCCCGATGAAAAAAGTGATTTGTTTGCAGTGTTTATAGAAGTGACTAAATATTTTACAAAGGATAATCATTACACAGCTACAATAAATCAGCAGTCATGGATGTTTTTATCTTCTTTTGAAAAAGTTCGTAGTAAATTATTAAAAAACCAAACAGTTATTAATATGATTCACTTGGGAACTAGAACTTTTGAAGAAATCGGTGGGGAAGTTGTACAAAATACAAGTTATATTTTAAGAAACACTCCTATTAAGAATTTTAACGGTCAATATATTCGTATGGTAGACATTAAAAATGCCGAGGAGAAAAAACTGAATTTTAGAAACCAGAAATTATATTATTCAAATCCAGAAATTAACTTCAGTAAAATACCAGGAAGTCCAATAGCTTATTGGGCTAGTGATAAAATAATTGAAGCATTTCAAACGGGTTCTACTTTAAGTGATATTGCAGAACCTAGACAAGGTTTAGCGACTGCGGATAATAATCAGTTTTTAAGAATGTGGTATGAAGTTCTCCATAATAAAATAGGATTTAATTTGAAAAGTAATATAGAGGCTAAAGGTAGTCAATTAAAATGGTTCCCCTACAACAAAGGAGGCAGTTTCAGGAAATGGTATGGAAACAATGAGTACATTATAAATTGGGAAAATGACGGTAATAGAATTAAGAATTTTAAGTTTTCAAATGGTAAACAAAGATCAGTTATTAGAAATCCTAATTACTATTTTAAAGAAGGCCTGACTTGGTCATCTCTTACATCAGGTAATATATCATTTAGAAAAACTCCAAATGGATATTTATTCGATAGCAAGGGTCCAATGTTATTCTTAAAAGATAACAATTTAAATATAGACGACTACTTAATGTTTTTGAATTCAAAAGTTACAATGTATATTTTAAAATTATTGGCACCGACTTTAGATTTTAATCAAGGACCAATCGGAAATATTCCACTTGTTGCTTTCCAAATAAAAAATAAACAACGAGCTGAAAATATTGTTAAATTATCTAAATCCGACTGGGACTCCTTCGAAACGTCCTGGGACTTTGAAGAGCACCCATTCTTAACTTACAAAGAAGGTAGTTCTCGTATTAAAGACAGCTTTGAAAAATGGGAAGAAGTCGCTAAAGATCGCTTCTACCAACTAAAAGAAAACGAAGAAGAGTTAAACCGAATCTTTATTGATGTCTATGGCCTTCAAGATGAACTGACACCTGAAGTGGAAGAAAAAGATGTAACGGTTCGCAAAGCGGATAGAGAAAGAGACATTAAGAGTTTCCTATCCTATTTAGTAGGCTTGATGTTTGGTCGCTATTCTCTAGACAAAAAAGGTTTGGCTTTTGCTGGTGGAGAATGGGACACAAGTCTCTACACGAGCTATCAGCCGGATGAAAACAACATCATTCCTATTACTCAGGATCAGTACTTTGAAGATGATATTGTGAAAAAAATAGAAGAATTATTAACCGTTATTTATGGAGATGAGTCACTAGAAGACAATCTGATGTTTATAGCGGAATTTTTAAAGAAGAAGGCCACTCAAAGTGCTAGGGAACGTATCCGTGAGTACTTCATCAAAGACTTTTACAAAGATCACGTTAGAACCTATCAAAAACGCCCGATATACTGGCAGTTTAATAGTGGTAAACGCGGCGCATTTAAAGGACTGATGTACCTTCACCGCTATGACAAAGATACTATCGGTCGTTTGCGTACTGATTATATCTTGCAAGAAAGTAAAGTGTTGGAGAACATGATTGGGTATGAAGAACAAATCTTAAATGATGACACCAGTACCCAGCAGCAAAAAGCACGTGTTCAAAAAATTATTGAAAACCACATGAAAGACCGCGAAGAACTAGCTAGGTATTCTGAAGTCGTTAACCACGTTGCTCGAAAACAAATCGAACTCGACTTAGATGATGGCGTGTTGGTCAACTATGAAAAATTCCAGAATAATGAACTCGTCACAAGCGAAACCACGAAGCCAATTAAGCAAAACATATTCGACAAATTATAAAGGAGGCAAAGAGATGGCGAATGATGTAATCAAACGAATTGAAGAGTCTTTTTCCACTCCTTTAAAAGACGGCGAAGCCCGCAAAATCCTTTATCTTTATGATGAAGAAGAGACTTATTTAGAATCCATCACTGAATGGTGTCAAGAAACAAACCAGTGTACGGTCATAAAAGTTACGCCATCCAACTATTTTCACACTAGTTTTCTAGTTGAAAGAGAACACGTAAATGATAATCTCTTTTTGTACTTCGCAATGGAAAAACCAGCTTTGGGTGATAACCCTTTGATGGATATCGTGCTGTACAGTGACGAGCTCAAAATTGATGCAGAAAGTCAGTTGTATATTACCTTGGGCATTGAAGAGACTAATACGGAAGTCATTGATGCTGTTTCTCAGTATCCCGTCTTTTTCCGTTCAAAAGACAGAATCAACCGGTTTAAACGATTGTTTGATCAAAGTCCCTTTCAAACGAAAGAAGCGGTCGACTACAGCGTTTTTGCTGCTTTAACTAAAGCCTCTTCACCAAATTGGATGAGTGTATTAATTGAACTCTTTGAAGAAGCAGCTTCTCAAGAGTCAGATAAATGGGAAGCTATTGTTAAGTTTGGAAACGAAGAACGCTTTTGGGATGTATTCGATTTTATAATAGGTTACGGACCAGAAACGAGTCATTCAGGTTATCTGTCGATCGGCGAGTTAATGAAACAAGTATTCTTAACCTATTTAGATACTGAACTGGAAGGCAAGTCTCCAAAAGCCTTCCAGTCGTATCTTTTACCTAAAACCAATCCTGTCATTGTATTTATGAACCAGTGGATGAACCAAAAGAATAAAGAAGAAAGCTTTGCATTTGTTTCTACAGTTATTGAAAGCCAACTGGTTCTAGATGCTCTTTTCCAAGACTTACCAAGCACCGTGCTTGCTAGACTTGAGACATTTAAGTGGTTTGACAAGGCCTTGATTAAGCAGAGCGCTGAAGCTATAACTATAAATGCAACCGATTATGAACGACTGACGCCTCTACTTTCCAAGAGACGCAATACGTTTTGGTATCCTGAGTTTCGACCGGTCTACCACTTTTTGCAGTGGAGCGTCAAATTGTTGCATTATGTCGAACAATTCAACTCTGATTTTTCAGGAATGACGGATGTAAATGATATTTGGAATTATTATGCTGAACATAGTTACCATATCGATCAGGCTTATCGCAAACTCTACACCTATTGGGATCAGTTAAGTAGTGGCCACAAAGACACGGTTAACTTAGTGAAGGAAGATTTAGAAAGACTGTATGTCAATCAATTCCTACCTAACTTCACCAGCAAGTGGGATCGATACTTCTCTAACCAAAGCACCTTTGCTAAAAATAAATTACAACATCACTTCTTTAAGCAAGAAGTTAAACCCTATAGTAATCAAGATAGACGGATTGTTGTGTTGATTTCTGATGGGTTACGCTATGAAGCTGGGAAGGAATTGTTCCTAGAATTAACAAAGGAAACGCGTTTTAATGGAGAAATTGACTGGATGCAAACGGAATTGCCTTCAATAACGTCTCTTGGTATGGCGAATTTGTTGCCGCATGATAGAATACAGCTTTTAGAAAATGGAGAGGTCTTGATTGATGGCCGTTCAAGCAAAGGTTTAGCTAATCGAGAAGCTATACTCAAAGAAAATGGTCATCCTGATTCCATTGCAGTGACTGCTGATCAGTTGCAACAATTCAACAAACTTCAGTTAAGAGAAACTCTAGCTGGTAAAAAAATTATTTATATTTACCACAATAAAGTGGATGCGATAGGAGATAACCGCCCAACAGAGCAAGACGTTTTCTCTGCCACACGGGATTCTATATCTGAATTGAAACAACTAATGCACCGCCTAACTAACGAATTAAGTGTGAGTTCGTTTTTAGTTACGGCCGATCATGGTTATCTCTATACTCGATCTGCTATTCCTACCAGCGCCAAAGTGCAGCTAAATGCTGATATGGATGCGTGGATTAAAAATAAACGATTCATTTTATCTGAAAAAGAAAAAGAAGATACGAAAGGTTTGAGTTTTGCTTTATCAGAACGTCTGGATACTGATGGATATGTTACCGTTCCAAGAGGCTTAAATCGCTTTGCCTTACAAGGCGGAGGGTATCAATACGTTCACGGTGGACACTTGCCTCAAGAGATGATGGTTCCACTTTTGCGTATCAAGACAGACCGAAGCAAGAATGAAATACCGGAAGTAGAAGTTAACCTGGTGAGCCAAACTCGTCATATTACAAATAACATTGTATGGTTAAACTTCCTACAGCTCGAAGCAGTATCAGAGAAGAAGAAAGAAAAACGATTGAATCTTTACTTTGAAGATGAACAAGGCAGAAAGATCTCAAACGAAGTTGTTCTCATTGCAGATAGTGAGATGACCAGTAGTGACGAGCGTGTCTTTACTGAGAAGTTTGTCCTGCTAAATGAATCCTACAGTCCTTATGAGACCTATTATTTTGTAATGGAAAATGCCAATGACTCAACTGATGTAAAAAAAGAAGCTTTTAAACTGGATTTAGCATAGATAACAGCACTGTCTTTAAATAGGCAGTGCTGTTTATTGAATAGGAGGTGAAAAAGTGGGCTACAAGAAAAGAAAAAATGAAAACAATGAAATGGAAACCATGACTGAAGAAGACTATTACGGGTATTACTTCATTGCTGGGTTTACAGACGGTGGCGCCCCGTATGGGATTACGATGGAAGGGGCAGAAGAACAAGGTCTGCTTGAAGATGAAAAGAATCCTCAACAAACAGTATCAGATGATGATTTGCCGTTTTAATGTGATGAGCCAAAAAACAGTACTGGACTTAAATTTGGACAGTACTATTTTCTTTATTAATTGTAAGGGATTGCATTGTATAAAATCGTCTAATAGATTATACTGTCACTATAAAGCGGAACGTACGTTCGCTAAAAATGAGGAGGACGATGTCATGCACTTGATGAAATTTGAAGACCACGTTGATTTTGAATTATTAAAAATTGGGAAGGAATTTTATGAACGAGGATTAGTATTAAGAGTGGAACAAACTTTTAATGACAGATATACTATTTGGATAGCTGATTCATTAGATGTGCGCATAGTTAATGTAACAGTCAGTGATTTCTATGAAGTTTTTTATAATCATTGTGATTGTACTTCAGATAGAGACCATAAATGTGAGCATCAAGTGATTGCTTTGTATGCTGTAAAGGATTATTTAAAATATGAACAACTTACCTGGAATTTTGATTCATGTAAAAAACAATTAGAAGAAGAACTTTATGATATTCAGAAAAGAGATTTAGTAGACCGATTGGTAGAGATTATTAAAATCAATCCGTTAATAACAAAGATACTTTTCTCAGAAAGTGAACTGAAGAGAGTCATTTATAAAAAATAGCAAAGTGGAAGAAGTATGTTATTAGTTAAAAGATTAGATACTGATTTCGAGGAGGTGTACAATGATTTATATTGTAGCTAAACAATTAAGGTTAAAAGGATCTATTGCTTACCCATTTGACAAATCAGACCCTGATTATTCAAGTTATTTGGCAGACAAATATTGCGAAAGAGGTATTCAAATTATTATTGCTGGTAACTTAGGGAGTCTTGATGAATATAATCCAGTTACATATGTACAAGATAAAAGTACATTTGAAACTATAATAGATAAATTAATTGAAGAATTGGAAAGTAAACTTCTGTACGCAGAAGCAGTTAAACGCTTGGAAGAGTTCGAAAAAGATCCGGTAACTTATACTGATGAAGAAGTAAGAGGGAACCGTTCAAAAGTCAATCTCTACGATTCTAATGATGAATGGGAATGATTTATGTGTAAGATAGTCTCTTTTTAAATGCTAAACTATTGTTCATAAAAAAGCAGTGACTATACTTTGGCAGTGCTTTTTTGGTTGCGGTTCACTTTTTTTGCAACTAAAACACAAGCGTCATTAATCGGTATAACCATAATAGTTTTCTATAAATTCTTTTTAACCTTTTATATCTGCGAATGAAAGGTTGCCCATCTGTTTATATGAAATAGTTATTAAATCGATAGTGGCTGTTGCACCGACATCAATCCAAGACTTCATTTGCAACCCGGCACTTTTCCAGTCTTGAACTGGATAATACTGTCCTTTTATGGCTACAGACTTATTTTCATATTTACTTGATATTCTAAAACATACTAATGTCTTGTCCATTTTTCTTATAACAACTGCTGGTCTCGCTTCACCATCTGTAGAATGGGCAAATTCTCTAAAAACAATCACAGTACCATGCGGTTTCATGCTACGTCTAACCATTTCATTAATTCTTCGGTGGTGCTAAATTCTCTGTTAGGAATAAGTTCAACCGCTTTTTGTAGTGTAATTATACTTTTTTCTTTTTCAGTTAAGCTTAATGCAAATGGCATTTCTCCTTTTACTGCTACTCTTTTGTATAGTGCTGTAATTATAACGGTAGGATTAATTCCTAAAGATTCTAAAACATCATCAACTTCATTTGCTAAATCTCGTTCGATATTCACTTGGATTTTTTTCTTTTCAGTTGCCATGAGAAACACTCCCTTTTTTGTTTAAATTATTATGATAATCATAAAATTTTTATATAGAAAACCAGACGAAGATAGTGATTTTATAGACTGCCAAACAAAAATTCTTTCAAAATTAACAGAACAGGCTTTCTCCTATATATCAACTATGCTAAACTGAAAGAACTAACACAGTTAAAGGACGGTTATGAATGTCTCTAAGAAAAGTGAAGGAAGCCTCATATTTAACAGCGGAAAATCATGTGCGGTACCGGATGATTTTGCGCTATTTTTATATCCAGCATGAACGTATGCGAGAATTCATGTTTCCTGAAGAAGTGTTTACCTACTTAAAGGAACAGGAAGGTTTTTTAGATTATCAAGAAGATACCCTGCATCAAGATTTGGATCAATTAGTAAAGTGGGGGAACTTAAAACCGACTCAAGAGATGGGTCATTCGAAAACGATTGAAGAATATAAGAAAAAACGATTTCGCTATCAGCCGTCTCCTTATACGATTGAGTTTGAACGCATGCTAATTGAGATGGAAAACAAAGAGGAATCTTTTGGAGGAGCTTTGGAACGGACTCAGTTTACACGGCTGTATCAACTGCTTCAAGAGGTTGAAGACATTGTTTTTCAAAACAAAGTAGTCAGTGACGAAGAAACCAGTCAGCTTTGGGAAGACATACAGACTTACTTCCGCCAAATTGCTAAAAACACATCGGATTATATTGCCTACATAAATAGTGAAGAAGTAGAAGAACGAATGAAAACAGAAGCCTTTTTGACCTACAAAGATCAGTTTACTAAATACTTGAGAGAATTTATCCGAGCCATGCAGTCAACGTCGGAGCAAATTAGAGAACTGTTGAAAAGTCTTTCGACTGCTGAAATGACTCGTTTTTTTGAACAAGTCTGGAGACACAAATCCCAAGCACGTTTCGAAGAAGTGGATGTGACTGAAGAAACGAAGCCCTTCGACGAATACTCAGGTAAATGGGAAGCGATACAATCCTGGTTTAGAGGAAACCACTCTTTTGGTGCTAGTGAATCTGACATGTTACTCGAGCGTACGACTGAAGCAATCCGAAAAATCACACAAGTTGTTCAGCGTATGGGTGAACGGAATCAGAACTTTAGAAGTCGTCGGGAAGATTACATTCATTTATCCAAATGGTTTAATGACATAGAAGATATAGACGATGCTCATATTTTATTTGCAGCAGCTTTCGGTGTGAGTCATACTCGTCATTATTATATGACTCAGTATCCATCTGATGATATTTATACGGATACCTGGGATTTAAATCCAGTTATTCACGAAACTAAACCGATGATACGTGCCTACCGTGAAAAAAGTAGTCCTGGAGCGGTTATTGACCGTTCTGAAAAACGACAAGAAACCAGAAATAAGTATTTAGAAGAAAAACGACAGGAACGTCAGTGGATTGACGAGTATATTAACGATCACCGGATTGATTTAGATAAAATTGAGAAGATAGAACCAAACGTTCGACAGATTTTTTTATCATGGATAGGAAAAGCTATGGGCAAGGATGATCAAACGATACAAACAGATATTGGCATGCGTGTAAAAGTAATCAGGCACACAAATCGAATCGTTTTGCACTCAGATGACGGTGATTTAGAGATGCCCAATGTATCATTTATAATAATGAAGGACAAAGGAGAAGGAACCGATGCTTGAAACGGGATTTAACAGCAACCAACAAGACGCTTTTACTATTCTATGTGAAAACTTCTGGGTTCTTCGAGAAAAGGATCCAAAGAACTACCAGCTCATTCGCGAAAATGAAAGAACATTAAAATACTATATTTCGGACAAACTAGGTTTCTCCTTAATTGTCCAGAAAGACTTTATAAAGATGGAAAAAGTTCCTGTTAATCCCAAAAGGTGGATGGGAATAATGGATTTTCAAACGCCTAGAGATTATGTGTTGTTTACTTGCGGTCTCGCTTTTTTAGAAACACATGCTGTTGATGCTCAGTTTTTATTGTCGGAAATGGCTTCTGAAATCGAGGAACTCTATCCGGGATTGTATCCACTAGATTGGACTAATTATCAGCATAGACAATCACTGGTTCGTGTGTTAAAGAAACTCGTTGAATTGGATTGCATTAAAGAAATTGATAGTTATACTGGCGGGCTGGAAGAGTTTTCCCATTCACAGGAACAAGAAGTCTTGTATCAGGCAACAATCTATTCGCGATACTTCATGCGTAACCACAGTCGCTCATTAAAGGAATGTCAGACAGTAGAAGATATTTTACTCATGGACTGGGAAAGTAATCAAGAAGACTTAAGACGGAAAAGGGTCTACAGAAAATTACTACTGGAACCAGCCGTGTACCGAGAAAATGAAGAAGATCAGGACTTTGATTATATTAGACGGTACCGAAACCGTGTGCGAGAAGACATTGAAGAACATACACCATTTGAAATGGAAGTAACAAAGAATACCGCGATGCTAACGTTGCCCGAACAAAAGCAACAGTATCAATCTTTTCCTGACCGAAAAGCGCTGTCAAATATGACACTTCATATTCAAGCACATGTTAACCACAATCAAGATAGCTTTGAACCCAATCCATTTGGAGAAGTACGTTTAACACGCGCCCAATTTGAACAACTGATTGAACAAGTAAGAACGGACTATCAAGATGGGTGGAGTATCGAATATCGTGAAAAAAGTGGACTGAAAAAGATTGCGGATGATGTCCTTCATCACATGAGAGATTGGGCCTTTGTGAGAGTGGAAGAAGAGACAGGGTTAATTGTATTCCTGCCAGCAATTGCACGCATGATTGGAAAATACCCGAGTGATTTTGAAAATGGGGGATAATGGAATGAAAACAATAGGGAACAAATGGCAAATCAATCGAGCAGGCTTATTTAACTATTGGTACTACGAAGATGAAACCTTTGATTTTTCAGGAGGAAAACTCCTTCTTAGAGGGAACAACGGCTCCGGTAAGTCCGTTACGATGCAAAGTTTTTTACCTGTTTTACTGGATGGGTCTACTCGGCCAGAGAGACTCGACCCCTTTAATTCAAGAGCTAGACGGATGGAAGATTATTTGCTGGGTGAAAAAGAAGTCTCTGGTATCGATGAGCGGACAGGTTACCTTTATATGGAATTTAAAAAGCAGGAAACGGATCAGTACATAACTATTGGGATAGGCCTTCATGCAAGGAGAGGGAAACCATTAAAGTTCTGGGGGTTTTTAATCACAGATAATAGACGAATAGGTCATGATTTTTCTTTATATACAGATGACATTCATGATGGGACACGAGTCAAAATACCCCTTTCCAAAATACAATTGCGTAATCGTGTAGAGATTGGTGGTCATGTCGTCGATACAAGACAAGAATACGCTCATCTTGTGAATCAATCTATCTTTGGATACGAAACAATGGGAGAATACGACGATTTAATCAAACTGCTGATTCAACTGCGTAGTCCTAAGTTATCGAAAGATTTTAAACCGACTGTAATCTATGAGATTTTAGAAGACGCTCTTCCTCCTTTGACAGATGAGGATCTAAGGCATTTATCAGATACGATTGAACAAATGGATCAGACAAAACAGCAGTTAGAACAGTTAGATCTCGAAAGTCAGGCGCTGTCTGAATTGAACCGGGTCTATACATCTTATAATAAAAAAGTGTTAGTGGATCAGGCAGAAGGCTTTACTCAAACATCAGATGAATTGGAAAATGAAAAGCATGCCTATGACTTAAAATACAAAGAAATTCGTTCTCTAGAAGAATTAATCAGCCGTTTAGAAAAAGAAATAAAGGAACATGAAATTGATATTAGTGTATCGGAAAAATTAGTTGACCGATTGAAACAGCATAAAGTTTGGAATTTGGAAAAGGAACACAAGGAAAAAAGAGAAGCTTTAGAGAAAGAGACAGGCCAGTTAACAGCCATTCAGTCTCGCTTGTCTTCAACTCGAGAAAAAGAATACAGTAACCGCAAATCGCTAGATACGGTAGAGTTATCCATTCATAAAAAAGAAAAAGCCTTGCAGTCTATTTTAGAAGAGCTGGAAACGGATGCAACGGAAGCATCTTTTTATGAGACACATCGCCTTCATGAGGACGATTTTAGTGCCAATAAGACAGTCGTTTTTTCCTTTTCAGCATGGCATTCTCAAATTAGCAGCCATCTCGTTCGTCTAGAAGCTATTTCAGAAGAACTACGTAAATTGGATCTTTTAAAAGACAAGTATGCAGAAAAATCGAGAGCCTTAGGTAAAGTTGAAGAACAAAGAGATCGTTTGCGACATGAAGAACAGGATTGGTCGAACTGGTTTAAAGAAGAAAAAAGAAATCAGTTGAACGCTATTCATAACTGGATGAAAGATGCAGATCACTTAACCATTTCGGACGAGGTGATTCAGTCCATTTCACAACAAATGGATTATTTATATGAGGACGCAACTTACGCAAACATTAGAGAGCCCATTCGAGACGTATTGTCTGATTATGAATCTGTTCAAAATCGTGAGCTTGCTGAGTTGGAGACGAAAAAATTAGCTTCACTCAAAAGAGTAAATGAATTAAACCTAGAACTGACTGAATGGAAGAATAAAAAAGATCCTGACCCGGACACTCATCCTCTAACCAAAGAATCTCGTCAAGTATTATCGAAAAAAGGCGTCCATGCGTCTCCTTTATATAGTGTGGTCGAGTTCCAAGATTGGATTAGTGAAGATACTAAAAAACGAATCGAAGCGGCATTGCTGGATACGGGGTTGATGGACGCACTCATTACAGATAAAGATACGGATATACGACATGACCGAGTACTGAAATCTAATCCTCAGCTGATGGCCTATACGCTCGCGGATATATTGAAACCTGATTTAGATGAAGAGGACAGTCTATCTAAAGAAGAAGTAGACGATATCCTTAGAAGTATATTAATAGATGAATCAGACAATCAAGTCCTATCCATTTCAGAACAGGGAAACTATTCGATCGGTTTAATGAAGGGGCATGCTGTTCCAGTAGAATCAGTCCGCTTTATCGGAAGAACTGCCCGTAAACGGTACAGAGAAGAAAAAATAGCAGTTTTAGAATCTGACATCTTAGCAGAAGAAGACATATCCAATGAACTAGACCATTTAATTGATACTTTAAAGCAGACTATTGTATCTGCGAAAGAACAGTTTGCACGCTTTCCAAATGATGAAGACTTATCAGAGACCTATAGAAACTTAGAAAAAGTCCGCTTTAATTACGGTCAGTTAAATACTCAAGTGTCAGACTTGTCAGAGGAATTAATGCAAATTGATAGCGCTACTCGTCAATTAGCAGTCCAATTAGATAAAGAAAGAAAAGGCATTTCTTTACAGTTAGAGCTTGCTATTTATCTAGAAGCGATTAAACGCATGCGTACCTACCAGGGACACGTACGGGAATTATACCGGGAACATGGCCTGTATTTGATTGAGAGCCAACGTAAAGAGGAAATAGGCAATCGATTAGACGATCTGGAAGAGGACATGCTTCAGTTGAAAGGGGACGAACAAGTTAGCGAGGGAAGGATTAGTCATTTAATAAAGGAAATTGACCAAATAAATAAACAGATGAAACAAGAAGGCTTATTAGATATTCAAAAAGAAATTGAACGTGTACAGACGACATTAGAGCAATTAACTCACTCCAGCATGAAAAAAAGAGAAGAACGTTCCGCAAGTGAAAGAGACTTGCATCATGCAGAAGAAGAGATAGGTAAACAAAAAGAACGCGTGTCATTTTGGGCACAGTTGAAAAAAGAATGGCAAAACTCTTTTGAAACAGAGTATAAAAGAGGGTTTTATCAGCTTGATTCAAAAGGGTTAAACTGTGAAGACTTGGCACGAAGTGTAATTAAAGAATTAAAACCATCTTTAAAACAAGAAACATCTCAGCTCGTTGCACGCTTATCTCGTGTCAGAAATGATCAGCAGGATTATCTGATTAGGTACAGTCCTCTACAACGAACGATTCATATGGATAGTCCAGAGTGGATGAGTAAAAATACCACTAGTTTTTATCAGTCTTATATTGATAAATGGACAAGTGTTCGTTCAAGAGACTTAATTGAAATGACTCACACAGAGAAAAAAGTAAGTCCTTATAAAGTAGAAATTGATTTAAACCAGGAACGCGATCGTCAAAAGGTATTCCTAGATGATCAAGACAAGCAATTATATGAAGAAATACTTTTTCACTCTGTTGGAAATAAACTACGTGCCCGAATTGGACGAGCTGAACGCTGGGTTGACGAAATGAAAGCTTTAATGGAATCTAGACAGGATTCCAGTGGCCTGCATTTCTCAATAAAGTGGAAAGCGCGAACAGCAGATACTGAAGAAGAATTAGATACGAAGGACTTAGTATCCTTACTCCGCCAAAATCCGCGATTATTAAAAGATGAAGATATTGACAGTGTCACGACTCATTTTCGTAAAAAAATTGATCGTGCAAAAGCGTTGATGGATGACACGACTGAAATACAAACTCTGCTTCAGGTGTTAAAACAAGTCTTGGATTATAGACACTGGTTTTCATTTGAATTAAGTTTCCAGCGAACCGGAGATGAGAGGAAACGGCCATTAACTGACAATCAGTTCAATAAATTTAGTGGGGGAGAAAAAGCAAGAGCGATGTATATTCCTTTGTTTATTGCTACTTATTCACGGTATCTGGAAGCAGGGGAGAATGCACCTTATATCATCTCCCTCGATGAAGCTTTTGCAGGAGTCGATGATCAAAACATTGCGGATCTCTTTGAAGTTGTAGAAGAACTTGGCTTCAATTATATTATGAATTCTCAAGCTCTTTGGGGAGATTATGAGACCGTCTCTGAATTAGCTATTAGCGAATTGTATAGACCCCAAAATGCGGATCATGTGGCAGTCATTCGTTACAACTGGGATGGCAAAAAAAGGACGTTGTTGACGAATGAAGAAGGATAAAACAAAAGTGAATGCTGCAGTTCAGTACTTTAAGTTAGATTCTGTTTATCAAAAATTGTTTAAAGACTTTAAGAAAAAATATGAGTCTTTAGGACGAGTTGCTGGCACAGTCTCATTAAGCACATATTCAGAGGAAGAAAAAGCAGTTCTCGCTGAGTTTTTAGGGTTGCGTAAAGATAAATTAAGTGAAAAAAACAAAGTATCATTAGTTCAGTTTGAAAAACAGTTAAGTACCTATCGTTATGGAGATATTGACTTACATGAGTTACTCGAAACGTATTTTAATCAAGTCATTATGTCTAATAAACAAAGAGCGCAAAACAAGTTAAATGAAAAAGATACATTCTTTTCTCATTTAAAAAACTCCTATACCTCCATCAATGAATGGGTAGATTATATTGATTCAAAGCCTATCAATAGTTATTGGATTCATCGTTTGATTGATGAATCTTTTGAACGGTTTGAAAATTATGCTAAATTATTAAATAAAAGCATCGAGTCACTGCCTGAAAAACCAGTGCGCTTACCCGTTTTGGCTCAACAAATGACATCAAATCCGCATGCATTTGATCGCAATGAGATGTTAGGTAGACTCTTGATTCATCTTTTAGCTTTTAAATTGGGTGAAGAACAAAACGTTCCGAATACCAGCGAAGAAATAAGTGAATTACTATTCTCATATAACATCTTGAGAGATGATATAACGAACTTTGTGACAGTAGCTAATCTCCTAGCTAGAACAGATTCACCTAAAGATGACTTATGGCATGCAGCAAGTAAGACCAATAGTGTCTTAAATATTCCGATTAGGGAGTTACTTTATGTGCGTTCCTTATATCCAAACACTACAAAAAAAGAAGTTTGGGTAGTTGAAAACTCCGGGATTTTTTCGAGTTTGTTAGATGAAGTACCTTCTATACCTCTCATTTGTACTCATGGCCAGTTTAAGTTAGCTGCCTGGAAGACTTTTGATTTACTCATTGAATCAAATTGCACATTACATTATGCAAGTGACTTGGATCCTGAAGGGTTGGGCATGGCCTATCGTTTACTAAATCGGTATCCTCAACATGCTAAACTCTGGAAGATGGATACACCATCCTACCGAAAGTCATTATCTAAAAATGAGACACTCTCTGAAGCTCGTTTGAATCAACTTTTAAGCATTGATCATCCTCAACTTCAAGATGTCAAAAATGAAATGATGAGAGAAAAATTTCCGGGGTATCAGGAAGCCTTGTTAGATGAAATGGTAGTGGAGCTTAAGAAAGAGATGGAGGCTATATAAAATTGAGGATAAAATATCTAATAGACCTAAGAAATATTATTCGATGTAATTAATGTCTGTTAAAATAAGATAGAAAATTTTACGGAGGGTTGGTAATATGCGAACTATAGAAGCGAGGAAGCATGGTAATACGATTACAGTTACTGTACCTGAAGGGTCACGGTGGGGCCTTCACGTATATTCCAAAAGAAAAGAATATCTTTCAAGAAGCATACGAAAAAGGAATTGATTTAAGGGATGAAGATTGTATTGAAGAAGATAGTCCAGTAGGCAGAGAGTTATTATGAACTATACAAAAAATAATTATTTGCTAAAGTGGTTTTATAGAATTAGCAGCTATTACCACTAACTAGAAACGTTAGAAGCAAAAGGCTTGTAGGAAGTAATTAAAGTTATGAATGTAACGAAATTCACGAGATTAAACTAATTTATTAAAGAAGTTTGCTTTCTATCTTGAAAATAACATCTAAAATAAAAGTAGTGAAAAGTATGCTTTCATTTTAACAGGTATCTTACCTGCTAAAGTGGGTAGTGTGCTTTTTTCTATGATCAAGACGCAAGAGCAGCAAGATTAAGCCACCACTCTTTAAATTTTGGATTGTTTTCCGTAATACCAAAGGTTGAGAGAGTACCAAAATCGTAGCAGTTTGTGCACTCGCGTATTTTAAGTTCCGTAATACCAAAGGTTGAGAGAGTACCAAAATGCCATTTCCATTATACCCTACTATTAATAATCGAATCAATGTAGGTTTGATATTGTTCAGAGATCCCCGTAGTATCAAGCCTAAAAGGTATTTTAGTGAGATAAAGTAATAGAAAAATATAAATATAAATCTCAATGTTATCCACAGTACCGTATGATAAAAGCACTGTTTTTTCGTGTGAGTTATCCACAAGCTTAGTATACAAGTTCTTCGCCTCGGCAAATATTGAATTATTCCATACAAAAGGTAGTAATGACGCCATTTTATTTGATTGCTTATCCAGAATGACTTCATTTAGTACTTTATTGTTGTATTTAAAATTTACAGTTTGGTCAAGGGATACAGCAGTCACGATAATAACTTGGAAATTCTGTTTATTTAAATATACAACCAAATCTTCTAATTCAGATTTAGTTAAGTGGTTCTCTGGTGCTAGTATTAAAAAGATGTTTTTCTTGTTTTTGTACATTGAGTGAATCATCTTAATTTCGTTTGTTAAGCTTTCAAGTGAAGAAGTAGGGTGGCTAATTGTGACTAATTTTTTCTTAACTATTTCCTTTTTACCTGAATAATTCATAGCTCTAAATTTAAGCTATTTTTTTGAACAAAGTGCCTATATTTAAATCAGGCTGATACATTCTTCCAAAATAATGTGTTTTCGAACAGGATATCTACGGAAGAAGGCTATAATAAAAATTATTTGTCTATTTAAGGACAGACTGACCCCTTGGAAAAATAGATTAAAAATTTTTACGATAACTAGCCTAAATCCATTGCCTAGATCGCCGTAGGCGTTCAAAAACCTTATAAAATTCAGTTTGATACACATGATAACTCGACAGTTTGAGATAGACTTGTCTACCTGTTTTAATGAGTTTTCCGGCAACTTTAAGCAATGTTAGTCGGATGGAATGAATAGTCATCCCTTGGTTCTTTTTATCAAAGCCGATAGTCTTTAGACAGTTGATGAGGTTGTATGCAAGCAGACTAATCATCATTCTGACATGATTTTCTAAGAAGCGTGGACTATCTGTTTTATCGAAATAAAAACCACCTTTCGCTTCTTTGATGAAATTCTCCATTGTCCCTCGCTTGCCGTAAAGAGAGAATATGACTTCAGGTGAGACATTATCGGATAGATTAGTCACAATGAATGCGTGTTGAAAGAGGAGTTCTCCTGCTTCACGGATTGATCGAATACAGACACGACGGGGTTTCGACCATGATTGTGCTTGATAAGTCATTGAAAAATACTGAACTTCCCGATCTTCCCATTTTTGGTTATCCCCGTAAAGAACGGATTGCTCAGCTAATTGACTTAACCTCCGATTGTTCTTTAATCGGATCACATACTGACTTTCATTTTCTTCACAAGACTCATACACCTCTGGTGTTGCGAAGCCACTGTCTCCACGAACCAATATGTCAGTATTCGGTATGGATTCATTGTAGTGGTGTAACAATGGGTCGATAAAGGCTTTCACCCCTTTAGATGTGTACTGATTACCTGAACGCAGTTCAGCTTTTAAGAAATCTCCAGTCAGTCCGTCAAAGGCAACTAATGGGTGGTAGCCGTAGGTTTGATAATGTGCATTATAATCTGTTTGTTCTTGATGGCCAAAGGTATCTGAATGAGTGGAATCGAGATCAATGATTAACTCGGTGTCATTGCGAATCAAACGCGCTTTATCAATGAGCGACTGATTTAATGATTGTAATTGACCCACATTTTCCGTGGTGAAACGATCCAGAAACCGTGAAATTGACGATTGTGAGGCTAATTGTTTTCTGCCTAACACCATTTGAAAGACTGGATCATGTTGTAACAGATTAGCTGACGAGTCTGCCGAATAACTAGCAATCAGTTGCATAATGAGCTGTTCTAATATCGCTAAATTATCATGCGTGTAGTAAGCACGGTTATCTTTAATGTCCAGAAGTGATTTTGCCAAATCAGAAAACTTGAAGGTATCCATTACTTCTTTAACTAAGACTAAACCCGAATCACTCGATAAACGACCACCTGTATGCGAAATGATGATGTTTGAATTGAATTTTACCTGGTTTTTGTGTAAGCTAATCATGAAGAGAACTCCTTTCTTATGGTTGGTTTAGACACCTTTACCATATCAGAATGGGGTTCTTTTTTCATCACTTAACAGGTGAAAATGAAAAAGTAAATTTAAGCTGCCGTTAGGCAGTTGGCACATGTTTCAACGAAAAGAATGAATTGTTCAGGTTTTATAGTCTTGCAATTCGAATTCTACAGGTATGCTAATTTGTTCATTCAACATGAGAACATCTTCTTGCAGCTCTTCCCAGGTTTCGACAAACTGCTTATGAACTACATCGGCACTAAAGTACCGAGTTTCTAGGAACACTCAGAACTTGATATTTGCTATTTCAAACAAATATCAGCGGTTTAAGCTATTGACTAAGGCTCATCCCAAGCCCAATGTTTCTTATGTTTTTACTTGCATTAATGTCTCTGTCGTGGGGAGTATTACATTCAGGACAGATAAAACTTCTAATGTTTAGAGGTTTTTTGCCCGTTTCAGAACCACATGAAGAGCAAATCTGTGATGTTTTATAAGGATTCACAGCAATAAATTCTTTTCCATAAGCCAGACATTTGTATTCCAACAGCGTTCTAAACATTCTCCATGATTGAGAAGCGATGTTTTGAGCTAGTTTGCTATTCTTCATCATATTAGATGTTCGCAAATCTTCAATACAAATAACATCATACGTCTCTACTAATTCAGTTGTTATTTTGTGAAGATAATCTTTGCGTGTATCCTTAATCTTCTGATTCAGTTTAGCTACTTGGATTCTGGCTTTTTGATAATTCTTTGCACTTCTTAGGTCAATGCCTTCATTCTTAGCTTGAATGCGTCTTCTAGCTAATCGTTTTTCCCAGTAATGCAGTTGCTTCTTGTACTTTCTATCCAAATATAAAGAAGGGTATTTTATTCCATCAGAAGTAATCGCTAAATCAGCCAATCCTAAATCTACCCCAACTATTTTGTCTGTCTTAGGTAGTTCTTGGTTTTCGCACTCTACTAATACAGAAATATAATAGTTGTTGTTGGATTTACGGGTAACAGTAACTGATTTGATGTTGTTATTATTAATGTGGTTCAGAGACATTCTGCACTTAACCCAACCCAATTTGGGCAGTTTAATGTACTTTTGGTTATGGTTGAATCGAATTGTTCGTTCAAGGGTCTTATAAGACTGTTTATGAATCTTTCCTGATTTGAACCGTGGGTAATTTGATTGTTTTTTAAAGAACCTATCAAATGTTTCTCGAAGCGTTTTAACAGAATTTTGCAGAGCTTTAGAGTCCACGTCTTTCAACCAAGCATACTCTTTTTTCATTTGAGTGAGCAAAGAACTTAGTTTACTGAAAGATAACATGTTCAAATCTGGATTGTTTTCGTATCTTGTGTTTAGCATATTCAACATTTGATTCCAGACAAATCTTGAATGCCCAAACGTCTGATTGATTAAAACTTGTTGGTCTTTGTTCGGGTAAATTTTCCCTTCAATTCCTTTATACATGTCTATTCACCACCTTTCTGTTTACATCATACCCTGTGTGTAGTAAAATGTAAACAGAATACGTTTGATTAGAAGGGATTTGTTGAAAAAATGTTAGTGAAAACAAGAACCAATGTGTATGATTTTAATTTCCATTTAGTCTGGGTAACAAAATACCGAAAGGAAATTTTTGCAACAGAAGCATTACGTGAAAACATGAAAGAAATATTATTAAAATTAGCAGAAGACAATGATATCGTGATTCAAAATCTTGAAGTATTACCTGACCATATTCATTTAATGATTTCATTTCATCCAAAGCACTCTGCTAGTAAAATCGTTCAAACGTTAAAGGGTGGTTCGGCAAGAATGTGGTTTAAAAAATACCCTGAAACGAAAGAGCAGTTGTGGGGAGGACACTTATGGTCAGGTAGCTACTTTATGTCTACATTAGGGAATGTATCAACACATATTGTTAAAGAATATATTGAAAACCAATTAACAGAATATAATGCGGGTCGCCCAAGACGCTAATTCACCTCGTCACTGAAGTAACGAGTTCTCTTAGCTGACAACCCGTATAGAAAGTTAGCGACAGAAGAGGGCAGGCATATATAAATATGATAAAAGAGGCTTCACCCAATAATGGATAAAGCCTCTTTAAATGTATTCAATTATCCCCACACTTTAATGCGGTTAGCTCCGGCTTTCAAGTTGGATAGGGGACCGAGAACGGTTTGTCCTTCTTTCACTTGACCGAGTAAATCTGTATCAATAATCACTGCGCTGCCATCTGGGTTTTCAAATTCAGCGTCAACTAGTCTGACTCGCTCTAGTGTGTGAGTGGAGTGGACGTCACCGAGTAACTCCTCAAAGTTATCCGGCAAGTTTATTTCCAGATACACGTCATTGCCTTCCTCAACTAATTTAATTTCTGGGTTATGATCAGATACTAAATTGGTTTCTTCTCTGTCAAATGGTTTCGCACCATTTAAATAAGCGTTTTGATTAATGTAAACCGGTTGTTCCACTTTATTAAAGGCACCGTGGTCACTGCCTGTTGTGTCGTGAACACTACCGATGTATTCCTCTAATGACGTGGTGTAACCGTCATAGTGGAAGGTTCCCACTTTACCAAGGTCGCCGTCGTTAATAAAGATGTTGTTGTACCATCGGTCGTCACCACCATATACAGGGGCCGTTCCTTTGACATCTGTACTGTGAGGGATGTGGTAAGGAGTAGAGCGGTCAAGCATTTTACTTAATTGCATGTGTCCACGAACAATATTGTTAATGTAAGCTCCACCTTGAGCGTGGTTGTCTAAGGCATAATCAGCCGTTAAAATATTGTGATCAATCAAGAATGGGCCGCTACTGACTTCAACAAATAAATCACGGTTGTTGTTGTAGAAAATGTTGCGACTCACGCGTGTGCCTTGTAGCTGCCAGTCCAACCAAATACCTAAAGTCGTGTCGTGGATACGGTTGTTATAAATTTGAGTGTCAATAGCAGCGTGTAATTTAATGCCACCAATTTCGTGTCCGTAGAATTGACGTTTAATGGCAATGTTATAAATGTGGTTATTGTAGACTTCACTGAAAATACAACCTAAGTGTCCAACAATACCATTTTGTCCGCAGTCGTAAATTTTATTGTTACGGATAATGTGCGAACCAACGCGTTCTTTGCTCCAGCCAATTTTACCAGCAGCAAATACTGTTTCCAATTGATAGTGGTAACCAGGTTTATCTTGACGTTTCGTGTAGTGGTTATCACCAGTTGAAATCTCTTTACCCATACTGATTCCACTACATTTCGAGTCGTGAACGATGTTGTCTTCAATAATCCAACCCTTACTCCAGTGTGGACCAATTAAGCCTGGTTGATCAGCAGTAGGTGGAGTCCAAGGAGTAGCTGCTTGAGCTAACTCGAATCCTCTAACTGTAATGTAGTCCATACCCGTCGTTTCAGGGTAGAAGACCGTTTGACGAACGTTGATTTCTGTTAATTCTTCATTTGGATTATAGTCGTGGAAGTTAGCGTAGATGGTTGTATTGTCTTCGTCAACTTCTGTATGCCAGACATAAATCGTTTGTTCAGGGTCATGGGAAGGGACTGTTTTTCGAGTCCAGCCGTCAACCATTTCCGTTACTTTTTCCGCTTTAGACACCTCTTCAAGCGTTTCTACTTCATAGAAGGATTTTCCATTTAAGTAAACTTCTCCTAAATGACGTCCTGGACTGTCGATAATCCAGTCACCGGAGATTTCCTCTTTATACGGATTGAAATCGCCAAAGAATTCATTAGGGATGACGACTTTCCATACAGTTCCGTCATGTTTCTCCCAATTATCGATTATTTCAGACCCTTTAATCACGACGTTTTCACCTTCAGCAGCTTGATAGGTGATGCGTCTCCAGTTGCTTAAACCAGGTTGTTTAGGGTTGACCCACTCACGGTAAACCCCTTCATGAACTGTTACAGTATCGCCAGCAACTGCCAAAGAAGCGGCTTTATTTATAGTCAGTAATGGTTTATCTTTTGTGCCATCGTTTAAATCAGAACCCGTTTTTGCGACATGATACTCTCTTACCAATTTGCATTCCTCCTTGTCATATTACATTCATTATAGTGAAGAAAACGGTTTTATGACAGACGGAAACTTGTGTATCGTTAGACATTTTTTGTCATATTTAGGAAGCACACGCCGAGATTAATTTTCCTCTGAAGGGTACAAACCTTCTAAAAAGCTAAGGAGTTGCCACTTCTTTTCATCCGGGAGGGTAGCGATAACGAAGTGAAGTTTGGTGTCCACAGTGCTGAATTCTTCATTGAAGAACGAGGCGAGTGAGACACCTAATGCCTCACAGATTCTACCTAATGTTTTTAGCGATAGTTTACAGTAATTATTTTCGACTGCTGATATAAAGGAAGGGGAGACTTCTATTCGTTGGGCCAATTCTTTAGCTGTTATATGTGATGCTTTTCTAATCGTTTGAATTCGATTTCCAATATCCATATCTTACTTCCTCTCATACAAATTAAACGGTTCAGTATTCTTTGGGTCCGTGTTGAATTTCAAAGAGTTATTTACTCCTAACGACGATCCCAATCATGTTGTGTTTGACTTTAAAAATGCTAAAGTGATGGACTACTCAGGTGTCGAAGCGATTAATAGCATGATTGAAAAGTATGATTCCTTAGATAAAAAAGTAACCTTAAGAAACGTCGGAAGCTATAGTCAAAACCTCTTTAAAAATGCAAAAGAAATAACCAGTATCACTAAAGAATCAATCGAAGTGAACTAGTCATCTATATAAAAAGGTGTGCCCTTATGTTACTTAACAGAGTGGGGTACACCTTTTTTGACTAGTTTAACGAAAATGACAGTGATATGGTGAAATGTTTAAAGGCATCTATTTATAATAAATGCACATCCTTCACAAGCTTATCCTTTAGAATGTTTATTTTTCCCGTCAAATCAAGTATACTATTAAAGGTATAGGCATGAGAGGAGGGTTAAAGAATGAAAACAATTGTGAACCATGTCAAAGAGGTATTTGGATTGACGTTTCATGATGAATCTATTTTAATTGAAGCGTTCACTCATTCATCCTATGCGAATGATCACCGCGAAGAGAATATGAAAAATTTGGAGAGACTTGAGTTTTTGGGGGATTCCGTTTTGGAATTAACGGTGTCAGAATATTTATATCATAAGTACCCCATACATCCGGAAGGCCAGTTGACTCGTATGCGTTCGTCCATTGTTCGAGCAGAAAGTCTGGCACAGTTAGCCAGAGAACATCAGCTCCAGCACTTTGTTCGTCTTGGAAAAGGCGAAGAGCAAATGAATGGTCGTATGCGTGTATCGCTGTTATGTGATGTGTTCGAGGCTTTTATAGGCGCCATATTTATTGATCAAGGAATGGACGTTGTGTTGTCTGTTTTAAATCAGGTGCTCTTTCCGAAAATTGATTCCGGTGCTTTCTCGCATGGGATGGATCATAAGACCGCCTTGCAGGAATTATTGCAAAAAAATGGCGTTGTTACGATTCAATATAAAGTAGTAGATAAAAGAGGACCTGACCATGACCGAGAATTTGTTGTGGAGGTTTATGTCGAAGAAGATGTCTTTGGGCGAGGTGTTGGGCGTTCTAAAAAAATGGCCGAACAAGCAGCCGCAAAACAAGCATTGGATATGCTTGAAGAATCGAAAGAATCGTAGTGGTTTAAGACAACGAATCTGAACCCTATGAAGGAGAGAGTAGCAGTGCAATTAAAACGATTGGAAATTAAAGGATTCAAGTCATTTGCGGATAAAACCATCATCGATTTTACTGATGGGATTACAGCAGTCGTCGGTCCAAATGGCAGCGGAAAATCAAATATCATTGAAGCCATTCGTTGGGTAATGGGAGAGCAATCAGCAAAAACTCTTCGTGGGGGCCGTATGCATGATGTTATTTTCTCTGGAACGGATACGAGAAAAGCAGTGAATATTGCGGAAGTCACTCTGGTTTTAGATAATCAGGATGGCTTTCTTCCTATAGATTTCGAAGAAGTGAGTATTAAACGTCGCATCAACCGAAATGGTGACAGTGATTACTATATTAATAAAGAAACGTGTCGCTTAAAAGATATTGTGGATTTGTTTATGGACTCTGGCTTAGGTAAAGAATCCTTTTCGATTATTTCCCAAGGGCAAGTAGAAGCTATCTTTAATAGTAAAGCAGAAGATAGACGATCTATCTTTGAAGAAGCAGCGGGTGTATTCAAATATAAACTGCACAAGGAAAAAGCAGAGCGGAAATTGTTTGAAACACAAGACAACTTAGATCGTGTTCAGGATATCTTGTATGAATTGAATGCCCAAGTTGAACCCCTTCGTAAGCAAAAAGATAGTGCTGAATCTTATGTGGCTCAAAAAGAAGAGCTAACCGATTTAGATATTGCGTTATCGGTGTTGAAAATCAACCAATACAGCAAGGAACTAACGGACAGTAAAGAGACGATTTCACGCTTGTCTAAAGAAGCTGAAGAGCTGCAGTCAAGTATTGAAAAAGAGACTTCAGAAATGAAGAAGCACAAACACACCCTTCATGAAAGTGAAGTTAAACGAGAAACTATTCAAGCGAACACGATTGAAACAGTTCAGCAATTAGAACGAACCGAGGCCAGGTTAGGTCTGGTCGAAGAAAGAGAGAAGCATAAAGACGCGTTGCTTTTTGAAAAAGAAGACAATCTAAAACACGCTCGTTTACAGTTAGAAGAGTTAGAAAACGACCGTCAAACGATTAGTGACGAGTATGCGACTCAACAAAGACGAGTGACGCATTATAAAAAAGAATACAACCAATTAAACGAGCAACTGAACCGTTTAACTGGGAATAAAGAAGAAGCGTTAGAGTCCTTAAGAGCAGATTACATTGATGCCATGCAGAAAAAGGCATCTTTAACGAATGAAGTTACCTATTTGGAAAGACAGTTGCAGCAATCAACTATGCAAAGAGAGAAACATAACTTATCCAGCGAGAATGTCCAGAAGGCTTTGCTAGTGGCCAAGCAATCGTTAGAAGAAAAACAAGGCTTACTTAAGGAATGCAAGGCATCGATTGAACACTTATTACAGGACTATAAAGAGACCAAGGTAAGCTTGGACCAGATTCAAGAGGCGTTTAAACAAAAAACGGCTCGTTTACAGCAAATGGAAAGCCAATTAAACCGCGCTCAAGCGAAGCAGTCCAGCTTACTGGAAATGCAAGAGAACTATGCTGGTTACTTTGCTGGGGTCAAAGCAGTGATGACTGCCAAGCAATCATTAAACGGTATTGTTGGAACAGTGGCCGATTTAATCGATGTCCCTGTAGACTATACAGAAGCCATTGATGTGGTTTTAGGAGCATCCAGTCAGTTCGTCGTCGTTGAGGACGAGAAGTCTGCACGAGATAGCATCCAGTTTTTGAAAAACAAACGCGCCGGTCGAGCTACCTTCTTACCTTTAACAACCATTAAAAAACGATCCTTGTCATCTACTTACCGATACAATGCTTCTTTAGTCGATGGTTTTGTTGGTGTAGCCAGTGAGTTGATAACCTATGATGACCATGTCTCTCATGTCATTGAAAATTTACTGGGTAACACCATAGTGGCCAAAGACCTAGAGTCTGCGAACGCTATTGCTCGAGCTGTTCAGTTTAATGTTCGAGTCGTCAGTTTAGAGGGAGACATGATGAACGCCGGTGGATCGATGACCGGTGGTGGAGGGAAACGTTCCTCCAATGCTCATCTCTTTTCTCAGAAAAAAGAAGAAAAAGCATTGCGTATTGAAATTGATGAACTAGAAAAATCCATTCAGTTACGAACAAATGAACTCACTTCTGACCGCGAACGTGTTAGCGAGCTGACAGAGCGACTGGAAGACAAAAGACTGGCTGGCGAAGACCACCGTCTAATAGAACGTCAGCTTGAAAATGATGTTGACCAATTTGAGTCATCGGTTGTCAGATTAGAAAGAGAAGAAAAAGGTCTGCGTTATGAATTCGAGGAAGCCTCTTCTGAAGTGATTCGCTTAACTGACCAGTTAAAAACGGTAAAAGAAAATCTATTGGACGCTGAACAGAGTCGCGAGAGAATCGACGACGAAATGAAGCAGTTATCCAGTGAAAAAGAAGACCGCCAAAGCCAGCAAGAGCGCATTGAAAAAGAACGCGCCCTTGTCATGGAAGATTGGAACAAGGCTCGCGAAACATTGGCATCGGTGCAATCGAAAAAAGAAAGCATTGACTTACGTATCAAGGATACCCAAGCAATGATTAATAGCCTGACGAGTCAATTGGATGATTTGAAAACCGGAGAAGTTTTGGAATCCAAAGAAGAATTGCATGACCAACTCACTCACTTAAAAGATAAGCTGGTTACTCTAAAAGAGAATGAGCGCTCGCTCAAAGAGGAACAGTCTCGTGTTGAAGCCAACATCGCTTCTCTTGAAGAAAGTAGTGAACTGCTTCAAACTAAACGCACTCACATTCTGGATGAGAAAAACAAATTGGCTATTCAGTATTCTCGTTTGGATGTGTCCATTGACCATTTACTCAACTACTTGTCTGAGGAATACGCGATTAGTTATGAAGAAGCGAAACTCAATCAACCTGTTGACTTGGATGTAGAGTACACTCAAAAGCGCGTAAAACTACTCAAAAAAGGTATTGAAGAGTTGGGTCCAGTTAACTTAGCTTCTATTGAAGAGTATGCCCGAGTCGCTGAACGGTATGAATTCTTATCATCTCAACAAAGCGATTTACTTGAAGCAAAAGCAAAACTCTATGACACGATGGATCAGATGGATAACGAAGTGAAACGTCGCTTCTTGGAAACATTTAACCAAATTAAAGATCAGTTCGCTCTTGTCTTTCCACGCATGTTTGGTGGAGGGAAGGCTGAACTGCTACTGACTGACCCAGATGACTTGCTTCACTCTGGAGTTGAGATTATCGCTCAGCCACCTGGGAAGAAATTACAGTCTTTAAGCCTGTTATCTGGTGGCGAACGCGCCTTAACAGCTTTATCTTTACTCTTTGCTATTATTCAAGTGCGTCCGATTCCGTTTTGTATTTTAGACGAAGCAGAAGCGGCACTTGATGAAACGAATGTGACACGCTTTGGTCGTTACTTGCATGAATTCGCATCTGACACGCAATTCATTGTGATCACTCACCGCAAAGGAACGATGGAAGAAGCCGACTCCTTATACGGCGTAACGATGAAAGAAAGAGGCGTATCCAAATTGGTCTCTGTTCACTTAAAAGACATGAATGACCAATTGGTGAGCAAAGAAGATGGAGGAAACTATGTCAATTAAGCTGATCGCCATTGATTTAGATGGCACCTTATTAAACAGTCAACGTCAGGTTTCGAAACGCAATAAAGAAGCGATTTTAAAAGCAAAACAGCAAGGCGTCAAAGTAGTTCTTGTGACTGGTCGCCCGTTAAAAGGTATGCTTCATATATTAGAAGAATGCCAGCTGCTTGAAGAAGGCGACTTAGGATTAACGTATAATGGTGGGTTAGTTCAATGGACGAAAACAGGCGAAACACTTCGTCAAATCACGTTGGATAAAGATGAGGCCAAAGATGTCTATGAGTTAAGCCAGGCGCTAGACTTGCCTTGTAACTTTATCGACTTAGATACAGTATACGAACCACCTTACCCAACTGGAAAGCCGTCACAGTATCCGCTAGTCATGAAGGCACTGCCTTTTAAACCGATAGACATGGCGTCTTTGCCAGATGACTTTCCGATTAATAAGATAGTCATGTGCTGGCACCAAGAGGAATTAGATGAGAAAATCAAACTCATTCCAGAAGACTACCATGACAAGTATACGATTATGAAATCCCGGTCTAATTTGCTCGAGATACTACCTAAAGCGGTAGATAAAGGCAAAGGATTACATTTGTTATCTGACCTTTTAGCTATCGACCTTGAGGATATGATGGCGATTGGTGATCAGGAAAATGATTTGGCGATGGTCAAAGAAGCTGGTATGGGTGTCGCAATGGCTAATGCAACGGATGCGGTTAAAGCTGTTGCTCAAGTGGTCACTCGTTCGAATGATGATCACGGAGTAGCCTATGCAATAGAAAAATATGTGTTAAACTAGTGAAAGCAATCTAACTAAGCTATAGAAAGAGTGAAGCCGGTATGGGATTATTTGATAAAATAAAATCTGCCTTTACGGGTGCCGATAAAAAGGCAGAAACCGAAATAGGAGAAACGTCCACCGCTAAAGACACGACGATTGAACCAGCAGATACTCAAAAAGAAACAGAGCAATATGAAAAAGGTCTTCAGAAATCTAGACGGTCCTTTACTAGACGGTTAAATGAACTCTTAGCAAACTTCCGATATGAAGACGAAGAGTTTTTCGAGGAACTGGAAGATTTACTAATTGAATCAGACGTCGGCTTTGAAGCGACCATGGTCATTGCTGATAAATTACGTTATGAGTCAAAGGTTGAGAACGTCCGCAGTATGGCGGATGCTGAACGCGTGATTGTGCAAACGATGGTTGACTTATATGGTGAAACGAATCCAGATCACCATGTCTTTAATGAAAACCCAGATGGACTGACTGTTGTCTTGTTTGTGGGCGTGAATGGTGTTGGTAAAACAACAACTATTGCCAAGTTGGCTCATCAATACATTGATAAAGGAAAAAAAGTGGTCCTGGCTGCTGGAGATACCTTCCGTGCGGGTGCGATTGAACAGCTTCATATATGGGGTGACCGTGTAGGGGCTCAAGTTATATCCACCAAACAAGGTGGCGATCCAGCTGCGGTTGTTTATGACAGTATTCAAACGGCTCAAGAACAACACGCTGATATCTTACTGATCGATACAGCTGGCCGTTTGCAAAACAAAAAGAACTTGATGAATGAGCTTGAAAAAATGAAACGCATTATCAGCCGTGAAATTCCAGATGCCCCTCATGAAACACTCTTGGTATTGGATGCGACGACTGGTCAAAACGCGTTAAGCCAGGCGAAAATATTTAAAGAAACCACTGACGTAACGGGCATCGTCTTAACGAAGATGGATGGAACAGCTAAAGGTGGGATTGTTTTGGCAATTGGGAAAGAGTTAGGTATTCCTGTTAAATTCGTTGGACTAGGTGAAACAATGGATGACTTGCATCCATTTGACACTGAGAAATTCGCTTACGGATTGTTCAAAGAATTGATTCAACAAACAGTATAATATAAATATAAAGGTGGATGACTAAATTGGAATTAGAAAAAACGTTGCGTATGAACCATTTATTTGCTTTTTACCGTCCACTTTTAACTCCTAAACAGCAAGAGTACATGGAGCTTTATTATGGAGACGACTATTCGTTAGGTGAGATTGCTGAAGATTATTCAGTCAGTCGTCAAGCCATTTATGATAACATTAAACGCTCTGAAGTGATTTTATTAGATTATGAAAAGAAACTTCGGCTGGTAGAAGAGTTCGAAAAAAGAAAAGTTGCTGTGAAGGCTTTGCGCCAATACGCAGAAGAACACTATGGAGAAGACAGCCGTCTAAAAGAATTGATTGATGGTATTAATTTTGATTCAATGAGAGAGGAATGAAAGTATGGCCTTTGAAGGGTTAACAGGTCGATTGCAAGATGCTTTTTCCGGTTTAAGAAAGAAAGGAAAAGTAACTGAGGCCGATGTAAAAGATGTGATGCGTGAAGTGCGTATGGCATTACTCGAAGCCGACGTTAACTATAAAGTCGTCCGTGAGTTTGTTAAAACAGTACGAGATAAATCACTTGGTGAGGAAGTACTGGGTAGTTTAAATGGTGGTCAGCAAGTTGTCAAAATCGTTAACGATGAATTAACTCAATTGATGGGTGGCGAGCAGGAGAAGATTGTCTTTGCTGAACCTGGTCAAGGTCCAACTATTTATATGATGACAGGTCTGCAAGGGGCAGGTAAAACGACCACTGCAGGTAAACTGGCCAATTATTTAAGAAAACACGAAAAGAAAAAACCGTTAATGGTTGCAGCAGATATTTATCGTCCAGCAGCGATTGATCAGCTTCAAAACTTAGGTGAGCAGTTGGATATCCCGGTATTCTCTATGGGTGACCAAGTCAGTCCCGTTGAGATTGCTGAAAAAGGGATTCAACAAGCCATTGAAGATGGCAGAGACGTGGTCATCATTGATACGGCCGGTCGTTTGCATATTGACGAAACGTTAATGGATGAACTAGAAGATGTAAAAGCAGCTGTCAACCCTCATGAAATCTTCTTAGTCGTTGATGCCATGACCGGTCAAGATGCCGTTAACGTTGCCGATTCCTTTAACGACAGATTAGATATTACCAGTGTTATCCTGACAAAACTCGATGGCGATACCCGTGGGGGTGCAGCTTTATCTATTCGTTCCGTTACTCAAAAACCAATTAAGTTCACCGGTACCGGTGAGAAACTGGATGCGTTAGAGCCGTTTTATCCAGACCGAATGGCTAATCGTATTTTGGGAATGGGTGATATTCTTACCCTGATTGAACGTGCGCAACAAGAAGTGGATGAAGACCGTGCGGCCGAAATGGCAGAGAAGATGCGTGAAAACCGCTACGACTTTAACGACTTCATTGAGCAGATGGATCAAATGCAAAACATGGGACCACTGGAAGATATCATTAAAATGATTCCGGGTATGAACAAAGTACCGGGTATTAATGATTTTGAAATGGACCCTAAAGATATGGCACACATGAAGGCCATTGTGTTATCTATGACTCCTGAAGAACGTGAAGACCCCGAATTGTTGTCTCAAAAGCGCAGACGACGTATTGCTAAAGGGTCTGCTAGAGATATTGCTGAAGTTAACCGTTTAATCAAACAGTTCAAGCAGTCCCGTGATATGATGAGTAAAATGTCTAAAGGGAATATGGGCGGACTTGAAAATATGCTTGGCGGCGGCGTTAAAGGCAAGTTAGGCAAGATGGCCATGAACAGCATGTCTAAAAAAATCAATAAGAAGAAAAAGAAAAAAATCGTCCGCAAGAAAAAATAATTAAGATGAAAAAGACGACCAGAGACCAGATGAGTGGGGTATCCACTTCACCGGGTGACTGGTCGTCTTTTTCATTCAATCCATCCAGTACGCTTTCTCTTCTACAAGGGCTTTTAACTGTTGAAGTTCGTCTTCTGTAGGTAAATCTTGATTGGTTTTCAAATCAGCGACTCGTTTAGAGCTGACACCTAAATACTCTTCTAATTCTTCTTCAGATAAGATATTCTTTTCGATTAGTTCTTCAACTCGGGCTGTATAGATAATGGATTCAATGTCTCGATCAGTTAAGTCATCGTCTACTGCAAATTCCAGTTTGAGTAACTCTTTTAAGGACTGAATATCAAGCAGGGCGCCAATTCCTTTTGCCAGCAACTTAATTTGTTGCATGATAAAATCTTGATCCTCTATAGTCATGCCGCATAACCTCCTATGTGTTCATTCATCTTACCATAATTTTTTTCGCCTCTGTAAAGAAAAAACACTTTACATTCTTTTTTTTCCATGTTATGATAATTATCGTGAGTTTGAAAGACATCAACTCAAGGTATTTCTTCTTAGAAAAGAAATCTTATCTTTAAAAATTATCAGGAGGTGCAAGTAAATGGCAGTTAAAATTCGTATGAAACGTATGGGTTCAAAAAGAAATCCTTTTTACCGTTTAGTCGTTGCAGATTCTCGTTCGCCACGTGATGGACGTATTATCGAACAGGTGGGAACTTACAACCCTGTATCAGAACCAGCTCAAGTCAAAATTGATGAAGAGTTAGTCATGAAATGGTTAAGAGATGGCGCAAAACCATCTGAAACTGTAAGAAACTTACTATCTAAACAAGGAATCATGACTCGATTCCACGAAGAAAAATACAACAAATAAGGTTAATTTAATTAGTCGTTGAAGAAGAAAAGAAGAGGCCATATGCCCCTTTCTTTTCTTCCTTCTGTATACTTAGTATAATAAAGAAGGATGGGTATTATGACTGATCAAGAAATGAGAGAATTAATCAGAACGATTGTTGAACCGTTAGTCAGTCATCCTGGTGAAGTCACCCTTGACTTGAAAGACACAGATGAGTTTCATGAGTACTTGTTGTCTGTGCATCCTGATGATGTTGGCCGAGTGATCGGCAAAAAAGGACGCATTGCGAAAGCGATTCGTGCGATTGTCTACAGCATTCAATACGATGGATCGAAACGTGTCCGTCTAACGATTGTTGACTAGGTTTTGAGTGACTTCATTACCTTTGACAATGGTCTTATAGTTAAACACATACATGGGGTGACTCTTCGAGTTCATCCCTTTTTTATTCAAAAATAAGCGAGATTCAGAAAGGAATGAGAAGAATGGAATATTTTGACGTCGGTAAAGTTGTGAATACCCATGGGCTTAAAGGTGAAGTAAGAGTCATTTCCATTACTAATTTACCAGAGGTTCGTTACCAAACAGGTGAACCATTGACTTGGTTTGGAGAAGATGGCACATCAGTCGAGTTGACCGTCAAAAGTCACCGTGTCCACAAGTCTTTTGACTTGTTAACCTTTGAAGGTTATTCGTCCATCAATGATGTCGAACACTTTGTTGGAGGCATGCTTCGCGTCAATGAAGAGCAAATGATTGAACTTCCTGAAAATGAGTTCTTCATTTCTGACATTATCGGCTCCTTAGTAGTAGAAGACACAGGAGAAGAAGTTGGCAAAGTAAAAGAAGTGCTGGAGACTGGTGCCAATGATGTGTGGGTGATTCAGCGACAAGGCAAAAAAGATTTACTCATTCCTTATATTGAATCAGTTGTTTTGGATGTGGATGTTGACGACAAGCGTGTCACCATTCATATGATGGAAGGGTTAGACGAATGAAGATAGATGTGGTCACTCTTTTCCCTGAAATGTTTGACGGGCCTATGGGTCATTCCATTATGAACCGGGCAGCTGAGAGAGGCTTGCTGGACTTTAACCGGGTGAATTTTAGACAATTTGGACTAGGGAAACACCAAATGGTCGACGATACGCCCTATGGTGGGGGAGCAGGCATGTTACTTAAACCTGAACCTTTATTTGATGCGATGGCACATATTGAAGAGCAACACCCATCTACCAAAAAACGAGTCATTTTAATGGATCCGGCCGGTAAACCATTTAATCAAAAAATGGCTGAGGACTTTTCAAAAGAAGAGCACTTGATCTTTTTATGCGGTCATTATGAAGGCTATGACGAGCGTGTCAGGTCCCTTGTGACTGATGAGGTCTCTTTAGGTGATTATGTCTTAACAGGTGGGGAATTAGCCGCTATGGTTATGGTAGATGCTACCGTCCGATTACTTCCAGGCGTGTTGGGAAATGCCGTATCAGCCGAGACAGATTCTCATTCAAGCGGCTTATTGGAACACCCTCATTATACACGACCCGCTGATTATAAAGGCATGAAGGTTCCCGAGGTCCTCATGAGTGGGAATCACGGCCTGATTGAAGAGTGGCGCCATAAAGAGTCATTAAAACGGACGTTCTTCAGACGGCCCGATATGCTTGAAGGCAGAGTATTAACCAAGCAGGAACAAGAGTGGATTGCTGAATGGCAAAGGGACTTTAATGAAGACGAATCATGATTTTTTTAAAAGAAACAAGTAAAAACCCTTTACAGTCTTTTTTATGTATGGTAAAGTATTTACTTGAGTGGGTAACCACTTTTATTACGCAATATTCCGCTGGGACAAGCACCTAAGAGTGTTGCGCGAGAGGAGAAGATAAAATGAATCCATTAATCGAAGCTATCACAAACGAACAACTACGTTCAGATCTTCCTGACTTCCGTCCTGGAGATACTGTAAGAGTTCACGCTCGTATCGTAGAAGGCACTCGTGAGCGTATTCAGCTTTTTGAAGGCGTGGTTATCAAACGTCGTGGACAAGGAATCAGCGAAATGTATACTGTTCGTAAGATTTCTAACGGTGTAGGCGTAGAGCGTACATTCCCAGTTCACTCACCACGTGTTGCAAAACTTGAAGTGACTCGCCAAGGTCGTGTACGTCGTGCTAAATTGTACTACCTACGCAACTTACGCGGAAAAGCTGCTCGTATTCCAGAGCGCGTTCGTAACAAATAAGATGACTAATGAAAAGCTGTATTCTCTTTATGAGAGTACAGCTTTTTTGTTTGTCTTTCCGTTAAAAATTTGGATGATTCACTTTCCACCTATTGTCTTGATGGGTTAACTGGTAGACGGTTACATAGCGAGAAGAGCCAAGCTCAACGCCTATTTCGACCAATCGGTCATCTTCTGCATCACTGGCTTCTTTTACTGTCAGCTGGTCAAAGTATCGGTAAGTAAGGGCATCTTCTTTGACATCCGATGCCGCCATCCCGTCGTATAGGACAGTAGAAAATGTCTCTAAATCATCGAATTGTCCATTGTTGTACGTCAGAGCTTGAATCAATTCCACATCATCTGTCGCAAAACCATGTAAGTAAAGTAGCAAGGCAGATTCAGGTGACAGGTTAGCTAAACGTTCCTGTTTTTTATCTTCTATAAACAGTGTGGCTAGTCGTTTATCTTGTTCAGAAAGCTGTTCGAGATAGGAGAAGGGCATTGTCAATTGATTGATCAATTCTTCTTGCTGCGATACGGTCTCTTCCAAATCGGTTATACGCTGTTCTTGCTGGTTTATCGTTTCTTGTTGTTCGGCTAATAGGTCGCTTTGATCTTGATTTGTACATGCCACTAAGTTTAATGAAAGTAAACCGATAACCAATAGAATACCTTTACCCAAATGAGCAGCCTCCTAGTCAATTAATTTAAGCTCATTATACCCTTCGTGGAAGCCTTTTCCAATAGTCGTTCTAAAGATTTCAAGCCTTTCTTTTACTGTCATTAAAGGTTTCCTGATAAAGTCATGACAATTCTGTGAGAACCCTATAATTAGTAAGCGGTTTATGCTATAATTGTATTCGTGCGATGCATGAACGACTATATTTACTTATATGGAGGATTTTACATGAGCGTTATTACAGATAACTTTAAATATTTAGCACAAGACAGAAAGATTCAATTTAAAACAAGAGAAATCGAAGCGCCTATCCGCAACAAAGATGGCGAAGAAACACCCCAAAAACAGCTGATTTTCCAAACAGCTTTACGAGTGCAGAAAGATAAAGCAGTAGCTTGTGGTGTCATTATTCATGAATCAGATGCAACAAGAGTGAACTATCAAATCACTTACAATAAAATTGGATACGTGACTGACCGTAACAAAATGCCTGAAATCGTTACTGAGTTAAACGAAATCAACGCGATGCGTTCAGGATACTACCGTTTCATCGTTTCTGGAGACGGCGAAATTATCATGCGCCACTTAGGTATCACTGGTGAAGACGTTAGTCCAATGATGGATACCTTTGTTTATGGTGGACGTATTTTGGCTGCTTTGCTTCCAGAACTGGCTAAAATTGATGGAGTAGACGTTTCTCAACGCAAATCCTAAGAAAAGAGTGACTGGTTTGACTGATTATCTTTATAAAACAACTGTTCATAATACGGATGGTCTAGACGGTGTTGCTTATGTTGAAGGGGATAGAGGATTGGCTGTTGTAACGAGCAATCCATTAAAAGATACCCCAGGGACTAATCCTGAAGAGCTCTTTGGTTTATCCATTACAACATGTTTAAATGCCACTATTCAGTCATTATTAAGAGGTAGAGGGTATACCTATAAGAGCCGAGTTTCAGCTGACGTTGAAATGAGACGCGAAAGCAAAGAAGTGGGTTATTACTTCCAAGTAACAATCACTGCTTCTATAGAGGAACTGGATTTAAGTGAAGCTGAGCGATTAATCGATGCAGCTGAAAAACGCTGTCCAGTAGCCAAGCTCACAAAAGGATCCTCTACGGTAACTGTTCAAACAGTTCCTTATACTAGCTGATGGGAAGGCTCTGTAAACGATATTCGGTTTACAGAGCTTTTTTTAATAAACCATATTTAGTTGATACTTGATAATCAACTAAATATGGTTTATATTTTTAATGAGAGACATAAAGAAGAGGAGGGAAAAGACATGAGCCAGTTAAAAGTGGCTATCATTGCCGATATGATTGCATCAAAGAAAATGAAAGAACGACCGGCTATTCAAAATGTGTTGGCTCACATCATTAACGACATCAATGACCAATACAGCAGTCGACTGGAATCGAATTTAACGATTACTTTAGGAGACGAATTCCAAGGCATTGTTTCCGACGTCGAAACAGCCTTCTATTTTGTCGACCTCATCAGTCTACGGCTTCAGCTGCTGAGTTTAGAGGAAACTGGAGAAGAAGCCACTTTAAGATGGGGGATAGGGATAGGAGAATTGACTACACCTATTCAAGACAAACGCTTAAGCATTGGTTCAGACGGTCCCGCTTACTGGCATGCCAGAGAAGCAATAGAAGGGATTCATGGTCAAAATGATTACGGTCAGTCAAATGAGCGAATGATAACAGGAAAAGATGATTCCTTTTACAATAGTATTATCCGCCTTCAAAACGTCATTCGTAATGGGTGGACAACAACGCAAAAAGAAACAGCTTATTATGTATTAAAGACTTCTGGCTACAAAGAAATAGATAATCAAGCCATTCGTCTGGCATTAAATGAAGGGTTAAGCAAATCGTTCAGCAATCAAACCATCAGTAAGCGCCTCATTTCTACTAATATCAAACAATACACGCAATCCCGACGATTGCTAGCTGAAAGAATTGAAGAATGGAGACATGCCCATGTTAATTGAAGCATTAATTGCCCATATTTTTGCAGATTTATATTGCCGACCGACTAATGAAGATGATTCATTTCGTGACACTAATGAACCGTCCATCCATTATTTATGGGGAACGAGCTTGGTTTATCTAATTATTTTATTATTAAATGCGACTTCCTTTAGTTTCTACTGGACAGCACTATTTTTACTCGTGGTTCTTGGAGTAAGTGTATACGATCAGTTTTTAAAAGTTAGACTCAATCGATTTTTAAATAACAGTTTATTGACTAACACAAACCAAAGCATGCACCAGCTGTATTCAAAGAATAAAGGGATTCTATTGTTCTTACTCCATCAATTGATTAAAGTCCTTTGGATTATCATCATTGACCATTGGCTTAGTGCTGTCAGAAACCCTTTAGAGTACTTGATTGTTATTTTTGTCTCACTCATGATTATAGGGTTTTTATATTATAGACGGAACCCTCATTTTGTTCTGAATGATACAAGTCGTAGTAACTTCTATCAATACATAGCTTTATTACTCGTATCAGCGGCTATTGCTTTATTTATCAGTTTCTTGTCCTTGGAAGGCCTTAACTTGGTTGGCTCCCAGGGATTGCTTTCAGCCCCATTTATGTATCCAAATGCTTACCAATTATTCATTAGTGGTGTTCTTGTCTTATTGCTGTTAATGCGTCCAGCTAACCGCATGATTCGACTGTTTAGTTTACAATATGACCCAAAAGAAATAAAAAAAGAGTCTAGTGTTAGACGTGAAGACTCGCCGGCGTCGGGATTTAAAGGAGCAGGAGCGATGATTGGTAACTTGGAACGTCTGCTGATTTTACTCTCGTTTATATTCGGTAGTTTGCTGTCAATCGTAGCCATTCTATCCATCAAAGCCTTTGCCCGGTATAAGTTAATTGCTGAAGATCCTTACTTTTCAGAATACTTTGTTATCGGTACGATGCTCAGTGTCTTCATCACATTTGCATGTTATGTGTTGTTCCTTTTGCTACTTTTTTAAAAGAGAATACCTTCCTTTATAATTCCTTTTCATGGTATGATGTCTTAAGATAAGATTCTTATGAGAAAGATAAGAATAACATAACAATTGAAGGAGTAGAGTGATTAATGGCATTTAAAGAAATAGAAACACAAGCATTACCAGACATTCAATCCGTTGGTACGATGTATGAACACGAAGAAACAGGTGCTCACGTTTTATACATAGCCAATGATGATTCAAACAAGGCTTTTACTATTGGCTTCAAGACACCACCTTATAACGACAATGGTATCGCTCATATCTTAGAGCACTCTGTGTTAAACGGTTCAGAGAAATACCCTTCAAAAGAACCTTTTGTGGAACTGATTAAAGGGTCATTAAATACGTTCGTTAATGCCATGACTTTTTCAGATAAAACCATTTACCCAGTCGCTTCAACCAACCAAAAAGACTTCAAACATTTGATGGGTGTGTATTTGGATGCTGTCTTTAAACCAAAATTATATAACGACCCGCAGATCCTTGAACAAGAAGGCTGGCACTACCATTTGGAATCGCCTGAAGACGAACTCATTTACAAAGGTGTTGTATACAATGAGATGAAAGGGGCGACTGCTTCTCCGGAAAGACAAGTGTATAATCACTTAACTAGCCAATTGTACCCAAACAGTATTTACGCTTATGAATCAGGCGGAGATCCAAAAGCCATCCCATCTTTGACTCAAGATGAATTTATTCAGTTCCACCAAACATATTATCACCCGTCTCAGTCATTGACCGTTTTATATGGTGATTTAGACATTAATGAAGCCTTTGACGCTCTTGAAGAGTATTTTGGAGGGGTGGGTAATGAAAAAGCTGATATTGATTTATCTGTGGAGATGACTCAACCATCCGATGAGGTCTTTGAAGACACGTACTCCATTACTGAAGGGGATAACCCTGAAGGTAAAGATTATTTGGCACTAGGCTGGCATGTGGCTGAACCCGATGATGCGCTAAATAGTTATGGTCTGAAAGTACTAGCAGAGATTCTATTCGGAAATAACCAGTCACCTTTGAAAAAAGCCTTACTGGATGCTGAAATCGGTGGCGACATTAATGGCGATTCAGATGAAATAGGTTTCCCGACTGCCTTTATGATTATGGCTAAATACTCTGATGCTAAGAAAATGGATCAATTTAAACAAGTGGTAAACGATACACTGACTGACTTGGTTAATAAAGGGTTAGACAAAGAGTTAATTCAAGCAGCTATCAATAAAATTACCTTCCAAACAAAAGAGTCTGTTATTTCAGAAGACAGCCCTCGTGGTGTCATTTATGCAATAACAGCATACAGCACGTGGTTATATGATAAGAGTCCTTATGTTAACTTGTCGTTCTCACAGTACTTGGAAGAACTGGCTCGATTAGCAGAAGATGGGTATTTTGAAAATCTCATTAAAGAGAAGTTACTGGATAACCCTATGCGTATCGCTATTGCTTTAAAAGCTGAACCAGGTAAAAACGACCGCTTAGAAGCAGAGACGCATAAAAAATTACAAGAATACAAAGCAACATTATCAGAAGATGAAATCAATGAGATTGTGTCTAAAACACAGGCTTTAATCAAACGTCAAGAAACACCGGATAAGCCAGAAGACTTGGCTAAAATCCCGACGTTGACGAGAGAAGACATGACAACTGATACAGAGGATTACCCTATTGAAGTGTCGCCATTTGGAGAAGGGACATCCTTCTATCACACCCCTCAATTCACATCAGGTATCGATTATGTGGGTCTTTACTTTGACATCAAAGATTTTGAAGCAGAAGACTATAAACAATTAAGCTTTTTAAGCAGTTTACTAAGTGAATTGAGAGTCAGCTCTTATGATTCCGCAACGCTGCAAAGACAAATTGACTTGCATACCGGTGGCATTTACGGAACGGTTTCTGTTTATGAAGATACTCAAGGTGAATTGAAGCCTTACTTTATCTTACAAGGGAAAGCGTTAGAGGACTCATTAGATCAGTTACTGGCCTTAATGAAAGATATCGTAACGGATACGCAATTTGATGAGCAGTCTGATATTTTGAAACTGACTCAACGATTCATTTCAAGCTTTGAGCAAAAAGTTAACTTTAGAGCACATACGATTGCTGCAGTTCGTGCGCTGAGCCAAATTAAATCTGTTGCTAAATTAGAAGAATTAACTGACGGCATCGATCAATTTAATTATTTGAAAGAAACGCGTGACGGCTTGCAGTCCAATGACTTTGCAAAAATCAGTCAAGAACTAGCCTTAACTTTGTCTCGCTTGATGAATAAAAAACGATTGAACGTGGTCTATACGGGTGCACAGGATCGTGGTAAGTTAGTTAAAGAAAAACTGGAGAGAGTCTTTGCTGACTTGCCAAGTCAAGAATTGGAAGAGTCCGCAGTCATTGAAGCTGGCCAACGTCAAAACGAAGCCTTCGTTACTGCCCAAGACGTTAACTATGTAGCGAAAGCCGCAGATGCTAAAGGGATTCTTGACTATAATGGTGTGGCAAACTTCTTATCGACTGTTTTCCGCTATGAATTCTTATGGAATGAAATCCGTGTGAAAGGTGGCGCTTATGGTTCCTTATACCGCCACGGCAGAAATGGAAGCTTTAAACTAGCGTCTTACCGAGACCCTAATATTAGTAAAACGTTAGATGTTTACAATAAACTGCCAGAGTTTGTTGCTAACTTAGACTTATCGGAATCTGAACTCGTGAAATATATTATTGGCACACTGAGTCCACTAGAACAGCCTCAGTCGGCCATAAGTAAAGGGGTGACGGCTTTCGGACGCTTACAACGCGGGTTAACTAGCCAAGACATCGTTCGCCTGAAAGAAGAGATTCTAGCAGTTGAAGCAAACGACTTAAACACACTAGCTGATCAGTATAGAGAAGTACTGGAAGAAAGCACGATTACCGTTATAGGTAACAAATCGCAAATCGAGAAAGAGAAAGACTTGTTCGACGAAATCTATGATTTGTATTAATAAATAGCAAATAAGACGTTCCTACCTATGTGAGTTGGGTAGGAACGTCTTTTTATTGGCTATTATTTAGCTTTTACAAATTCATACAAGGTTTTAACCGGAATACCCGAAGCGCCGTCTGGCAAGTATTTATTTCCTTTGGCAGAAGAAGAGGTTCCTGCAATATCCAAGTGAATCCAAGGTGTTTCTTCAACGAAGTGCTCCAAGAAGGCAGCGGCAAACATCGTGCCAGCACCTGAAGGGTTAACGGCAATATTAACTAAATCACTGATTTTACCTTTGGTTTGTTGTTTAAAATCATCGTGAATCGGTAGTTGCCACATGTCTTCACCGGTAGATTTAGATACTGCTTGGAATTCATCCAATAAAGCTTGATCGTTTGTCATTGTACCGGTAATGTTTTTACCTAAAGCGGCAATGACTGCACCTGTCAGCGTAGCTGCGTCGATGATGCATGACGAATTCACTTTAGTTGCTGCATAATACAAGGCATCAGCTAAAATTAAACGGCCTTCAGCATCTGTATTCAATACTTCAATGGTTGTTCCTTTTAGAGAACCGATAATGTCACCGTTCTTCATTGCATCGCCAGCAATCATATTTTCTGTCGCAGCAATCACAGCCACCGCATTTTTCTGCACCTTATTATTCGCTAGGGCGTACATCGTCCCAATCATGGAAGCTGCTCCGGCCATGTCTGTTTTCATGCCTGCCATGCCTTTAGCGGTTTTAATTGCATAGCCACCACTATCATACGTCACGCCTTTTCCGACTAAAGAGACTGCCGGTTCACTGTCACCTAATGGCAAGTAACTTAGAACAATCAATCGAGGCTCTTTAACAGATGCGTGAGAAACAGCAAGTAAAGCGTCTGCGCCCATCTCTTCTAGTTGTGCTTTGTCAAAGACCTGAACGTCAACATCTGTTCCTTCAAATTTATCAAGGACTTTTTGTGCGAGCGTTTCAGGATACAAGTCATTAGCAGGGGTATTGACTAAATCTCTTGTTAAATTCACACCATCAAGTAAAGTCACGACTTCTTCAATCAATTCCGAAGCGTCATCTACCTCTGTTAAAAGGCTAACTTGTTTGAGGCTGTTCGTTTGTTTTTCTGATTTGTATGTATCGAATGTATAATCTGCATGCAAGGCACCTTCAACCATACCCTTCAACACATCCGATTCACTTAAATCTCCAACAGAATGAACTTTAAAAGAAGCTTCTGTCACTTTCACTTTATTTAGTTCTTTAGTGGCAGTGGTGGCCGCATGGACGATAGAATCTTTCGTTACCTTCGTTTCGTCACCTAAGCCAACCAATACAACATTCTCGCTGTTTGGACCTAAGTTAGTAAAGACCTCATTTGATTTCCCTTTAAAATCTAAGGTAGACGTCACGTATGAAGAAACGTCTTCACTCAACATATCCAAGCTTTGACCGTTTGAAACAAGATAAACCGTTACAGCTGTTTGTTCGCCTGTCGTAAATTGCATTCTCATTCTCCTAGTTAAATGGTTTTTAATACATAAGATTAGAATACCATTAAACAACATAAAAATCTAATGAGTTTTTAAGTTAAACGATTCTTCTGTTTCTTCCATTACTCCGTTCTGATTGTACCGAACCTCTTTAATGGTAACCCGTCCTGATTTGTGAACCAATAGGGCAGTGGTATTAACCGTTCCAAACTCGTTGCCTTTAATAAATATAGGGGAGGCACTCATCGCGTTATCATAAGTTAAACCGTCCGGCACATGGCTGATTGACTCAACCGGCACATCATCTTTGAATAAAATAATTAAGTCATCCAACCGTGGTTCAGACGTCCTGCTTAGGTAGTCTGTTAATAAAAGACGAGAGCGGTCTTTTTTGTGGTTGCTTAATTCGTCATAGGTGTTACTCACCGCATGAGTACCCGCTTGGAAGTGAGACGTGTCGTTTGTGGCGTTTGAGTACATATAAAGGTTGTCAATCGTTCCAAAAAGTAGATGATAGCTGTCATAATCAAACCGGTGATCCTTCAACTGGTTTAAGACTGCTTCCGGTTGACTATCATCTGTTAAATAGTCCTTGACTAATAAGCCACGGGACTTGGTCTCACCATTTTTTGAAAAGTCGGTAAACGGGTGGTTCGTCAAAGAAGCAAAGCGTCCTGACAGAGTAACCCCTGACCAGGTACCACCATGTTTTTTATCACGACCAGCAAGAACATGAGGAAAATCAGCCCATTGATGCAAAGGTAAACTAGGGCGTTCGTAAAACTCATCCCTGTTTTGAACAAGAATGAGAGGGTAATCGTCATTTAATTTGTATTGAAATGTCACTAGACACATGGTAATAACGTCCTTTAATAGCTAATTTTCTTTATTCATATCATAATCTTAAAAAGGGTATCCATTCAAGTCTCTTTCTTGCTAAAATAGAAAGGAGCATATTTGCAAAAGAAGGGATTGGACTCATGTCGGCTTTAACATTATTATTAAAAGAAAAGCCTTGGGCGAGGCACTATTTATTTGTGGATCCAGATTTAAAAGAGAATGATATTGTTTTCGAAGAGAATATAGTTAAGTTTAACTTTTTCATCTCGTCTATAGAAGAGGTTGAAGAAAGTAGTGATTGGGAGACTTATGCCTTGCCTAAACACCAAGCTACAGTTGAATTGCTTGCGGTATTTAAAGTGATGAGAAAAAGCGAAACAATCCTAGAAGACGAACGATTGATTTTTTTGGATGCGTTGACCTCATTTGTCCGTAACGAATTTCAAAAAGGCAGAAGTCTGGATGACCTTTTTAGAGATAAAGATGCTCTGGCCATCAGCCGACTATACCAAGTGGCCGATCAGAAATGGGCCAAGAAATATTTGACTTGGGTTCTTTATGAACTGGGAGTTATCAGTATGAGTAAAGGGCCAGATTTGTTTGGTGAAAACGACAGTGCCTCACAGACCTATACACATTTAAAACGAGCATCAAATGAAGAATGGCGCCCACAAAGGCATTTTTCAATCGATGAAAGAACATAGTAATTTATGAAAAACAAACGCGTTAAATGCATTTACAAATATATATAAATAGATTATGATTATCACAATAGTTCGATAGCGCTTGCATATCATTAAGTTAGTTAACGGAGGGGGTTATTTGCATAAGATTGTGAAGTTACACACATAAACTGTAGTTTGTACAATTTTTTGTAGCAAAGTATGAAAGGCGACTATAACTTAACTAATGCTGGCTCCTATGAACAAGCTAAGCATAGCCTTAATAATGTCAACAAATCTTAGTATTCCAAGCACGACTGTGTATGCAGAAGAAACTAACCTTAACGTACAACAATTGAAAAACGATCCAGAAGTCGAAGATATTATGGCTTTTCAAAATCAAGTGAAAGATGAAATAGGCGCTGTCTATTTTGAACATACGGGGGCACACCTGGAGAATCCAGCGTCTAGGATAAATCTTGAAGAGGCCTACAAGGTTTATATTGATGATTATTTTTTCGAAGAAATAAGTGAATCAAAATCAGTTGAAGAAAGATTAGCAGATGCGCCCGTTATATGGTACTACGAGATTCCGATAGATGAATCTTTATACTTTGTCGAAATCAGTAAAGGCAATCCGATTGATGAGTCTTTCGAATGGACAACGCAAGAGCTAAATTACCTAAAATCAATTGAAAACAAATGGCATATTTCCGGAGTAGGTTACTCCACTGAACCGACTTTTACTGTGGAAGAGACGTTGGGAGCAGTCGACACGTCTGAAATGTCCATCGAGGAGGACGTCTATCTTGTAGGTGGCATGAAGCTCATCAATTTCCCCGCCGCCATTTTAACTGAAAATCAAGAGCCTCAAGCCATCGTGCCACTTAGTGAATTAGCAATAGAAGGTACGCCAGAAGAGATGGAAGCCGTTTTACTTAGTCCCGCCGATTCAGAAATAGAGGTTTATGATTTTGAGATTCTCTGGTCAAGCATCGTGAATACCGAAGTCAGTGATAATGTCGGAGGTAGTGTGATTGATCTTAGTATGCAATATGAAGAGGAGTCGCTATCCGCCCTTTATATCTCAGGAGCTGCTTTATTAATAGGAACGGGATTAATTATACTTAAGAAGAAATCACCTAACTAACTATTTGGTTTTATATTTAATTAAATACTCTAAAAGCCTTTATATTTTTAAATAGTGAATGGTTTTTGTACACTAATGAAAGAAGCATAAATAAAAAGGGAGGCTTTTTGATGAGTACAGAAACAATTTTAATTACAGGAGCAGGGACAGGATTTGGGAAAGGCTTTGCTTTTGAGTTAGCCAAACGAGGGAAACGTGTCATTGCAACAACTGAGGTGTTGTCTCAAGTATCTGCATTGGAAAATGAAGCGGAAGAAAAAGGGCTGACCATTCAAATTGAAAAACTGGATGTCACTGATCCAAGTGACCGAGAAAAAGCTTGGGCATGGGATATTGATATCTTAGTCAATAACGCAGCTATAAAAGAAGGCGGCTCACTGATTGATATTCCAGAAGCAAATTTAACCAATCAGTTTGATGTGAATGTGTTCGGCCCTGTTCTATTGACTCAAGGCTTTTCAAAACAAATGATTAAGAGACAAAAAGGACGTATTGTCTTTGTGTCGTCTGTATCGGGTATGATGGTTAACCCATTCTCTGGACCTTATTCAGCATCGAAGTTTGCGACAGAAGCAGTGGCCAATACCTTAGCCCAGGAATTACAAGAATTCAATATCGAGGTAGCGACTATTAATCCAGGACCTTATTTAACAGGATTTAATGACAGAGAGATGGAAACGTGGAAAAGTTGGCAAGATGATCCGTCTACACGGGTATTTAACTATGATGAGATTGCTTTCCCATTTGAACAATATGACCCGATGGACGTGATTGAACCAGGTATTAAAGTGATTCTTGGTGAAACGGACACTTACAGAAATGTGATTCCAGAAGATATGATTGAACAAGTTAAAGAAGAGCAGCAGAAAGTGTGGGAGATGTCGTCGACGAAAGATTTGGGACAGCGTCATGCTATGGTTCAAAAAGCTTATGATTTAAACCCACGGACTAAAGCCGAAGACTATTAACAGAGTGAGAACAATAGACTTTGTTTTATTTAAATAAATTATTCAAACTCCCTTGTGCTGGTTACGACAAGGGAGTTTTCTGATGGAGCAAAATCGTTCACTGATTCAGCACGTATAAGTTGCATATCGACTGTGTAAATGTAAGCTATATATGTGTTACTATAGATTAGGAAATTGTTCTAAAACAAAGTAAAAAGGAGATAGTTAGATGATTGATATACATGCTCATTTACTGCCAGAAGTGGACGATGGAGCAGACTCAATAGAAGAAACATTGCGCTTAGCTCGTGCTGCGGTGAAAGAAGGCATCACACATACCGTTTTGACACCTCACCATAATCTAAACTGGTTTATTAATGAAAAAGATAAAGTGATTAAATTAACAGAGATGGTTCAAAAGGAAATCGAAGCTGCCGGTATACCATTAACTGTATCACCGAGTCAGGAGATTCGAATGAATGAAGAGTTCGCAGAAGAGATTTTAGCTGGAAACTACTTACCACTCGATCAAAAAGGAAAGTACTATTTAGTTGAGTTCTCCTGGAATGAATTCCCGGATTTCGCACGTTCTTATTTAAAGCAAATGCTCGATGCTGGAATGATTCCCATTATTGCTCATCCTGAACGTCAAAATCCATTTATTAAAAATATTGATTTGTTAAGAGAATTAATTGATATGGGCTGCTTATCTCAAGTAACGGCTTCTTCTATTACGGGCGGCTACACCAGACGCATTAGACGTGCCGCGAAGAAAATGATGAAAGAAAACTTGATACACGTCATTGCATCAGATACGCACCATCACGTTAAACGCCCACACAACATGGTTGAAGCATTAAGAATAATTGATAAGAAGTTTTCACCTGAATATAAAGACTATCTGGTTAACAATGCGACGAAGATATATAATAGTGAAGAGATTCAACCGTTTCATAAGTAATGAGCAGCTGTTGATTACAATTCATTTTGAATTTCCTCCACGAATTGGAATCATTACATCAATCAAAGAAAAGGAGTGTATGAACAAAAGGGTTCATACGACAAAGTATGTTTAAAAAAGAAGAGACACTATCGTTTTTGACAGAGTTACTATCAATCAATAGTCCAACTGGCTATACTCATCATGCGATTCACTTTTTAAAAGAAACCGTAGATGAATTGGGGTTCAAATCAGAAACGACTCCAAAAGGGAATTTGCTGGTTCACGTCGAAGGAAAAGACGCCTCTCAAACCAGAGGGTTAAGTGCTCACGTGGATACACTGGGCTTAATGGTTCGTTCCATAAACAGTAACGGGACATTAGCCTTAACCAAACTAGGTGGACCACTCACGCCAACGTTGGACGGAGAGTACAGTGATATCATTACCCGTGACGGCAAAGTCTACACTGGTACCATTTTGTCAAAATCACCTTCCATCCATGTGTTTAAAGATGCTTCCACAAAAGGACGCGACATTGATAACTTAGTGGTTAAATTAGACGAACGTGTTGAATCGAAAGAAGACGTTCAAAACTTGGGTATCCAGCATGGAGACATCATCGCTTATGATCCAAAAGTGGTCGTCACAGAATCTGGTTTTGTAAAGTCACGCTTTTTAGACGATAAAGCATCTGTATCCATTTTGATTAGTTTACTGAAGCAAATCAAAGCAGAAGAAGTAACGCCTTCGACTAACATGACGTTCATCTTCTCAACCTATGAAGAAGTCGGACACGGTGCCTCTTGGATACCAGAAAACATTACAGAACTCCTAGCCGTTGATATGGGCTGTATCGGTGAAGATTTAGCTTGTACAGAATACGATGTCTCTATTTGTGCGAAAGACTCATCCGGACCCTATGACTACGAGATGACGAGTCGCTTAATTACCTTTGCAAAAAATGAGAAATTAAATTTTGCTGTCGACATATATCCAATGTACGGTAGCGATGCGTCTGCTGCCTTATCAGGAGGGGCAAATATTAAAGCTGCTTTAATTGGTCCTGGCGTATCAAGCAGTCACGGAATGGAACGCACACACGTGGATGCCATAGAAAATACATTCAACTTACTGTGCGAGTATATAAAGAATTAAGTTAATGAAAAGTGATTCAATGTCAGTAGGGATGGTTTTAGAAGGTGGCGGCATGCGCGGTTTATATACAGCTGGCGTGTTGGATACCTTGTTAGACGAAGAGATTAAAGTCGATGGGATGGTCACTGTGTCTGCAGGTGCCTTATTTGGGATAAATTATGCCTCCCGTCAAAAAGGAAGAGCGCTTCGGTACAATTTAAACTACATAAATGACAAGCGCTATATCAGTTTAAGAAGTCTGCTTAAAACAGGTGATATGGTTAATAAGGAATTCGCCTATTATACCGTTCCATTTTCGTTAGATGTCTTTGACGAAGAGGCATTTAAGCAGTCCGGCATCGATTTCTATGCCACAATCACAAATATGGAAACAGGAGAACCTGAATATCAACTCATTACTGATCCGTTTGATCAGATGGAATATTTAAGAGCATCAGGGTCGATGCCTTTTGTATCTAAACCAGTCTCCATTAATGGGGTGAAGTATTTAGACGGTGGCGTGAGTGATAGCATACCCGTGGCAAAGGCAAAAGAACTGGGTTTTAATAAACGACTAGTTATTTTAACTCGACCACTCGTTTACCGAAAAACCCCCGCCAACGAGTTCATAATTAATTTACAGTATAAATCGTACCCTCATTTCAAAGAGAGACTAAAAACCAGATACAACAATTACAACGACACCGTTGAATCGATTAGTGCACTAGAACAGTCTAACGATATTTTTGTTATCAGACCGTCAAAAACCATTGAGATTGGTCGTTTGGAGAGAGACCCTTCCAAGTTACAAGCCATGTATGATTTGGGCGTAATGGATGCTAAAAATAGAGTGACTGACTTGAGAAATTATTTAGCTGATTCATAAGAAACAAAATAGCATTTGACACTGCTGGAAGGAGCTTAGAATGTGAACGTCAAAAAAGCAAATATAAAGAGTCCCTTTAACTGGCTCGTTCGCTTCATCAAAGGGATGTTTATTGGATCGGGTGCGATTTTACCTGGGGTAAGTGGAGGTGCTTTAGCTGCAATTTTCGGCCTGTATGAACCTATCATAGAGTTTCTATCGGATATTCGTACACACTTCACCAAAAACGTGTTGTACTTTTTACCTGTCGGATTAGGTGGCCTTTTTGGTGTGTTCGTTCTGGCAACTCCGATTGATTATGGTCTAACTCATTTCCCTGTCCATGTACTTTGGGGATTTATTGGTGCTATATTTGGGACCCTTCCTTCTTTGTACAGAGAAGCTGGCAAAGAGGGGAGAGAAAAGCGTCACATCGTTATAGCCGTGACGACAGCTGTTTTAGCTTTTTCACTCCTTATTTATGCCAATAACCATCTTGATATCGAAGTCCCTCAAACGACGCTATCCTGGCTAATAGCTGGAGGGATTTTTGCAAGCGGCATGATTGTCCCTGGCTTAAGCCCTTCAAATATACTCATTTATCTGCATCTATACCAGCCGTTAACCGCAGGCATCCGAATGCTAGACTGGTCAATCATTTTTCCTTTGGCAATAGGTGCGGTTATCGTCGTCCTTAGCTTTTCAAAACTCATGAGCTTACTCATGGATAAGGCCTATGCGACTGTTTTTCATCTCATCCTCGGCTTCGTTGTTGCTTCAACCGTCATTATTGCTCCGGACGGAATCCTTTACCAAGGTTTTCAATTAATGGATTATGTAAGTGTAGCGGCTATATTTATCGTTGGCTTACTGTTAGGGTATTGGATGGGTCAATTAGAAGAGCGATACAAATAAGTAAATAACTACCTGCATTGGCTTACATAAGCTAGTGCAGTTTTTTTATCATGGTGGAGGTCTTATGCTTTACTTTTAAAGTAAGCGGTGTCATAATAGGGGTGTTGTTTATGGCAATATAAAAGTAGATAGTATTGCAACGAAAATCTTAGAAGCTTGAACAAACAAAAAAGGCTTGCCAGCC